>JBELIL010000093.1:0-5629 GCA_042090925.1 Flavobacteriales bacterium
ATAATTTAAATGTTGATATTTCTTTTAACCTAGAGGAACTTGAGAAGAAGTTTTTCAACAGCTTGGATTTATTAAGAAAACTTTCAATCATTGATAGTGAGAATTTCCTTTTTGATTCTTTAAAGGAGGGAAAAAAAATTCTTGCTGAAGGTGCTCAAGGATCCATGCTTGATATTGATTTCGGAACATACCCTTATGTAACATCTTCTAATACTACAGCCGCGGGAGCTTGTAACGGATTAGGAATTCCTCCAACGAAAATAAATAAAGTTATTGGCATATTTAAGGCTTACACAACAAGAGTTGGGAGTGGCCCTTTTCCAAGTGAAATATTTGATGAAATTGGAGAAAAAATAAGTAGGGTAGGTAATGAATTTGGGTCTACAACAGGCCGTGCTAGGAGATGTGGTTGGCTAGATTTAGTGTCACTTAAGTATGCAGTAGATATTAATGGTGTAACTGAACTTGCAATGATGAAAAGCGACGTCATGTCCGGTATAGGCAAAATAAAAATTTGTACATCTTACAAACAACTTGATAAAGAAATATTTAGAATGCCATTTTCTTTAAACTCAACTGACCTTTCTCCTATATACTCAGAATTTGATGGATGGAATGAAAACATAACAAATATTAAAAATGACTCTCAACTTCCTGAGAATCTAAAAAAATATATATCATTCATTGAGAAAAAGCTTGAAGTCCCAATAAAAATCATTTCAATAGGCCCAAGAAGAGATCAAACAATTTATCGATAAGATGAATATAATATTTAAGAAAGTTTTCTATAAATTTATATTACTATCTATTTTATACCCTTTCAATTCTTTCTGCCAAGAAAAAAAATTAATAGAAATTATAGAGGCTGGAAAATTTACAAAAGATGAAGAAAATTTTCCAAAAGCAAGTATTTTGTCAAAAGGAAATAATTTAAGAGTTAAGCTCTACCATGATGGGGCAACAATAATTTCAGACAAAACATTTTTTTACTCCAAAGAAAATAAGTTTAATGCAAATGGAAGTGTTTGGCTGAAACAGGGAGACAGCCTTGAGCTTACGAGTGAATATTTAAATTATGATGGTGATAAAGGGAAGGCTAAAGCATGGGGAAAAGTAACTTTAAAACAACCCAATATGACCCTTAAAACAGACACCTTGTATCTTGATAGGATTTTAAATATAGCATACTATGATTCAAATGGTATAATAGATGATAAAGAAAATATATTGAAAAGTAAAAAAGGCAGGTATTTCATCAATAAAAAAAAATATATTTTTAAGACGGGGGTTATGATTAGTAATCCTAAATATGATATAAATTCGGAAAACTTAGATTATGATCTGATTTCAAAAAATGCACTTTTTTTTGGTCCTACTACAATCACTGGAAATGATTATGAAATACATTGTGAAAAAGGAAATTTTGATTTGAAAAGTTCGATTGGAAATTTTCAAAAAAATCCAAAAATATTTTACAACAATAAAATAATTCAAGGGGACAGTATATTTTATAATGAATCAATCAATTATGCTTCTGCAACTAATAGAGTTGTAATCACAGATACAATTAACAACTCAATAATAAAGGGAGAATATGGAGAAATATATAAGGATAAGGATTCTGCAATTATAACAAAAAGAGCACTTGCAATTAACATTATTGAAAACGATTCACTTTATATACATGCTGACACATTGATAGGAACAGGACCTTCTGACAAAAGAATTCTAAGAGGCTATTATGGCGTTAAAATTTTAAAATCCGATATTAGAGGTATATCTGATTCAATATATTTTGATGAATCTAAAGGTAAAATTGAATTACACAAAAAACCCCTTTCAAAAAAACAAATACAAATTTTATCATTAAAGTCAAAACTCAAACTCAACCCAGTAGTTTGGTTTAGTGATAGTCAGATGAGTGGAAATGAAATTAATCTTCTAACAGATATTAAAACCAGAAAGCTAGATTCACTTTTAATCTTTGGAAATTCTTTTGTGATTGAACAAGATAGTATTAATCAAAATAATTTTAATCAAATTGAGGGAATGTATTTAAATGGTGATTTTATAAACGGAGGCTTAAATAATTTACAAGTTTTAAAAAATATCAAAGTGATTTACTATTTATATAATGATAGTGGAGAGTTAGTGGGTATAGATAAAACTATTTGTAGTGAATTAAAAATAAAGCTTGAATCAAATGAAATTAAAAATATCACATTTTATAATTCTCCCGAAGGAAAGGTACATCCGGAAGATAAATTAGACCCTAATCTAAAGTTACTAGAAGGATTCGTCTGGAGAAAAAGTGAAAGACCAGAATCTTTAGATGATTTATTTAAATAAAAAAATGTCACTAAAAGATTTTCTTATTTACCAAGCAAAAACTTCTCCTAACCCAGTGGGGTTAGTTGTCAATAAAGCAAAAGGTTCTTATATATTTGATTCGAAAGGTAAAAAATATCTAGACTTTGTGGCTGGAATTTCAGCATGTAGTCTAGGCCATAGACATCCAAAAGTTATAAAAGCGATAAAAAAGCAATTGAATAAATTCATGCATGTGATGGTTTATGGTGAATATGTTCAGAAATCTAGTGTTGATTTATGTAAAAAACTGGCTAGCTTTTTACCCAAGAGTCTTGAAGTTACTTTTTTGACCAATTCAGGAACCGAAGCAATTGAAGGAGCCATGAAACTTGCAAAACGATATACAAAAAAATCAAATTTTATTGCTGCAAAAAACTCTTACCACGGCAGTACTCAAGGAGCTTTAAGTCTATTAGGGGTCAGAGACCAAAAAAAAGGATACGAACCTCTATTGCCGAAAGTAAGTTTTATTGATTTTAACAATAATGAGGACTTAATTAAAATTGATAATAACACAGCTGCTGTAATACTAGAAACTATTCAGGGAGGTGCAGGGTTCATTGTACCAAAAATAGATTATTTGAAAAATGTTAAAAGAAAATGTCAAGAAATGGGGGCTCTTTTAATTTTGGATGAAATTCAACCAGGAATTGGAAGGACTGGTAAGATGTTTGCCTTTCAAAAATATAATGTCGAACCAGATATATTAGTGGTCGGAAAAGGATTAGGTGGGGGTCTCCCAATTGGTGCATTCTGCAGTTCAAGAGAAAAAATGAAAAAATTTGAATATAAACCTTCACTTGGACACATTTCTACTTTTGGTGGAAATGCGGTTGTCTCTTCAGCAGCACTGTCTGTCTTAAACACATTGGAAAACGAGAAAATATTAGATAAAATAAAAGAGAAAGAAGAATTGATAAGATTATTATTAAAACATAAAAAAATAAAAAAAATAAATGGAACTGGTTTAATGT
Organism: Flavobacteriales bacterium; assembly: GCA_042090925.1. Classification (GTDB taxonomy): domain Bacteria; phylum Bacteroidota; class Bacteroidia; order Flavobacteriales; family Flavobacteriaceae; genus TMED96. The sequence goes on from JBELIL010000093.1 coordinate 3,345, forward strand.
TAGCAATAATCTTAAATAGCCAAGAAGATGCGGAAAGACTTGTTAAGGAGTCAATGAATAGAGGTTTGATTTTATTTTATCTTCTATGGAATAAACTAGCAGTAAGAATAACTCCTGCCTTAAATATCAGTAACAATGACATAAAAAGAGGATGTAAAATTATTTTAAATATTTTGGATGAAATGATATAATTGAGTTTGTTAATTAATTTGTTAAAAAGAATAAAATGTAAATCCGATTGATTTAGTGTTTGTTTATAATTTTAGGTTTATACAAAATACCGCAAATGCTTGATGATTACTCTCAGGATTTTATTTCTTCAATTAAAAAATTCGAAGAAATGCTTAAAACAAACCTCACATATTTTTTTGATGCACAAGAAATTGAGTACATAGCTCAACATTATATTGATTTTGGTAAAATTAATCTTGCTAAGAAAGCTATCAAAATAGGAAACAAGCAGCATCCAGTTAATATAAATATCCTTCTGCTGAAATCAGAAATATCGATTTTAGAGGATAAATTAGGGGCTGCGGACGAAATATTAGCCTTTATTAATAAAATTGAACCTAATAATCTGGATGCATATATTCAAAGAGCCACAATACTTTCTAAGCTTAAAAATCACAATAAATCAATCGAGATACTTAATGAATGTCTTGCCTACTCAGAGTATAAATTTGAGGTTTGGCATTTAATAGCTTTAGAATTTTTGACAATCGGTAATTTTCAAAAAGCTATGATATATTTTAGACTGTGTATTGAAAACGAACCCAATGATCATCAAGTTTTGTATAATTTAATCTATTGTATAGATAATCTTAAGTCATTTAATGAAGGGGTTAGAATTTTAAATGAGATCTTAGAAAAAGATCCTTACAATGAATTAATATGGCTTGAATTGGGAAAACTTCATTTAAAATTGAAAAACCTCAATAAAGCTTTAAAGTCATTTGATTATGCTATTTTATGTGATGATAAATTTTCAGCTGCTTATGTTGAAAAGGCAAAAATTTTACAAACAAATGACAATTACTTAGATGCTGTTGAAAATTATCAATTTTCATTAACATTTGAGTCTCCTTCTGCATTTATATACTTGAGGATAGCAGAATGCTTCAAAATGCTTGGAAAACAGAAATTAGAAATTAAATATTACAAACTTTCCATCAAAGAAGATCCAAATTACGAAGAAAGTTGGCTAGCCTTAATTGAATATTATTTAAATAAAAATAATTTTAAAAGTGCTTTGATCAACTGTAACAAAGCTTTAAAAATTAATGAATACTATCCTGAATATTGGAAAAAATATGCAAAAATAAATAAATATTTAAACAGGTTGGTAGCAACTGAAGAAGCATTCAAAAATATTATTGATCTTGGAATAGATGAGTTAAGAACTTGGTCCGGTTGGATTGATGCGTTAATTAGTCAGAATAAATGGGAAGAAGGTTATTTAATAGGTAAGAAAGCAAAAAAACTTTATCCAAATGTTCCAGACTTAGATTTCAAAATTGCCTTGTGCTATTTAAATCTTGGTAAAAAAAATGAAATGGAATTTTATCTAGAAAATGTGAGAAAGAATATAAATTTACTTTCACCAAAATTATTGGAATTTTATCCTCATTTAGAAGTTCTAATCTGATTTAATTGGATAATTTAAAATCAAAGAAAAATAATCTTTTTACATACTTCGTAGGTGTTTTAATGGGTTCTGTTGATATTATTCCAGGAATTTCTGGTGGAACCATTGCGTTTATCACTGGAATATATCATGATCTCATAAGAAGTATTGATAGATTCTCATTTAAAAAGTTATTACAGGGAGAATTTAAAGTTTTTTGGTCTAACATAAATGGATCTTTTCTAATATCACTCTTTTTAGGTGTCGTTACAGGGGTTTTTTTTTCTGTCTGGTATTTTAATTTACCTTTTTGAGTATCACCCAATTCCAATATATTCTTTCATATTTGGTGTAATAATTGGAACTTTTTTTCAATTTATTGGATTAATTAAAAATAAAAAATTTGTTGATTATTTTTACCTTCTAGTATCATTAACTGTGTCAATTGGTTTGACACAATTAACTAGTTTGAATTTCGAACCAACTTTGATATACCTTTTTTTTTGTTCTGCTGTTGCAATATCGGCAATGATATTACCAGGTATTTCTGGAGCCATGGTTTTTCTAATCCTCGGAGTTTATAACGAAATTCTTTCTGTTGTACAAAATTCAATAAAGGTTTTAATTAATTTTGATATCGAGGATTTCTTTGTTATTTATT
>JBELIL010000094.1:0-2490 GCA_042090925.1 Flavobacteriales bacterium
CCCTCCTAAACCAATTGATGAGCGAATCCAGTTTCTTCTTGTTTGCATTTTTTAAATTTTAAAGTACAATTAAAAGTAAAAAAAAAATGATGCTATTTAATGAACTATTCGAGATTTACAGTTCTAATCGAGGGATTAAACGGGCTATCGACTAATTTACCTTCGGCATTTAAAAGTTCCAGTTTTATTTTTACTTCTCCTTTTGGAAGTCCTTGAAGATAGTAGGGTGCCCATTCAGTGATAATGAACTCTGTATCATTAATTGTAGCTTTTACTTTATTTCCTTCTGGGGAAATTGTTGTATTAATTAGGTAAAAATCTAAAAGTAACTTTTCAGTATCTTTTCCTTTGTATGTTCCTTTAGGTCTGCTATAAAATAGAAATTCATTATTTAAATCAACTTTGTCCTCACCGATTTGAGTTAAAACAAAAGCATTTGGATTTTTTACAGATTCATGATAAGATCTAGATAAAAAAGCAAGTATCACATTATTATCGGTACTAAGTTTTTTCTTAAAATTATTTGTGTAATGAGCGGAATACGGTCCATTATTTACTATAAAGTGAATGTGTTGTCCTTTACCGGAGTTTGCTAGTTGACTTTCGACATTATTGATGGTTTGTGCACCTAGCTCATAGTCACTTATATCAAAGGAAAAGGCGTATTCGTCATTATCACCAACTGTTATCGATGCTGTACTTATTTTAGCATCTAAATAGGGTGGTGAACCTTCAAGCTTTGAAAGTGTAATTTTTTTTGAATTATCGCAAGAGGAACTAATAACTGTAAGTACAATTAAGGCTAAAATTTTTTTCATATCGTAAAACTATAACTTTAGAAATATACTTCAAATAATTAATATCAAAAAAAAGAAATTAAAAACATTTTTTATTATTTAAAAGCTTTTACTAGTTTTGTATTCTTAAAATTTATAATGGCAAATCACAAGTCAGCAGTAAAAAGAATACGTACCAGTGAGGTAAAGAGGTCTGTAAATAGACTTCAACATAAAACTACTAGGAATGCTATTAGAGATTTAAAAAATAACTCAAACAAAAAAGACGCTAAAAAACAGCTTCCGAAAGTTATTTCTTTATTAGATAAATTGGTTAAAAAAAATATAATTCACTTTAATAAAGCCTCAAATCTCAAATCCAAGTTAGAAAAACACGTAGCTTCTCTATAAAAACCTCCTTTTAGGAATTCATTGAAATCAAAAACTCTTCATTGTTTACTGTTTTAGTAAACCTATCGTTCATTGATTCCATTGCCTCAACGGGATTCATATCAGCAAGATATTTCCTTAAAACCCACATTCTTTGAATTGTATTTTCATCTAACAAAAGATCATCTCTTCTTGTACTCGATGATATTAAATCTATAGCTGGGAAAATTCTTCTGTTCGATATCTTTCTATCTAACTGCAGTTCCATATTACCTGTCCCTTTAAACTCCTCAAAAATCACTTCATCCATTTTCGATCCCGTCTCTGTGAGTGCAGTAGCTATTATTGACAAAGAACCACCATTTTCAATATTCCTAGCTGCACCGAAAAATCTTTTTGGTTTATGTAAAGCATTTGCGTCGACACCACCACTAAGTATTTTACCCGAGGCAGGTTGAACTGTATTATAGGCCCTAGCAAGTCTTGTAATAGAATCTAAAAGTATTACAACGTCATGACCACATTCAACTAATCTTTTGGCTTTTTCTAAAACTATATTAGCAACTTTTACGTGTCTATCTGCAGGTTCATCAAATGTTGATGCAACTACCTCACCTTTGACATTTCTTTGCATATCTGTAACTTCCTCTGGTCTTTCATCTATAAGTAAAATTATTTGATAGACCTCAGGATGGTTTGCAGCTATGGCATTAGCTATATCTTTCAAAAGCATTGTCTTACCAGTTTTCGGTTGTGATACAATCATTCCCCTTTGTCCTTTTCCAATTGGCGAAAAAATATCAATGATTCGTGTGGAAATCGTATTTTGTTTATCTGCCAACTTAAATTTTTCTTGTGGGAACAATGGTGTCAAATGTTCAAATGAAACTCTGTCCCTTACAACTTTTGGCTCTTGCCCATTAATACTGACAACCTTGATCAAGGGAAAATATTTTTCACCTTCTTTTGGAGGTCTTACAGTGCCTAAGACAGTATCACCTGTTTTTAGTCCAAAAAGTCTAATTTGAGATTGAGAAACGTAAACATCATCAGGTGATGATAAGTAATGATAATCTGATGACCTCAAAAATCCGTATCCCTCATTCATTATATCTAAAACTCCTTCGGAATTTATTATCCCATCAAATTCGTAATCAGGTTCTTTGTATCTATTTCTGGTGTCTCTATTATGAAAATTATCGTGGTTTTTGTGGCTATGCTGATTTCTATTTTTGGGATTGGATTTATTGAAGGGTTTTTTTGGCCCTTTGTCATTTTTATGAAAGTTATTTTTTTTAATTGGCATTTCATTTTTATCACTGCT
>JBELIL010000094.1:2590-5631 GCA_042090925.1 Flavobacteriales bacterium
TGTCATTTTTATGAAAGTTATTTTTTTTAATTGGCATTTCATTTTTATCACTGCTCTTTGTGGAAAGAACCTTTTTATCACTCGCCAAATGTGTATCGTCTTTATATGATCCAGATTTAGAATTAGATTCAGATTCAGATTCAGAGTTAGATTCAGATTCAGAGTTAGATTCAGATTCAGAGTTAGATTCAGAATTTGAACCAGATTTAGAATTAGATTCAGGATTGGTAGATAAAAAGTCGATGATTTGGTAAATCAATTCTTGTTTTTTTAAACTGGCTATTTTTTTAATCTTTAAAGATTTTGCAATATCCTGTAATTCGGATATCTTTTTTTCTTTTAATGTGGAAATGTCATACATATTATAAAATTGATAAAAATTTGGGATAATTGCTCTTAGATTAAAGAGTTATTTAATGCAATATTACAAAAAAATATGAAAGTCAACTTATTTTTTTTTAATTTTCAAATAAATGATTCAGAGATTTCAATCTTTATATATATTTATCTATATAATTAATAAATGTTATTTATTGTATAAGTATTCAATAGATAAAAATCCGTTTCATTTTTTTATTGATAAAGTTGACCTATATCTTATATTAATTATTTTGTTAATTATTTTTTCAACTATCACTGTATTTAGTTTTAAAAACAGAAAAATCCAAATCAAATTATTATACTTTCTAATAATAATTCAAGTTATTATTTTAACATCAATATCAATTCTAGCTTATAAAGTGGATAACCCAATAAATTTTTTACATAATTATCATACTTATCATTATTTATTGGGACTTTTGCTTCTTTTACTTTCGCTTAGAGGAATTAAAAAAGATCAAAAATTGATTGACTCGATAGATAGAATACGTTAAATTTTAGATCTTTTACCTAGTTCTATAATATTCATGTTTTCAATCGTTTTGTTTATGATCTCAAATTTTATCATTGTTCTAATTTTGTGAAATCCATTTTTTCCTGCAGCCCCAGGATTTAAATATAAAATGCTTTTTGATTTTAAATATTCAACCTTTAAAATATGAGAGTGACCACAAACCAAAACATGAGGTTTATGAGTTTTAATTAAACTTTTGACCTTAAAGGATAAATTTTTTGAACTTCCTGCAATGTGTATTAATAAAACTTTTAATTTTTCAACTTCAAATATTTCAAACTCAGAGAGACTTCTTCTTAAAAAATGATTATCGATATTTCCGTATACTCCTCTAAAAAAAGATATTTTTTCTAATTTTTTTAAAACTTCTAATGAGCCAAAATCTCCTGCATGCCAAATCTCATCAGAATTTTTTGCGTATTCTTCAATTCTGTCATCAATGTATCCATGTGTGTCGGAAAGAACAAGAATTTTTTTCAAATTTTTAATAAATAATAAAATGAATTCAATTTAAGAATTGTCATTCTAATATATTTGTGGTGTGAGATATTTTTTAATTATTAGTTATTGCGGATCAAAATATCATGGATGGCAACGACAACCAAACTCTTTAAGTATTCAAGAAACACTTGAGGACGCAATTTCCATAATTTTAAAGCAAAAAATTTTACTGGTTGCAGCAGGTAGAACTGATGCCGGTGTTCATGCTATCAATATGTATGCCCACTTTGATGCAAATATTAATGTGGAAATTGAGTCTAAATTGAGTAGTCTCCTTAACAGTTTTTTAGATCATAGCATAACTGTTAAAAAAATCATGAAAGTTGTTGACAGTGCTCACGCTCGTTTTGATGCAATTTCAAGAACATATAAATACAAAATTTCTTTCTGTAAAGATCCATTTAAACATAAAAGGTACTTAGAGTTAAGAAATGAAATTAATTTCAAAAAAATTAAAGCAGCATCGAAAAGTCTACTATTTCATAACGACTTTAAATCATTTTCTAAAACAAGGACAGATGTAAAGAATTATTTATGTACCATTTCTAAAGTAGACTGGAAATTAAAAAATGATCGAGCTGTATTTACAATTACCGCGAATAGATTTTTAAGAAATATGGTTAGAGCAATTGTTGGAACTCTTATTGAGGTTGGTAAAAACAAGATTTCAGTTGATGATTTCAATAACATTATGATTCAAAGGGATAGAACAAAAGCTGGGTTTTCTGTGCCTGCATGCGGATTGTATCTCGTAAATGTTAAATATCCTAAACACATTTTTTTATAAATGAAAAAAAATAATATTTCATATTTTGATTTAAAACTATTTAAAAAAGTGATGCTTTATGCAAAACCATATATTAAAACTTACTATGTTGTCTTAATATCTGCAATTTTACTTTCTTTATTTTCTACATTAAATCCATATTTATTAAAAGTCACTGTTGATGACTACATTACCCCAAGGAATTATACTGGATTGATGACTTTTGTTTTCTTGATGCTAACGGTTCTACTTCTAGAAGTCATTTTTCAATATGTTTTTGTGTTTTATGCAAATTGGTTAGGGCAAATGGTAATCAAAGATATTCGAGTCTCCTTATTTAAAAAGTTAGTGAGTTTTAAGATGATGTTTTTTGATAAATCAGCTGTTGGAAGATTAGTTACCCGTTCTGTTAGCGATATTGAATCAATTGCAAATATTTTCAGTCAAGGATTATTTATGATACTTGCTGACTTTTTAAAGATGGGAATAGTTATAATCGTTATGATAGTGATCAATTTCGAACTTTCTTTAGTTGTTTTTTCAATTCTCCCATTAATAATCTATGCGACTAGAGTATTTCAAAAGTCAATGAAAAAGGCATTTGAACAAGTTAGAGTTGAAATTTCAAATATTAACACTTTCCTTCAGGAGAGAATAACCGGCATGAGAATAGTACAAATTTTTAATAGAGAAAATAAAGAATTGGAAGTATTTAAATTAATTAATGAACGTCATAAAAAGGCATGGTTAAAAACTGTCTGGTACAACTCTATTTTTTTCCCAATTGCTGAACTATCAACATCTATAACTCTTGGTCTTTTGGTGTGGTATGGAGGATTAAGGGCATACGCTGACGATCAATTCTCACTAGGAGTATTA
>JBELIL010000095.1:0-5544 GCA_042090925.1 Flavobacteriales bacterium
GGTTAATGTTTTTTTAGGGGTTAAAAATTAGTTGTCCCTTTCTTCGAAGTCTTCTTTTTTCTCGTTTTCTAGTTTTTGATTGATAAGGTAGATTCCGATTATAGCTGCAACGGTAAAAAGTATTAATTCAATCATTTTTTAATAATTACTGCGGTACCATAGGCGAGTATTTCCGAACAGCCCTGCATTACCATTGAGGTGGTTAAGCGAACATTGACAACCGCATTAGCACCAAGCTGTTGAGCATCTTCTTGCATGCGCTGGAGTGCCTGCTCTCGAGACTGTGCTTGAAGCTTTGTGTATTCTGAAATTTCACCACCAATAAGATTTTTTAATCCTGCGAAAATATCTTGTCCTACATTTCGGGCTCTAACAGTACTTCCTCTTGCAATACCAAGGGTTTCTAGTATTTCTTTATTGGTGATAGTAGGAGTGGTAACAAGTATCATAAATTAGTTTTTAAATAGAGATTGATTAATGGATGGAAATAAATTTAAAGCATTTTTATAGTATAGTTTTTGCAAAACAGAATCAGGTAGTGCCAGACCATACATTTTCCAATGGGCATGACGCTTGCGGTAATAGTCAAAATATTCATCATCTGTCTCCAAAACCCTAAAATATGTATGGTATTCACTTACTTTGTAACTGTCTTTTCCAAATAGAATTCGGTCTTGATAGTCGATGAAAAAGCTTCTAGCTCGTTTTGGTTGACGTCCCAATTCTGCTAATACCGCTCCAATTTCAGTCATAACGTTAGGGTAGGTATCTAAATGAGTTTCTAAACGGTCCAAATCATTTCCCATCCAACCCAGATGGGCATTGATAAAAGTTGTATTTGGATGTTTTTTAAATATATCGTGCTGCTCAGCCAGGACTTCTTCAAAAGAGGGATTAATTGCTGGATCTCTATAGCGATTGGGTTTTTGACGTAACTCTAACCAACGTTCATTGAACTTATCCTTGGGTTTCCAAAAAGATTCAGGCTCTGCTGAGTGAATCAGTACAGGTATATTGTTATCTCCACAAGCTTTCCATATTGGATCGAGTCGTAGGTCGTTTACAGCAATTCGATTGCCATTTAAATCTCTACTGGTTAAACCTAATGTTTTATAAACCTTAAGACCCATTACACCAGCAGCAGATGCAGAATCAATTAAAGCAACTTGTTTTTCTTCAAAATTAATATCATCAATACTTTCAAAATCAATATTTAAAAATAATCCAAAACGAGTAGGTGCATTTTTTTTTATATTTTCTAGTGATTTTTTTAAATATAAGCCTCTAAATCCACTAAGATTAATCATAAACCCCATATTTAAACTGTCCATCTCTTTTACCAATTTATTTAAGTCTTTGATTGGCATGTCAAATTGATGATTATGGACATCAATAAATGAGTATTTAGCTTTTTTAATTGGGGTTTCCTTTATAATCAATGTTGATTTAGGATTGTATTCCTCAATATCCATGAGATTATTTTTTTCTTGAATCTTGTCAATTATATAATAGATAATTCCCCCAATAAAGAGGATTGAAAAAACAATTTTTAAGAGGATAAATAGTTGAGAGAAAAATTTTCGCATCAATTAATAGGTATAACAACTTTAGTCTTATCCCAACGCATTCTCAGTGATGATTCTACAAAATCGATTGTAAATTGCTCAAGAGATTTATTTAATTTTTGAACGGGAAGATTTATTTTCATTAAAATACCTTTAGAATCAGGCTCAGAAAAACTTATTCTTCCAGTTTCTTCATGAACAATAACTACCCAATTTTCAGCATAAGGATAAGCATATAAACCATAAGTACCTTTAGGGAGACTACGTCCAGCGAAATTTAAATCTTGATTTGTTGTAATTTTCGTAGTTAAATTCGCTCCTAAACGCCAGTAGTAACCATAAGGAACTAATGCACCATTATCGAGCTCTCCAAAAATAAGACGTTCATTTTTATAAGGTTGGTAGTATTGTACACTTATTTCTTTTTCATCTGTTTTAAATTCTACCAAATCTTTTGGACTTTTAGGATTTATAAACAAATTATAAGCTAAAAATGAACCAGTTAAAATTACAAGACTTAATAAAACACCAATAATTATTTTAAAAACTTTCATATAGATAGAGGAGGTTTGATTTATTTGATAGAATAGTTAGTTATCTTAATACTTTCTATTTTACATAACATAAATTATAGTTTATATTATTAATTTAATTTTTCATCCATGAATTTCTTAATGATATTGCTTTTTGTGTTGCATTTGGATCATTAATCACTCCACTTACAATTGCAGATGGATTTCCTGTTATCCCATTGAAAGTCATTATTTCGTCATCACGCTTAATCGTAATACTAAATTCAGTTTGATCATCCCACATAAAACTAGAAGTAAATATCGCATTAATTTCATTTATATTTTCTTGCTTGATTTCAGGTATCATTTTACCATCAAGACCTAAAAAAATATCTCCTTTTTTAACTCCCATATTTTTTATAGTTGTATTTAATCCATCCACAAAATACATAACATTCCCATCATCATTCGGTTTTGGAGTAAAAAAAGGATTTTGATCGTCCTTGAAAAGTATACTTCTAAGCGGAACATTAGCATCTCCTATAGTTAAACCAACCTTATTAAAATACTCCATATAATCTATTGGTTTTGTACCCTCAACATGAGTTTTAAAAAAAAGCCCCACTTCAGGGTATGTCATTGTAATAATTTCATCAATAAGTTCATCATCCTTAAATGGTTTTTCAGTTCCGTATCGCTTAGCTAAATTTTGCATAACCCAAAGAATTCCACGTTCGCCTCCACTCTGTTCACGAATAATTATATCTAAGCACATATTAATTAAAGCACCTTTCTGATACACATTTCCATAATTAGTTTGAAATGGTTCATCAACAATTCCAGCACTCATCTCTGTAAAAGACATACTATCGTCGTATCTTTTAGAATAGTTCAATTTTTCAAGAATACGATTGTAAAAATTTTGTTCATCTATTAAACCTTGATTAATTTGAAATAAATTTGCAAAATATTCTGTTGTCCCTTCATACATCCATAAATGTTTTGACATTAATGGAGTATTATATTCAAAATTGTGAATTTCCTCTGAGTGAATATTTAATGGAGTAAGTGTATGGAAAAATTCATGGGAAACAACATCAATAAGGCTTTGGGTAAGTTCTTGAGGTTTCATTTGGTCAACAAAAACAACTGTTGTTGAAGTATGGTGCTCTAGCGCACCCATTACTCCACCAAAATATTGCAGATCTTCCATGTCCATTAAATGGAGTAAAATATCATAAGAAGCAGTATTGTTAGCTTCTCCTAAAAAGTTCTTCTGAGCTATCATCATTTCTTCGATAGCTGGCTGATATTCCTCTGCCTTGTGAATACCTGAGGGAGAATATACTGCCATACCTACCTTGATATTTTCTAAGTCAAACGAAATCGCATTAGGCTCACTATATAAAATCGGATTATCAATAATATGAAAGTATCTTTTAGCTAAAAAGATATCCAGACTATCACTTTGAGAAATACTCGGTAAAGATGTAAAAGATTTTAATTTTTTAGGAGAAACTATGCTAAGATGATAAGGAATTTCTTTCATCCCCTCAAAATAACCTATCATACTATGAAGGTTTAATAAAAATGTATCATTCTCCTTAAAATTAGTTCCTCCCATAGGATAAATCTCATTTCCACCGTCAGGTCCATCGAAAGTATCATTGGCCATATATGTTAGCTTAGAGAGTTTCTTAGCCTTGTAAATCCTCCAACTATTCTTGTCTAAGGACTCTACAGGTAATAAATTCCCTTTTTTATCAAATGCCTTTAGATTTTCAATAAATCGTCCAAAATTGGAATACTCGTATGTGCCAGGAACGATTTGGGGGATATAAAAGATTATTTCATCATTTTCCACCCTCGAAGGAGAAACGCTGATCTGGACTTTATCGTCTTTAATATCAATTAAATCAATATTAGCTAAAATTTTTGATGGTTGATTGATACTATTATTTTTTAATGCCGAACAAGCAAAAAATAATACCGATGCAGTTAGACTTAAAAAATATTGTATGTTATTCATATTTAGGTGTATGAGGATTTATAATGTTGAAATTCCATTAAGATCTGTAGTTAAAACGTTAGTCATGTAGTCAAAAAAAGGTCTAATGGCTATAAAATGTTGAATAATTTGATTTTGAAAATCAGACGAAATTACGCTTTTATCATCAAATTTCTTTAAGAAAATAAATTGTTTATGGCGTATTAAGTCAATGTCAGGATGTTCTATACTAAAACCCTTGGGTGATGTTTTAACAATATCCCCTTGGATGTCACCCCAAAATCTTTTAAATGTTTTATCATCAATAATTTCTCGAAGCTCTTGTGCATCCATTTCCAATTCTTTTCTAATCCTTAAAAGATCAACAGGATTTGGATTCCAAAAACCTGAAGCAATAAAACTATTTTGTGGAGCAATGTGTAAATAATAACCACCTCTAAGATTCGGTTTTTTTCTGTGAAAGCTAATACCAAAATGCGTTTTGTAAGGAGTTTTATTTTTTGAAAAACGAACATCACGATAGATGCGAAAAATCTTTACTTTTTCGATATTATCTGTTTTATCTAGCCCTTGCTTAACTAATTCATTAAATTTTTTCACCTCTAATTCTAAGGCTTTGAATCTGGTTTTTTGAGGTTCAAACCATTCACGAGTATTATTTTTTTCTAGAGCTTTGTAAAAAGTAAATACATCAGGATTAATTGTATTCATAATTCAATTTTGGATTATAATTAATAAACTATCATTTAGCTTTAAAGTATTAAAATAAATAATTATTGTAAGATTAAGTTATTAGCCAAATTTAGAAGATTTTTCTTCTGCTTCAAAGTTCGTTTTATAGGTAATTGAGCTAAACCAATTAATCGTCTAATAATCTCAATTCCACAATAAATTTTTGTCATATTTACATTTATCTTTCCTTGATAATTTTTTATTGTAAGATCAAAAAATAATCTCTGTCCTGTTGTCAAAATAATATGTGCCGCCATAACACCTAAATCAAATTCTTTGGGGCCTAAAAAACTAAACTCGGGATCAATTATGCATAATCTTTTGCCTAATTGAATCCAACTTCCAGGATAATAATCACCGTGTAACAAAGTGTCACCTTTTTCCATATAAATTTTACCTGCCTCTGATATTTTTTTAAACAATATTTTATTTGTTTTGTATGGTTTAGCTAGCTCCTTCAATCCCTTTTGAACATGGTCTAATGAAAAATCATTTTCTATAAAAGGTAAAATGAAAATATTCTGATGATTAAGTTTTCGCAGGAGTTTATTTTCTGGATATACTTTAGAAATTTTTTGTTGATGAATATAATTAAGTCCCGTTATTAATTTATCAATAAAATCTTTTGGAACAATATTGCTTTGGTAAATGGAGGTTAAATCATGGCAATTCCCTAAATCCTCTAAAAATAAAATATAATTTTTTGGATCAAATTTTAAAACTTTTG
>JBELIL010000096.1:0-5530 GCA_042090925.1 Flavobacteriales bacterium
ATCTTCTTTTATTACTGAAAATGTAAATTTTAAAAAATCTTTTATTTCGTTTGCTATGTTTAGACTTTCAATAATTTTAAAAATATCTTTTCCTTCTTTAACAAGCTCTATCAAAAATTCTATTTTTTTAGTATTTGCTCCAATTTCATTCATTGAATCTAAATACATTTCGAAATGACTTTTAGCAATACCCTTTTTATCTATATCCGTTTCTTCGCCCCAAACAATTTCATTTATAAGTCTCGCCGTTAAACTGTTTTTAGATGGAATCCAGGGAGTACTAATACATGTGAGATTTATTTGAAGGTTTTTCACTAACGACATAAAATCCCAAACAGCAAAAACATGGATTTCCATAAATTTTTTTATGTCATTTAAGTTATCCATAGAATTATATAAGGGATGTTCTATTAAAGATTTCCTTAAATCAATCAAATCTTCATCAAAAAAACTAGAATTTTTATCCATACTCTGCAAATATAGTTTAAAACCTAAAATCCTAAAATTATAATTATATTGAAAAGCAATGGAAGAATTATCAACTTTTATATTATCATCTGTTATGATTACCTTATTCCCTGGGCCTGATATCTTTATGGTTATTTCATATAGTCTTCAAAAAGGTGTTAAGTCTTCTATGAAATTTATCATAGGTCTAATAATCGGACTTTTTATTCATTCTTTAATATTGATTTTTGGATGGTCAAATTTTTTTTCAACCTCCGAAACGACTTTATTCTATCTTAAAATAATTGGATTTGCGTATTTTTTGTATTTGGGAGTAATAGAACTGTATCTTTTTTTTGCCCAACATAAGAATAAAATATTTTTAAATGGTTCAAAAAATTTGATTAAACAGGGAATAATAATGAATATAACAAACCCTAAAGTTGGTTTATTTTTTTGGCTATTTTTTCCAAATTTCCTCTTTAGTCAAAGTATTATAATACCATTTCAATATATTATTCTATGCTCAATATTCATTGTTCAAGTTTTTATTATTTTTTCAATCACAGCACATTTTTCATCTAGAATATTAAATGTTTTGAAAGTAGAATTTTTAAAACCAATCAATGGACTAATTTTAATTTCTTTAGCCCTATATATATTATTATCATAATCTAACTAATAATTTTCATTTTACAGATGTTTAAGAAAGATTGTACAAAGGACTGAATTTCAATGTTTTTTTAATAAATTTGCTCGCAACTAAATTTATTCTAGTTGCAATGACTAACAAATCACATAATAAAATTATAGAGGGTCTTACATTTGACGATGTATTATTAGTTCCTAAATTCTCTGATGTTTTACCAAGAGAGGTCAATATTAAAACAAAGTTTTCTAAAAACATCCCTTTAAATATTCCGGTTATTTCTGCTGCAATGGATACCGTTACGGAAAGTAAAATGGCGATTGCACTTGCTAGAGAAGGAGGTATAGGTGTTTTACATAAAAATATGTCGATTGAAAAACAAGCAGACAAGGTTAGATTTGTTAAAAGATCAGAATCAGGTATGATATTAGACCCTGTAACCCTCTCTTTAGAGGGTAAAGTGTCTGATGCTAAGGAATCTATGAGAAAAAACAATATAGGAGGGATACCCATAATAAGTAAAACTAGAAAGTTATGCGGTATAGTTACAAATAGAGATTTACGCTTTGAAAAGGATGATAAAAGATCTATTAAAGAAATAATGACTTCTAAAAATCTTATAACGGTTAGTCCAAATACCTCTCTTAAAGATGCGGAAGAAATTTTACAGAAATACAAAATTGAAAAACTCCCCGTGGTTGATGATTCGTATAAATTAGTTGGATTAATTACCTACAGAGACATAACAAAACAAACGGTTAAACCAATCTCAAATAAAGATGTTTATGGAAGACTTCGTTTAGCTGCTGCTGTAGGAGTTACTAATGACGTTATTGAAAGAACACAAGCTTTGGTTAACGCAAGTGTTGATGCTATAGTAATCGACACAGCACATGCACATTCAAAAAGAGTGGCTGAAATATTAAAAGAAATTAAAAACTCCTTTTCGGATTTAGATGTAATAGTTGGAAATATTGCGACTGGTGAAGCCGCAAAGTTTCTAGTTGATTTGGGCGCAGATGCAATTAAAGTTGGAATTGGACCAGGTTCAATTTGTACAACTAGGATCATTGCAGGGGTTGGGTATCCACAACTGTCAGCGATTATGTCAGTTTCTAAAGCAATTAAAGGATCCGGGATACCTGTCATAGCTGATGGAGGAATTCGTTACACTGGTGATTTACCAAAGGCAATAGCTGCTGGGGCTGATTGTGTTATGCTTGGTTCCCTTTTCGCAGGAACAAAAGAGTCACCTGGTGAAACTATTATATATGAGGGTAGAAAATTTAAATCCTATAGGGGTATGGGTAGCGTAGAGGCTATGAAAAAAGGAAGCAAAGATCGTTATTTTCAGGATGTAGAGGATGACATAAAAAAACTTGTCCCCGAAGGAATTGAAGGAAGAGTACCTTATAAAGGAGAAATTTATGAAAGCATTCAACAACTAATGGGAGGACTTAGAGCAGGTATGGGCTATTGTGGCACAAAAAGTATTGAAGAATTGAAAAACAAAGGAGAATTTGTCAGAACAACTTCTGCAGGAGTTACTGAAAGTCATCCCCACAATATCGAAATCACAAAGGAAGCTCCCAACTATTCCCGATAAACTATCTTGTGAAAAATTTATAGGTAAAAACTGTATTTGAAAATTCGATTCTAGCAATATACATTGTTTCTCTTTGTAATGAGACAGGCTCTTTAAAGTTTCTTAAACCTATATTTGGAAAAAATGCCACTTTATTACCAATTATACTGTATATAGTGACATTAGCATTGCCATCCAATCCCTCTATATTTAAAAATCCATCTTTGTAAATGAGTTTTGCTCTAGATTTCTCTTCAAAACCAAAAAATCCATTAGTTAATGATTTCTCTTTATTTCTTGAATAATATATATTGTAATCAAGATTAAAAAAGTTAGAAAACACTAGTAATATAATTAAAAGTCTCATTTCCTTTAAATATTGCAAGTTATGACAATATTATAAATTAAAAAAAATCATAATTAATTCAAGTATTTAATTTCAATTTAAAAAAACCTGTTATTTATTTTTTTAAGTTTGAATAAATATTCTAATATGCGAATATTAATATTATTGATTTTTTTTATCAGTTGTGATAATCTTCAGCAAACCGAAAAAGTAAAAAAAGTTGCCAGAGTGAATTCTAGCTTCCTTTATCTTTCTGATTTTGAAAACGAAATAAGCTCTGAATTATCTTATGAGGATAGTCTAATTCTATCAAAATCAATTATTAATAAGTGGGCAATTAAGAATCTTGTTTATGGTAAATCACTTTTACATCTTCATGACACAATTCAAAAAAAACTCACAAAAATGGTTGAAAATTATAAATTGGAATTATGGACTAATACGTATAGAAACTTTTTATCCAAATCTAATTTTAACAATAAAATTGATAGTTTTAAAAAAATAAGGTATTATGAAAAAAATAAAATTAATTTTAGATTAAAAGATGATTATTATAATGTAGCGTATATAATTTTACCAGAAAGTAATAATAACTTAAATCTAATCAAGTCAAGATTAAGAAATTTTTCTGATAAGGATTTATTTTTTTTAGATTCTATTAATTACCAATTCAATGACTTTGTTTTTGATAAACCAGTCTGGATAAATAAAAATTATTTGATAAAAAAAATACCCCTATTAAATACTTTGACTATTGATTTAAAAAAAAGAGATTTTTTTGTTTTCAAGGATTCGTTAGAAGTATATTTGTTAAAAATTTTTGATTATAAAAAATATAATACTCCTGCTCCATATGAAATAGTTGAGGGTAATATTGAAAGAATTCTAATTAATAGAAAAAAGTTAAATTTTTTTAAAAATTTTGATAAAGAAATTTTAGATGATGCTGTACAAACAAAAAAACTTGAAATTTTCCCTAAAGTACCTTAAAATAATATTTGTTTTATTTTTTAATATACAAAACACACTTGGTCAAGAGACTTCGAGGTTTAAGCTAGATGGAGTTGCATCAGTTGTAGGGGATTATGTTATTTTAGACTCTGATATCGATAAAACATTTTCAGAAATGGAATCACAGGGTATTTCTACAAAAAACGTAACCAGGTGTGAACTTTTAGGTAAATTAATGGAAGATAAAATGTATGCTCACCATGCAACTCAAGACAGCTTAGAGGTAAGTGATACAGAAATTTATTCTTACGTAGATCAAAGCATAGAGTATTTCACAGAACAACTCGGTAGTTTAGAGAAAGTGTTAGAATTCTATAATAAAAATGATGAGTTGTCATTTCGTGATGAACTTTACCAGTTAAATAAAATCCAGAAATTATCTCAATTAATGCAGTCTAAAATTGTTGATGATGTTGAAGTTACACCAGAGGAGGTTAAGTTATTTTATGAATCAATTCCTTTAATTGATTTACCTATTTTTGGGACGGAATTAGAAATTTCACAAATTGTAGTTGAACCAAATGTAAGCGATGAGGAAAAAAACAGAGTTATAGACCTATTAAATACATTTAAGAATGATGTTGAAGAAAAAGGTTTAAGTTTTGCCTCAAAGGCTATTTTATATTCCCAAGACCCTGGATCTAGAGCAAATGGTGGGAAATATACTCTTCACAGAAAAAGACCCAGAATGGTAAAAGAATTTAGAGATATTGCTTTTAGTCTAGAGGAAGGAGAAATTTCTAGCCCATTTAAAAGTGAATTTGGTTGGCATATTTTGACTGTTGAAAAAATTAGAGGCCAACAAGTTGACATAAGACATATACTAATTACACCTAATGTAGATGAATCAAAACTCGGCGAGTCTAAAAAGCTATTAGATACTATAAGAAAAAGAATTATTGATAAAGAAATTGAATTCAAAGATGCCGCATTTAATTTTTCCTATGAAAAGGAGACTAGAAATAATGGTGGAAAATTAATAAATCCAATAACTGGAGATACTCGTTTTGAATTGACAAAAATGGATCCCAAACTTTATAATCAGGTTAAAAATTTAGATCAAGGGGAGATTTCTCTTCCTTTATTAGAAACTGATAAATCTGGACTGAAGAAATACAAAATCATAATGGTTTCAGAAAGATTTGAAGAGCATGTGGCAGATTTTTCAAAAGATTTCACTAAAATCAAAGATTTAGCTCTAAAGGATAAACAGTTAAAAACCGTTAAAAAATGGTTAAGGCTAAAAATAGATGAAACTTTTGTGAATGTAAATAAATTATTCCGAGATTGTACTTTCTCTAAAAATTGGACTAAACAGTAAATTAGTTTATTGAAAGTACCTTTTTGGGACAAATAACATTCCAAAACATACTCCATCTTCTTTGTTGATGTTTTTGTGATGCATTTTGTGAGCTCTTCTAATTCCTTTAGCGTATTTGTTATCTATATTTCTAAATATTTTAAATCTTCTATGTATAAAAATGTCATGAAT
>JBELIL010000008.1:0-1660 GCA_042090925.1 Flavobacteriales bacterium
TGATGGTTCCCTGTGAGGTACTACCATCTGTAGAACTAGAATAGGTAGGTCCTGATGTTAGGGTAAGGGTATTACTTAAAAGATCCGTAAATGTATCTGTTATAGTAAGCCCTGTTAGGATTACATTTCCTTTGTTTTCCGCTGTAATGGTATAATTGATGGTATCTCCAAGGTCCACCTGACCATTGCTGTTGTTATCTGTGGTTGTAAAGGTTTTTGTAAGTTCAAGCACCGGGCTTGCTGTTTCAAGTGGGGTTGCAATCTCATGGGTTGCCGTTACGTTATCGGTAAGACCTGAGCTACTACCTAGTATTAAGATGGTATTGGATACGCCTCCTGAATTTATATCGGATTGAGTTATGGTATAGGAAGCTGTAAAAGTCGTTACCCCAGCTATCGCCAAAGAGGAGGAGGTAGAGCCTGAGGTAGCACTCACCGTACTAATTGGGGCATTATAGCTAAGTGCCGTGCCACTGAAATCGGTAAGGGTATCGGAGCATGTTAAAGACGATATAGTGGTATATCCTGTATTTGAAACCACAATGGTGTAGACAATAATATCCCCTAAATCGTTTACCTGACTACCATTTACATCCTGGACAATTGCTGACTTAAATACATCTATAGTTGATGTCGATGCCAGACTTATAATGGTTGGGTCCTCATCTCCATTAGACGGGTCTCCATCGTCTGATGTTTTAGAAACCACGGTCGTTCCGTCAGGATCGATAGCTGTAAATGTAGCGGTATTGGATAAAAATTTACTATCTACATCGTCCTGGGTAATGGTATAACTTGCGGTGTAGGTATCAACACTTCTTGCCTCCAGTATTCTGTTATTAACTGTGGTCGTGGTAACAGTGTCAGTCGGTGCGTTATAACTGGGAAGATTATTTTCATACGTATAGATGTACCTGGTTGCTGTACTACCCTTCTCTAATTGTGCTCCCCAATATTGACTTGCATTACCACCATTGTAAGGTGGCGACCACCCTACACGATAGGTCCCTGCTGCACCTGTTGTAAATGTATAAGAATATCTTGCCCAACCCGTATTATTCGCAGAAGCATTATTATTTTGAACCCAACCGGTGAGTTGCATATAGTTTGAGAACGTGTCCGATCCCCCTGGAGGACGATAAACAAATCGTAGAGAACGGTCGGCATTTAGTGAAGAATTTACATAACTACTACTATATGCGGCTGCATATACAGATACGGTATAAGTAGTATTTGCCTGTAGAGTTACATTTTGATAATGGTATCTATTTGCATTGTTACCATTGTGCATTCTATTGAACGTATGCGCCCTATTATCAGTCCCTGCATATAAATAAGTAGCCCTTGTAGTTCCAAGTCCGTTTGTAGTAAAAACATGGTTTACATCGCTGTAGGAAGCATTTCCTTGTCCATCCTCAAAGTAATATTCTATTCCTGGTGGATAACCCCACCATGGATTTGCATTAGAATATTGACTGCTTCCTTCCCGAGTCCAATAAGTATTGTTTATCCGATTTGAGTTTGTGAAAAGATTTTGTTTTGGCATCTGAGTTGTAACGGTAGCAACAGTTGAAACATAGGTCACCGTGGTATTTAAAGATCGTGCATTCCCTAGACCATCGGTCAAGCTATCAATAATTGTCGTGGTGGTAAGTTGGGT
>JBELIL010000008.1:1760-9090 GCA_042090925.1 Flavobacteriales bacterium
GTATGAGTAAACTCATATTCTGCTTTTCCTCCAGGTATCATCTCTGCTGTCTCACCAGGTTTAAGGAAATATGAACCATCCCTTGCAATCCATCCATCGTTTATGTTATCCGACTGGTAACCAGAATTATTTGTCTGATATATTCCTGTATAGTGCCATTGTCCATTGGAATTATTACGAATGGCTGTCATCATAAAATCCCATTCCTCTTTAGTGTTGGGTACAAAAAGGTACCCTCCTGCTGCAGTTGCATAAGTGTTGTGAGTAGCCCAAGCCCATCTAGTTGTCTCCAAATAGTATCTATTCCCATTGAATTCTCCCAAATAACCATTATCAAAATGGCTACTAGTTGGACGACTATTATATGCACCGAAATTTTGAGGTTCAACCTCAAGTATTGATCGACGACCATTTCCAAGAGGGTTATCATAAGCATATTTGGTCCCATTACTATTTTGGATTATTAGACCATTTAAAGAAGTGTTATTTGGGTAACCACTCGTCCATTCAACGTATGTTGTTGTTGTATTAGATGAAATAGGTAATGCATCTGACTTTGATGTAGCCAACCCAGAATATGTATATATATATCTTGTTGCTGTAGATCCCTTCTCTAATTGTGCTCCCCAAAACCTACCTCCGTTGTTACTAGCATAAGGTGGGGCAATTCCCACTCTATAAACACCCGCTGTATTTGCTGTAAAAGTAAAACTGTATCGCTGGAAGGTCCAATTGTCCACATAGGTAGGCATCGTATTGAAAGAAGAAAAAGTGTCTGACCCTCCTGGAGGGCGATATGCAAATCGAAACTGATGATCCTGAACTGCATCATCATAACTTCCGCTAATGGCTCTAGCATAAACAGAAATCGTATACTGGGCGCCGGCTTCTAAAGTTATATTTTGATATAAATAATTTCCTATATTGTTATTATTATCAAGTCTACTAGATGCACCACTGTGAGTATCACTATTTCCCAGCCTAGGAGATTGTGTTTGACCTTTTCCTTGGTTTGGAAAATTATAATCTACACTACCCCAACCAATTCCACTTTGACTGGACCAATAGTAAGGTATATCCAAAGGATAGCCATATTGATTAATTGGGTCGGCGTCAATACTATAATCAGTATCGTACCACCAACTATTATTATCCTCCATATAGTTTGAATAATAAAATAAGTTCCTAGTCTGTTTTATCGTAAAAGAGCTCGTGCCCGAAAATTGGGTAACAGTAACTCCACTTGAACGTGTCAAGGTGTCGGTTACAGTGAAGTTCTTAAGCGTAGTATTTCCTTTATTTTCAATGGTAATTTCATAATTTATTGTATCGCCAGCATCAATAAGACCATTTCCGTTATTATCAGTAGTGGTAGCAGTTTTGGTTGCCTCTATTTGGTTAGTAATACTAAGTGGGGTAACGGTTGGATCGTTTTCGGTATTTCCATCGCTGTTATCATCATCAGCGCTCACATCAAATGTCGTCCCAGATATTCCACCTGGAGAGGTAAACGATCCTGTTATCGTCACTTGATTTGAAATTTCAGTGGCTGCGTCCATCATAGCCTGCGTTACGGAAACCTGAGCCGTGTAGGTAGCGCTTGTTCCCTTTGGCATGGCTGTCTTCAATGGATCTTGTTCTAGGGTACTTGATGGCTGAGTTGTAATGCTAGAATATGTATAAATATATCTAGTTGGTTCTGATCCTACTTCTAATTGTGCTCCCCAAACTCTTAACCAATTATTACCGAAATAAGGAGGTGAAAAACCAACACGATACGTTCCTGCTGCGCCAGTTGTAAATGTATAGTGATACCTTTTCCAACCAGTATTGTTGTCAGAGTTTTGATTATTTACACTTCCACTTACAAATTGGTAATCTCCCCAAGTATCTGACATTGATGGGGGTCTATGAACAAATCTTAATTTTTCATAATTATTGCCAGTGTTGATATAACCGTTACTGTTTGCAGAGGCATAGACCGACACAGTGTAGGTTGTATTGGCTGATAATGCAACATTTTGATAAATGTAATTATTAGCAACATTTTGATTGCTCACCCTTGAATACCTCGTAACCTTAATATCTGTATTCCCGGGATAAACATATGTAGGAGTAGTAGTACCAAAACCGTCTGTTGGGAAAACTAAATCTACATCAGTATAAGCGGTACCTCCACTATCTGTACTGAAGTAATAAGGAATACCTGGAGGATATCCAGCTTGGTTGTTATAGCTTTGACCTGGTCTACCTTGCATGTTATTATTACTCCTCGCCCAAACACCTATACTAGCATTATTTGTACTTCCATCGTCAATATTGTTTGAGTAGGTATACAAATTCGTATTAGGTGCCAAAAAAGTTTCTGTAGAACTAGAACTCCAATCTAGGGTCACCGTCTGTAGGGTACTTCCGATGGTGAGCTTATCATCTAAACTGGTGAGTAAAATCGAAATTTCCCCTGTGTTGGTAACTACAACTGTGTACTGGACAATATCTCCTACATCTGTTAATCCATTTGAATTGGTATCGGAAACTACAGCTGATTTTACTACCTGTAGCGATGGATTGTAACATCCTACATCGTAATTCTCATCTCTAAAATCAAAAGTATTATCGGCGTTTAAATCTTGTGGAATGGTATATCCATCTGAGCCGCTGGTCACCTTACCACTACTATTTTGATTCACTGGATTTGGACCAAGTAGACCATCGGAATTCGGATCTGTATATCCTGCCTCTTCGGTATCGTTACATCCATCTCCATCTGAATCCAGTTCAAAAGCATCTAAAATACTATCGGAATCACTGTCTCTCGCAGTATTTAATTCTGCCTGGTCAGAGGCACCATCGTTATCGGTGTCGGCAAATCCCGTATCCAAACCATTAATTACTCCATCGTTATTGGTATCTAGGGCTTCATTTCCAGATTCGACAACATCATAAATACCATCGTTATCGGAATCTAAATCGAGTCCATTTGGAACCCCGTCTCCGTCTATGTCTGTAATACAACTCTTGGAGGCGGTTACAGAAATTGCATCAAGTTGAACCGATGAGTTGATTCCAGGAGCATAGGCAGAAAACATTATAGCTACTCTTGTGGTTTGTGCATCGGTTGTAAAGGTGACGGTTTTAGACTGCCAGTTAGATGTAGCTGAGGTAATATCGCTTATCGCATAATTTGTCTGCATGGATTGTACCTGTAAAAGCGTATTTCCACCACCGGCATGCGTAGCAACAAACCTTCCTCCCGCTTTGTGGTAAAAAGAAATTCCATAGGACCTATTTGGATATACATTTTCTATAACAAGTATTCTATCATAATTAGCATTGGATCCATAGGCTGTTTTGTCCCAGTAAGAACCGTCGTTACCACTAGCGGCATTACTTAAAAGTTCAATGAAATAAAACCCTTGCTGAGGAGAGAAATTAGTTCCTTGTGGACCTTGACTTGATGACCACACCTCTCCATCACCATTGATGGATTTAAAAGGTGGAGCGACGGTCGTATTGGGATAGGCGGTATTTCTATTTGCTGGAGATCCGGGTGGGAACGAACCTGAGTAAGTTTCAAATGAATTACCATCGAGT
Organism: Flavobacteriales bacterium; assembly: GCA_042090925.1. Lineage (GTDB taxonomy): Bacteria > Bacteroidota > Bacteroidia > Flavobacteriales > Flavobacteriaceae > TMED96. The sequence continues at coordinate 5,355 of JBELIL010000008.1, forward strand.
AAAAAGGTCAAACACTGCTCGTCTCTGTCTAAAATTCCATCGTTATCGTCGTCAATATCCGTTGTATCTGGAATATTGTCTCCATCGGAATCAGTACCTAACACCAAAAAGGTAGGATCATCTTCCGTATTTCCATCTGTATCAATACCATTATCACTTACATCTTTAGCATCTTTTTCAGCAGGAACTGGATTTCTTATGGTATTTCCTTCAAAGGTGATTTGGTTTCTAAGTCCTCCTGTATCGATGTCACTTTGGGTAATAGTATACGATGCTGTATAAGTCGCCGTCTCTCCAAGTGTAAGTGTTCCTTGGGCAGACGAAGCGCTAGCAGAATTAAAGGTGACCGTACTTGTCATCGTTTTATTTCTTAAAAATGCGTCCTTTAAATCATCTGAAAAAGTAAGGTCTCTAACAATATCTTTTGGATGGGTGGACTTATTTTCAACAGTCATAGTAAATACGGCTACGTCTCCAGGATTTGCTCCATTGGCATATCCAGTGTACGTAGCAGTCTTAGTTACCTCTATTTTAGGTAAATCTCCAAAATAGGAAAGCGTTGGATCGTTTTCAGTATTACCATCGGTATCATCGCCGTCATCACTTTGATCTCGTGCATGAACCACTGGATCACCATTTACATAAACATAACTAGTAGCTGATGCGGTATTGGATATACCTCCGCTTGCATTATCGGCATTTTGAACAGTATAGGTAGCAGTGTAAGTGGCAATTTCACCAGAAATAAGTGTTCCATTTGGTGAGCCTTGTGTCGAGGAGATAAAATTAAGCCTATTTGGGGATGCAAAAGCATCCAACTGACGAACGTTATTGTCAAAATCGGTGATGTAGTCTGTTATAAAAATGAATCTTTGGGTGACATTCCCATTGTTTAAAAGTGAGAAATTATAGACAATATTGTCACCTACAGATATTTTATTATCCCCGTCGTTATCTTTATTTATATAGGTTTTGGTGAGATTAAGCGACGGGTTGGGCGTAATAAGTGTATCGGTAGTGTCGGTTACCGTATTTCCATCTGCATCGTTCCCATCGTCACTTATATCTGTTACATAAATGGTTCCTGCAACATTACTTGCTCTAACAAGGGCGCTATTTTTAACTCCCCCATTATCGAGTGCATTTTGAGCTATTGTATAACTAGCCACATAGGTTTTTACCCCTCCAGGTGCAAGAAGGTCAGGATCACTTGATGTTGGGGTAGCATTTAGTGAGAGTGTATTGCCAGCGGCATCTACAAGGGTATCTGTGACGGTAAAATTTTTAAGGGATTCGGTTCCTTTGTTTTCAATTGCAATAGTGTAATTGATAATATCTCCAAGACCTGTTTCTCCGTTACCATCAACATCTGTAATGGTAGCTGTTTTGGTAGCCTCCAAAATAAGCGTTCCAAATAGTGTATTTTCAGTTGGATCATCGGTAGTATTTCCATCGTTGTCAATTCCATCATCGCTCAAATCAGTTACAGTAGCTGTTAAGGAAGATGCTGTTACTGAGGCTTGATTGGATAAACCACCTCCGTCAATGGCTTCTTGAGCAATGGTGTAGCTTGCTACATACGTTGCTGTTTCACTAACCTTTAAAGATCCTGCATCGGAGCCTAAAGTTGATGATTGAAAAGTAGGCGTGACGGTTAAAGCAAGTACTCCCCCATTTTTTTTGGAGAGCACATCCTCTAAAACAACGGATGTAAAATCCAAATTTCCTGTATTTTGAACTGTTATAGTATAGACTGCAGTATCTCCTACTCCATAGACGTTATCTCCGTTGTTATCTGTGATAGTAGAGGTTTTTGTAACTTCTATTCCAGGAGTTCTAGGTATTACCGTCTCTGTTCTATCGTCAACGGTATTCTGGTCAAAGTCATTTCCGTCATCACTAGCATCGTTGATGGTAACATTAGCTGGTGTTTGAGCAGTAACAGAGGCCTGGTTTGAAAGTCCTCCCGCATCTACATCGACCTGACGAATTAAGTAGGTCCCTAAGAAGGTAGCAATTTCGTTGGGCTTTAAAGTTCCAAAAGAAGATCCTTGATTTGAACTAACAAAACTTGGACCTGTATCTAGAGTTTTAGTAGTAGTTAGGGTTATATCCTGCAAATCATCTGATACAGAAATGTTATCCAGCGTTACATTGCTTAAATTCTGAACCAAAATTGTATAGTTGATTCTATCACCTAGAGATATATCTCCACTTGAATCGTTATCAGTAAATGTTGCTGTTTTGGTAACCTCTACTAAAGGAACTTCACTAATTACAACATCTGTTGGGTCATCATCTATGTCCCCATCATCGTCAATTCCATCATCACTTTCCTCGGTGACATTCGTGGAAGAGCTTCCAGGGTTTCGACCAGTTACAACAACCTTATTTCTAAAACCCCCTGTATCTACCGATGCTTGATTAACAGTAAAAGATGCTGTGAAGGTGACTGTTCCTCCCCTTTTTACAAGTGTTGAACTTGAACCCGCCGTTGCACTTTGAAAAGTGGGACCTCCATTTAACTGTAATGAAGCTCCACCAAGGCCCACAAACGTATCATTTAAGTTCAGTGTGTTTACATCCACATTCCCTTTATTTTCTACTGTAATGGTGTACTCTGCTATATCTCCAATAACTGGATTTGCATTTGAAGACATGGAAACAGTTTTGGTTGCCTCAAGTATTGGATCAAAAATAAGTTTCACCTCTGTAGGGTCTCCTTGCAAATCTCCATCTGTGTCTATTCCATCGTCACTTACATCTGTTCTTGTAAGACCCCCGTCTAATGTCTGGGCAGAAACGGTAACCTGGTTTTGCACCTTTGTAGTTCCCACGTCTGTAGCATCAACAGTATAACTTGCTGTGTAGGTTGCGCTTTCACCTGTTTGAAGTGAACCTGAAGCCGAACCACTTGTTGAGGAGTTAAAGGTAGGGCCTGCGTCTAAAGAAATGGATGTTCCATTTCCCCTTTGAAAGGTCTCTGTAAGTGTTATAGAGGTCAGTGCTGTATTTCCTTTATTTGTAACAACAATGGTAAAGACTGCTGTATCTCCTACTCCAGGTAAATTGTCCCCGTTATCAACAAGTACGCCTGTCTTAACAACTTCAACAGCGGGATCAACGGTAAAATCAATTCTAGTCTCATCATCCACTAGATTTCCATCTGCATCGTTTCCATCGTCACTCTTGTCAACTACATCACCAGAATTTCCAGGTGAACTTGCTGTAACGGATACTGTATTTAAAATGCATCCTGAGCCAATTTCAGCGTTACCAATTGTGTAGGTAGCGGTGTAGTTGCCTATCTCCCCAGGCGTTAAACTTCCTTGTGCTGAACCACCACTATTTGAATTCCAAGTTGGACCACTAGCCATTGTGAGGGTTAGTGTTCCAGTACAATCGGTTAGTAAATCAACAAGAGTAATTCCAGATAGAGCAATCTGACCCGTATTTTGAACAGTTATATTAAAAGTTACCACATCACCTGCTCCATTTTCACCGTCACCGTTATCCGTTACTCTATAGGTTTTGGTAGCCTCAATCCTTTTGTCAATAGTAAGGGAAGTAGTTGTAGAGTCGTTTTCTGCATTACCATCGTTGTCAATTCCGTCATCACTTACATCAACCACATCTCCACTGTTACCAGGTGAATTCGCTGTAGCTGTAAGAGAGTTTGAAACACTTCCCGTGTTTGCAACTGGAGCTGTTATAGTATAGGAAGCGGTATAAATGG
>JBELIL010000008.1:9190-23242 GCA_042090925.1 Flavobacteriales bacterium
GAGTAGCGGTTGTGGTAATTGTTGATTCAGTACAATCATCCACTAAGTTATTATCCGTATCATCTCCATCATCAGCTCTATCGGTTGCCCGTCGATTTGTATTTACACCATCTGCCTGAATATCTAGACAATTGTTTAATCCTCCACTATCAACTGCTCCCTGCTGAACAACATAAACCGCTTTATAAGTCACTGTTTCGCCAACAAGAAGGTTACCATTTGAGGAGTTTTGGTCTGAGGAAACAAAGATTGGCCCTGGAGGAGTGAAAGGTGCAATAAGAGCAAGTACATTGTTATTTTGATCCTTTAAAACATCAAAGAGAGTGACAGCATCTAATTGTTCCTCACCCTTATTATATACTGTGATAATGTATTCTAATTGGTCACCAAGACCAATTGTACCATTTCCGTCATTATCAACATAGTTCTCTACCTTAGTTCCCTCCATCGCGGTTACTGTACTACCAGCAACCACTTGTGTTGGATCATTGGCTGTATTACCATCTGAGTCGTCACCATCATCTGATGGGTCAATTACGTTGTTAGAGTTACCAGGTGTACTAGCTGTTCCTGTTACTGTTAAACTAATTCCACCAGCGGAAACACCGGATGCATTAAATGTGTATGTAGCAATGTAGGTGCCGGTTTCCCCAGCAGCCAAAGATCCTGCAGCAGAAGCGCTTGAGTTTGAGAAAAAAGTTGGAGAGGAGTTAAGTGTTAAAGCAGACCCATTAATTCCTTTAAGGGTATGTGAGATTGTCAAACTTGATAAAGCAAGGTTACTTATATTCTTTGCTTTGATTGTGAATACAACAACATCTGAAGCATTAACGGTGTTGTCAGAATCGGTAACAATATCGGAGGAGGTAGTAACCTCAAGAATCGGACTCTGTCCTTGAACTAAGGTTATGCCATACAAAAGTAGGGCATAAAGCGCTAAGTAAAGTTTCCTCAAAATCAACTATAACACGTTATGTAAAATTACAATTGATAAAAGGGAAAATTAATACCTCTAGTTTAAGGTTATTAACTTTTTAATTAACTAAAGTTTTTTTATAAACATATGATTTACAGTATTTTAGACTCAAATAATTTTTAAGTTCTGATTTTAATCAACAATTTGAACATCATTTTTAAGGTCAATTTTATATGAATCATTCTCAATATTTAAGACTAAAAATTCATAATTCATCAATAGATAAGCTTAATAATTAAAAAAATTATAATTTTGCACGCATAATCAACTAATATGATAAGAAAAATTTTTTCAATTTTTAATTTTCACACCATTGTAATCATTGCAGAAGCTGTTGGAGTATACTATTTATTTAAACACATTGACCTTACCATGTCAGTTAATTTTGACATTATCAGTATTGCTATAATTTTCCCACTTGTTTTTACTATTACAGGTGCCTTTAACAAAAGACAAGAATCACTGAACTACCTTTCTATATTTAGAACCAAATTAATTACTCTTCAAAATATATTTGGAGCAGTTGAAGGGGTTACAAAAAAAGACAAACAAAAATTATCTGAGATTTTAATCAATTTAGAAAAATACTCCTTTAGCTTACTCAAAGGAAGTAAGAGATACTCTATTGTGGGGGTGAGAAAATTTAGCAAAGAAATTTACCAACTGACATTAGATAATATATCAAAGTTTAATGATAGAGAGAAAGATAGTATGATAAGAGTAAAAAATGAAGTTTTTCAAAACATTGAAAATTTGCACGCTCTTCAATCTCACGGAACTCCAGTTAGTTTAAGAGGCTATTGCTTAGTTTTTATTTACCTTTTCCCTTTAATATATACGCCTTCACTTATCGATGGAATTAAATCCAGTATTTCAGAATATCAAAACATTATATCCCTTGGTTTTACAATTCTAATTAGTTTCACTCTTATTGCATTGTATAATATTCAAAATTATATTGAAAACCCATTTGATCAGAAAGGTTTTGACGATGTAAAACTTAAAGAGTTTAAATTAAAGGAAGAGGAAATTTAAATTTACTATTTCCATTTTGGAGTCCTTTTTTCCTTGAAGGCTTTTAGACCCTCTACTGCATCGTTCGTATTTATAACACGATCTAACATAGACTTTAAATATTTTTGATTTTTTTCATCGTCAACAATATTTCTATAGGCCTCCATACCTAGCGAAATAGCACTTGGAGAGTTAATTATCACCTGCTTAATCCATTTTTTAGCTGCAGATTCTATTTCATTTTTATTTGCGGCCATCGAAATCAAACCCCAATCTTTTGCTTTTTGGGCATCTATTTCGTACCCTCTGATACACCAATCAAGTAAAACTCTTGGATTTATAACTCGCATTAGTACTCCCATTACCTGCATAGGAAAAATACCCCTTCTTGTTTCGGGTAAAGAGAATTTTAAGGACTTATCTGCAATTACAAAAGTACAGCATGCCAAAAACAAATACCCTCCAGCATATACATTGCCTTCAACAATGGCCAACGAAGGTTTGGTTAGTCCAGTCCATAAATTTACAAGCAAGACTTCTTTCATGGGTTTCCCAATGGACGAGTCATGTTGAGCTACCTTTCCTTGCATTGCTGATAAATCTGATCCCGAACAAAAAACATCACCTTTAGCTCTTAAAACCAAAACCCTAATTCTTTTATTGTTTTGAGCATATTGAAGAGCAAAAGCTAATTCATTTAACATTTGAGGATGGATGGCATTTTTTTTTGCAGCCCTATCAAGTGTTATCTCAAAAACTTCATTTATTTCATCTATTTCTATAAAAGAAAATTTTTGCTTTTGGAATTTAGCCAGCTGATCTTCTCTATAATAATTCATTACTTGATTTTTAATAAAATGTGTCCAGCTTGAATATTTTCTCCCTTAACGACATTTACAAGATCAATTACTCCATCTTCATTAGAGTATAATGTATTTTCCATTTTCATAGAGCTAAGTACAATAAGAGGTTGACTTCTTTTTATTTTGTCACCTTTTTTTACAAAAACATCAACAACTAAAGAAGGCATTGGAGAGATATATCCTCTTTCTTGTTTTTCTTTTTCGTTACTAGGATATCTCTCAGCAACTTCCATAGAAACATTACCAAAATCAACAGAGTGTATGTAAATCGTTTTATCAATTTCTTTAATATAGTATTTTTTAAAAACTCCATTTATTTCTGCATGCAACACATTACCTCTTGCTTTAATAATTGAAACATTATAGTTTGATTTATTAAAAGAAAAAATAAATATTCCATTTACTATTTTGTATTTACATTCAATATTGTTACCGTTAAAATAAAATTTTTCTGCTTGAAAACTATAAAAATTATTTCTCCAACCCGATGGTAGATGTTTTAATATTCTCTTTTTTATATTTCTTTTTGACGATCTGAAAAGAGTTGCCGCAATAACTACATTTTCAATTGTCGATTGATCTCTATCGGTTTGGATCATCTTGTTATTTTCAAAAACGAAATTTGTGTTGTATTCACCCTTTACAAATGATTTGGATGATAGAATATTTTTCAAAAGCTCAATGTTTGTAGTTGGGCCAAGAAAAACTATCTTGGAAAGTGCATATTTTAATTTATTTATTGCCTTTTCTCTACTAATATCATGAGCAATAATTTTAGCTAGCATAGGGTCAAAATAAATATTTACCAAGTCACCATTTTTCAAATCACTATCGATTCTTAGGCCACTAATATTTGGAAATTTGAGCTTTTGAACCTTACCCGATGTTGGCAAAAAGTTAGATGCTGGATTTTCAGCATACAGTCTTGCTTCAATCGCATAACCTTCAGATTTGATATCTCCTTGATTAAGGTTGATTTTTTCTCCTTGAGCAATTTTTAGTTGAAGACTTACTAGATCTATACCAGTAATCTGTTCAGTGACCGGATGCTCGACTTGAATTCTGGTATTTACCTCTAAAAAGAAGAATTTTTTTGTTTTATTATCATAAATAAATTCTACTGTGCCTAAGCTTTTATATCGAAGTTTCTTACCAATTTGAATAGCACATTCAAGTATATCTTCTTTTAAGTTTTTATCTAAAACTTTAGAAGGAGTTTCTTCGATAATTTTTTGGTATCGCCTTTGTATTGTACATTCACGCTCAAACAAATGAATGACTTTACCAGTATTATCTCCTAAAATTTGCACTTCAATGTGTCTCCCTGATTCAATATATTTTTCAATAATTATACGGTCATCTCCAAATATATTTTTGGCTTCTCTTCTAACCTCATTTAAAGAATTTATAAACTCAGTTTCTTTAAAAACTGTTCGCATTCCTTTACCTCCTCCTCCAGCTGATGCTTTTAAGAGGACAGGAAATCCTATTTTCTTTGCCTCGCTAAGTAGTTTTGACTCTTTTTCTTTAGAATTCTCATAACCTGGAAGTAGAGGAATTCCTAAGTCTTTGACTAAACGTCTAGCTTTATCCTTGTCTCCCATAAGCTCAATTGAGTCAGGGTCTGGTCCGATAAATAAAATATTTTCATCATTGCATTTTTTGGCAAAAGAAGCATTTTCAGATAAAAATCCGTAACCAGGATGAATAGCGTCGGCATCAAATCTTTTAGCAATTTTTATGATTTGAGAAGAATCCATATGAGATTGTACTGGGTTTTCTCCCTCTAGCAAAACGGATATATCCGCTTCTTTTACATAATTAGAGTTGGTATCAACAGTACTATAAACGGCAATAGTTTTAACACCCTCTTTTTTGCAGGTTTTAAAAATCCTTCTAGCAATTTCGCCTCTATTAGCGACCAACAATGTTTTAATTAATTTTGCCATCACCTACATTCTAAAAACTCCAAAAGAACTGGTCCCTTTAATTTTTTGATTATATAAAATAGCTAAACAAAATCCTAAATAGCTTCTTGTTTCTAAGGGATCTATTACACCATCGTCCCACATTTCAGAAGATGAGTGCCAGGCAGTTTGTTTTTGGCTCATCATTTCAATAAGTACCTTTCTATCTTTATCCATTTTTATTTTGTCAAGCTTGACACCTTTTTTCTTGGCTGCATTGGTTTTAATAATATCCATTACTCCAGCTAATTGCTCACTTCCCATTACCCCAAGTTTAGAATTTGGGTAGCTAAATAAAAATCTAGGATTGTAAGATCTTCCGTTCATAGCATAATTTCCTGCTCCAAAAGATGAACCAATCATTAAACTTAAGTGTGGAACTTCACTATTTGAAACAGCATTGATTAATTTTGCTCCATTTTTAATTATTCCTCCTTCTTCATATTTTTTTCCTACAATAAATCCTGTTGTGTTATGGATAAAAAGTATAGGTGTATTGTTCCTATTTGCAAGTTGTATAAACTGGCATGCTTTATTGGCAGCCTCAGAAAAAATAACACCGTTATTTGCAACTATTCCAGTGGGGTATCCATGAATTTTACACCATCCTGTAACCATGGTTTTTCCATATTCTTTTTTGAATTCTGCAAAATCAGAGTCATCAATAATTCTTGTGATTAACTCACGTATATCAAAGGATATTTTTGGATTAGCAGGGATTATACCACTAATTTCATTGGCACTGTATCTTGGAGAGAGAACCTCTTTGGGCATTAGTGAAGGTTTTTGATCCGGTAAATACTTAATTATCTCTCTAGCTATTCTAAATGCATCAAATTCGTCTTCTGCTAAATAATCCGAAACACCCGATATATTGCTATGCATTTCCGCACCCCCTAATTCTTCTTCTGTAGACACCTCGGTAGTTGCCATTTTTACTAGTGGTGGTCCAGCAAGAAAAACTTTCGCTTTGTTTTTTTGAAAAACTGTATAATCCGACATCCCTGGAACATAAGCTCCACCAGCTGTAGCATTACCAAAAACAAGTGAAATAGTGGAAAGTCCTAATTTTGACCTATTTGCAATTTCTCTAAATGTAGCACCTGCATTATTAAAAATTTTATCCTGATCATTTAAATTCACTCCCCCACTTTCAACCAGATTAATTGTTGGTAATTTATTTTCTTTTGCAATTTCTGCTGCTCTAAGACCCTTTAGACTTGTTGCATAATCAATCGAACCTCCTTTACGTGTTCCAATATTTGATTGTATGAGACATAATTTTTCTTCAATAAAACCAATTCCACAGACATTTGTTCCTCCTACACCAAATCCCAATTCATGGTTTAAACCAGCAAGTGGGGATAACTCCAGAAAAGGGCTATCTCTGTCAACTAAAAATTCAATTCTCTCACGAGCAAGAAATTTTTTTCTCTCTCTTGCCTTTTTGATAGAAGCTTCGGTTCCTTCAATTCTACTTTTTTTCAGTAAGTCTTTAAGAATAACTACTTTCTTCTCCATTTCAATACTATTGGTTTTGAAACGAGAGGAGTCCGTTTTTATCTTAGATTTTAGTATCGCCATTGTTAAATTCACTGCAAAATTAACAAAAAGATTAGTTATGATTCAATAAAATGCAATTACAAAGTCTTGTTATAAATATTTTTAAAGCATAATCATCTAATTTGTTTATGTTATTTAATGAAAAAAGAAAGTTTAGATTCTTATATTTATAATATATTGATTAGTTGGGTTTTAGTTCTAAAATTCTATTTAACTCAATTAAATCATAATTTAAAACCAAACAACTAGCTATGAGTAGTAATAATTCCAACACTCTATTTGACTTCAAATTTTACGAATTAGAAAATAGTCATAGAGATAAACCTTTTTTAAGACAACCTTTTGGAGACAACTGGGAAGAATTTTCCTACGGAGAAGTTGGACAGTATGCTCGAAAACTCGCTACAGGTCTTAAATCCCTTGGTCTTAGAAAAAACGCACATATAGGCTTAATTTCTAAAAATTGTAGAGAATGGATTATTTCAGACTTAGCAATAATGATGGCTGGCTATATAAGTGTTCCCTTTTTTTCAAATTTAACCTCTGATGAAATAAAAAATCTACTTGATTTTGGAGATGTTGATCTGCTTATTGTGGGAAAGGTTGAGGATTGGGAAAACCAAAAAAAAGGAGTTCCAGAAAAAATGCCAATAATTTCATTCCCAAATTACAAAGGCTTTTCAAGTGTAGAAGATGGATACCAGTGGTATGATTTTATAAACAAGCATGAGCCTTTAAAAGAACCTCATCAGCCTGATTTGGATGATACATGGACTATTATATTTACTTCGGGTACAACAGGAGATCCAAAAGGTGTAGTACTTACCTACTTGGCTCTTGATAAGACAAAAGTAATTCATTCGCAAAGCAACCCTTTAAAAGTTGATTTTAGCGGAAACAATGAATTCATCTCCTACCTTCCTTTAAATCACATTGCTGAAAGAATAGTTGTTGAGCATACTGCTCTTCGCTATGGTGGACAAATTTCTTTTGTTGAGAATTTAAACTCATTTGTAAAAAACTTACAGCAGGTACAACCTACAATATTTTTTGGCGTTCCAAGGGTTTATACAAAGTTTCAAATGGGAATTTTAGAAAAGGTGCCTCAAAATAAACTTAATGTTCTTTTAAAAATTCCAATTTTGTCATCAATCTTGAAAAATAAGTTCAAAAAAGCATTAGGTCTTAGTAAAGCAAAGGCAATTGCTTCTGGTGCTGCGCCGCTTCCAGAAACTTTAAGAACTTGGTTTAGAAAAATTGGTGTTGATATCATTAATGGATACGGGATGACAGAAAATTGTGCAATTACTTCTCAATTATTCGTATTTGATAAACCTGGTTCGGTTGGAAAAGCAGCTGCTGAGGTTGAAATAAAGATCTACCCAAATAATTCGGAAATCTTGATGAAAGGACCTTTTCTTATGAAAGGCTATTATAAACTTCCCGATCTAACCAAAGAGACAATTAAAGATGGATGGTTGCATACGGGTGACCAAGGGATAATTGACAAGGATGGTTTCCTATTTGTTACAGGAAGAGTAAAAGACTTATTCAAAACGACAAAAGGGAAATATATTGAACCTTTGGTTTTGGAATCGCATTTTACAGATATTAACGAGTTTGAGCAAATATGTATTGTTGGACTTGGTTTAGACCAACCAATATGTCTAGGTGTTTTATCAGAAATAGGAAAAGAGAAAAACAAGAAAGAAATCAAAAGTTTTATGACTGCGCATCTTGATAAAATAAATTCTAAGCTTCTTGGGTATCAAAAAATATCAACATTTGTAGTTGTTAAAAATCCATGGACAGTAGAAAATGGATTAACAACTCCAACGATGAAAATTAAACGCAATCAAATTGACAAAATATATGATTCTAATTTTTCTAAATGGCACAATGATCAAGAGAAGGTAATCTTTGAGTCCTAACTATACAAAACTAAGTTTCTTTAGTTTGCTAGAGTCTTAAAATTATATGCTGTTTTTTAAAAATCTAATAAATTTTTATTCTATTTTTTTTAAAATTCATAAGGGTTTACGGGATTTAATATCAAAAACAGGTAATTAAAAAAGTGTAAAACCTCCAAATAAAGTAAATTCTTATTATTTTTGACAACAAGATTATATACATCAATGTATGATTTTAACCAAATTTCAAAACATGAATGGATGCCAGATTTGTTATGGTAACCAGTAATAACAAAAAAAAACAATTATGAAATACAATAAATTATCTTTTACACTTTCAGCCATTTTGCTGTTTTGTGTTAACCTGATGATGGCACAGTCTACAATTCGCGGTACTGTTACAGATTCAGAAACAGGTGATGCTGTTCCAGGTGCGAACGTTGTAATCATTGGAACCAGCGAAGGTACAACTGCTGATTTTGATGGCAATTTTACTCTTACAACTGACCAAGATTTGCCATTTAAACTCGAAATTACAAGCATTGGATTTTCATCCCAGTCAATAGAAGTAACTTCTACAGATCAATCTATTACAGTATCAATGGATCCTGGAGAGAATTTAGATGAAATTATAGTATCAGCGTCTAGAAGGCCTCAAAAACTTCAAGAGGTACCTGCGTCAGTGAGTTTGATCTCTTCAAAAGATATTGAAAATGGTGCTCAGGAATTAAATCCAGTTCGTTTACTTGTAAACACCCCTGGTGTTCAAATCCAGCAACATTCACTTAATTCAATCAATATAGAAATGAGAGCGGGAAGTGGATTATTTGGAACATCTACATTTCCAATATTAGATTATAGATATCTTGCTACACCGGCAGCAGATTCATTCTTTTCCTACAGTACGGGTATCTCGAATATTGATATCGCAAAAATTGAGGTTGTAAGAGGAGCTAATTCAGCTATGTACGGTCCTAGTGTTACCTCAGGTGTGGTTCATTTCTTAACAAAAAGTGCTATTGATTTTCCTGGATCAACTCTAGAGTTAACAGGAGGAACAATGGATACAAGAGGTATTAATTTTAGACATGCTAAATCAAATGATAGTAAAACATTTGGTTATAAATTTAATTTAAACTACCAGTCTGGTCAAGATTTTAGTCTAGATTCAGAGGAGGATGCAGGAAGAATAGCTGGATATACTAAAACTGTAAGTCAACCTGTAATTGTCAATGGCCAAGTTGCAAATTTTCAGTCTCAAAGAATATTAAGAAATCAAGGTAGTTTAGACCCAGATGGTGACAATAATCCATTGGCTCAAGAATTTAAAAATGTATCTGCTAACTTACATCTTGAATATCGACCAAATGATGATACAGAAATGGTATTTTCTAATGGATGGTCAAACTTTGGAGGAATGTTTTTTAACGCATTAGGACCAGGGTATACTGCTGGAAACGACTATTGGACTCAATTTAGAATGCAAAAGGGCGGACTATTTGCCCAAGCCTATTATAATTATGCTGACGGTGGAGACAGTAGTGATCCCACCTTCCTTTATGGAACAGGACTTAGACAGGTTGCTGATAGAAGTAGTGTAGAAGCTCAAATTCAGTACGCATGGGAGGTTCCGTCTTTATTAAATACTGAATTTGTAGTTGGAGCAGATTATAGAGACACTAAATCTGATTCTCAAAATACGCTTTATGGGAGATACGATGATGGTAAATATCAAATATTTGGAGCATATGTTACCGCTAACACAGATTTATCAGATAATTTAAAAATGACAATTGCGGGTAGATACGACACGTTTAATTATATGGATGCTAGTGGATTTTCACCAAGGGCTGCCCTTGTTTGGTCACCAAATCCAAGACATACATTTAGAGCCTCTTACAATGTAGGTAGTTTTACTCCTTCGGCACTCCAGATGTACATCGACTTCCCACTTGTAAATGTTGCTGCTCCTATTCCTGGATTATTTGGAGGAATGGATATTTGGTTGCAGGGCCAAGCAGAAGACAGGCCTGTTAATTCAAATATAATGACAGCACTTGGAGAACTTCCAAGTACAACAACAGGTCTACCACTCGCAGCAGTATTGGCTCTTCCCGCACCACCTAGTTTATTACCTCCAGGAGTTCCGGTGGGGACTAATCTTGGAGCTCTAACTCAAGCTGGAATTTTTGCTCAACTTGCGGGTACAGCAAGTGGCGCTGTTTTACAGGCTCCTTTAACTACTTTTTTTACATCTGTATTTGACCCAACATTTGGTGGAGCATCTACTGGATCCCTGTATCCTTACAACTTAGCCAATTCACTTGGTGAACTGTTATCAGGAGGAACTAATTTAACCCCATGGGACCAGACTCAAGCCGGAGCTAATAAAGCAGATATAGGATATGCTAGGTCTTTGGAAGTAGGATATAAAGGTTTATGGGGAGATAAGCTTTCCGTTGCTGTGGATTTATATACCTATTCTAGAAGCGGATTTACAGCTTACCAGTCAATATCTCCTACCTATGCGTTATTGGGTGCTGACCCAGCAACAGATCTTACTGCTGCTGCTGCTGCTCAGTTAACAACATTTTTCTCCACAAATGCTCAAGGTCAAGCAGCTATCCAAGCTTTAACCATTGGAAGTGTAGCTCCAGCGTTTGGAATTGATCCCACAGACATTGTAGCTGTTGGAACTGCTTTGGCTACAAACCCTGCCTTTGCAGGAGCCATTGCTGCAAACCAACCTGCAGTTTTATCCCAAACAGTTGCTACTGTTGCTGCCGGTTATACTTCTGCAGGAACTGTATTCAATGACAATGCTTCAGCTTTATACCCAGTTTTTGGCGTAAACGAGAGTGTTAGCTCTCCTGACGACGGAATTATACATGCCGCAGCAGGTTATAGAAGATATACTGGTACGAGATCTCACTTTGGAACAGATGTAAACTTAGAGTACTTTGCTACAGATAATTTAACCATGTATGCAAATGCATCTTGGTTAAGTCAAACTTCTTGGATACCGGGTGAGAGTAATGACGACGGATTAGAGTTTAGAAGTGAATTACAAGCTCCTAAATTCAGAGCTAGAGCAGGTATTACATATTCTGGAGATCAAGGTCTTTTTACTAATATAGCTTATCAGCATGACGATAAAATTTATGGGTTTGAAGGAGTTTACACAGGATGGGTTCCTGTTAAAAATCTTGTAGACTTTTCTATAGGTAATAGGTTTGACAATTTCACATTACAGTTGTCAGCAACCAACCTATTAAATACCCCTTACCGATCCTTTGTCAACATGCCTATAATAGGAAGAAGAGTTTTGATGACTGCTAGAATAGATCTATAGTTAAGTTATTTAAATAAGTTTTATTACTGGTAAAACTTTGATTACGGGAAGAGCAACTTAAAGTTGCTCTTTCTTTTTTTATGATAATCTTATGCTTATATAACTAAAAAATATTAGCTAATTAATTTTTTATTTAATTAGGTGGGTTTTTTTGTATAATTTGTTGTTTAAGATTAACTAAGACTTTATTTTTATATACCTATTTGAAAATTAATATTTCCAAGGATTAAAATCTAATCAAAATAATGAGATATTTTACAGAAGAACACAAACTATTTAGATCTAGCCTAAGGGAATTTCTTGAAAGGGAAGTTAGACCTAATATAAACACTTGGGAGAAAGAGAAAAAAATCCCTAGATATATATGGGAAAAAATGGGTGAAATGGGATTCCTTGGACTCTCCTATCCAGAGGAATACGGTGGGGCAAATCTTGACTTTTTCTATGAGGTCATTTTTAACGAAGAGATTGGAAGAATGAATTCTGGCGGATTTGCAGTTACTCAACAGTCCGTTCAGTATATGGCAAGTCCTTACATATTTAAATACGGTAGCAGCGTTTTAAAGGCAAAATATTTACCTGGTACCATAAATGGGAAGCTTATTGGCTGTATAGGTATTACAGAACCTGATGCAGGTTCAGATGTTCAAAATATTAAGACCAAGGCAATTAGAAAAGGAGATCATTATATTGTTAATGGTTCAAAAACTTTCATAACTAATGCTTATTATGGTGATTATGTTGTAACTGTTGTCAAAACGGATCCTGAAAAAAAATCTGCTGGAGTAAGTCTTTTTGTAATTGATTTAAATAGTCAAGGGGTTAGCAAAAATAAACTTGAAAAGCTCGGGTGGCACGCCTCAGACACTGCGGAACTAAGTTTTGACAATGTAAGAGTGCCAGTAGAAAATTTAATTGGGGAGGAAGGACAAGGATTCAAATACTTAATGAACGGTTTACAGCTTGAAAGATTAATTTTTATTCCCTACAGTGTTGCCTCTATGGAATATGCTATAGAAGCTTCTCTGGATTACATGTCTAACAGAAAAGCTTTTGGCAAAACAATTGATAAATTTCAAGTTTTAAGACATCGAATTGCAAAACTCTCTTCCAAAGTGGAATGTTTGAAGGCATTTGGATATTACTGTTCCAAACTATATGATGACAAGGTTTATGAAGTTGGTTTGTGCTCGATGGCAAAACTTATTTCTACTGAATTACATGAAAAAGTTGCAACAGAATGCCTTCAGGTTTTCGGCGGATACGGCTATATGGAGGAATATCCCATGGCAAGGATGTACAGAGATGTAAGAATTGGTACTATTGGTGCTGGGACATCAGAGATAATGCGCGAGATAATCGCAAAAATAAATATTGATAAAATCAAATACAAAAAAACTAATCCAAATTCTGAAAAGAACCAAATTAAGAAATTAAACTTCTATTATGGTGAAGATCATGAGTTGTTCCGTCAATCTCTAAGGAATTTTATTCAAAGCTTTTCAAAAGAAAAAATTGACATTTTTGCAGAAAATATAGATTCCCAAAGGAACTTTTTTAAAGCTTTATTTGAAATGGGGTATTTAGGTTACGAAGGTAGGGGGAAAAACAATGGATTTAATTTTGATTCCTTACAAGGACTGATTCTAAATGAAGAAATAGCCCAAGTAAAATCAAGTGCATTTTCAGTCATTAATTTTAATTTTCAAATGACCCAAGATTATATCTATAGACTTGGAAGTCAAAAGCAGAAGGATACTTATCTACTAAAAAATGAAGGGAAAATTTTAATTGGCTGCAATGCTACCTTTGAAAATTTTGATTTTGCAGACTTAACTAAGATAAAAACAACTGCAAAACGCATTGGAGATTATTATTTAATAAATGGTTCAAAAAAAATAGCTGCTATTGGAATGAATAGTGATTATTTCATATTATCATGCAAAATTTCAGATGAAAAACAAAACAACGGGTTATCTCTAATTATAATTCCTAAATTTTTAAATGGAACAGATATAACAAAAGAGTTAAACACTACAGATTTTAATGCAGATTATAAGACCATTTATTTTGATAATTTAAAAGTACCAGTTGAAAATTTATTAGGAGAAGAAAACCAATCATTGGATTATATCCTTTATCAAAGCTTAATTGGTTCTTTATCAGAGTCTGCAACAACTATTTCAATAGCAGAATTAAATTTAAAAACAGTAGTTGAATACGTAAACGATAAAGAACACAAAGGTGAAAAAGTTTCACAAATCCAATCAATAAGACACAACATAGCTCAAATGTTGACAGAATATGAGTGTACTAAACAATTTTTATACACTTTATATTCCAGACTTTTAAAAGAAGAAGATCTTTACAAGGAGATAGCAATGTTAAAATATCTTTCTTCTGAATT
>JBELIL010000097.1:0-5431 GCA_042090925.1 Flavobacteriales bacterium
GAATGGATTATTGAAGAAACAAATCCAGATTGGGTAAAATTGCAAGTTGACTTTTATTGGGTCATGAGAGCTAACAAAATTGTCCCTAAAGATTTAATTAATTTGGCTCATGGTAGGTTTAAACTCTGGCACATAAAAGATATGGACCCAATTACCAAAGACTACACCGAACTTGGTTATGGGTCCATAGATTATACTAAGATTTTACCAGATCCTAATCTTTCAGGACTTGAATATTACTATTTGGAACAGGGTGGAAATTATGCACTAAACTCTATGGATAGTGCTAAAAAAAGCATTGATTTTTTTAAAAAAAATATTCAAAAATTGATATGATTTATAATTTGTTCCTTAGGTACAGCAATTTTCATCTTTACAACCACAAAATTTCAAGTTGTAGATATGAATACCTGCTAAATTTAAAGCTGAAACATAAGAAACCAGTTCGGGTAATTCAAAAAACTTAACTTCCTCATTTAAAAGAAAAAAAAAAAGGAAACTCCAAGAAAGCCAAAAAATAGGTTTAATAATTTTACTTGTGGTTTTTTTAGTTGATCTATTTACAGCTATTAATGATAAAATAATAAAAACTAAATTAATACCTTTCCAAGAAAAAGAAAGATATTCACTTTGTTTAAAAAATCCAGCATAAGTAATATAAATAAAAGGTGTGACTAAACAGTGAATTAAACAAAGGGTGCTAGATAATATACCAATGTTGTCTGAATTCTTTAGGGATAATCTCATCTTATTTGAAAATGCAAATATATATAAAGATTTAATTTAAATTTTTCTTTATTAAAAGAAAAATTAATGTCTTTCCTGAAAAATATCTATTCCATATATCCTGGGGATATACCCTCATTATTAATATAAGTCCCCACAGATCCAACTAAAGCGCTGTTGGGGTCTAGCCCCATATATTTTCTAATTTTATAAGTGGAATTAATTCCAGTACAATGAGCCCCTACAAAATATTTCACACCAGATTCTAGCATTTTATTCGCGGTCCATTCTAACTTCTTGTTATTTAATTTCAACAAGTGAAACCCTCCAATTACTCTACTAATCGGCCTATTGGGAATAATTTTTTTTACATGTTCAAGTGTATTTACTATCCCTGCGTGTCCACAACCACTAATCAAAACAATTCCGTCTTCAGTGTCAAAAAATAATGATTGATCTTCAGGAATTGTATCCTCGACTTTTTCACCTGAAGAATTAATCATTTTTCCGAGTTTACTCCAGTTTTTCTCATCATACACTCTAGGAACTTGTCCAGTGGTCCATACCCCTGGGGAAATTTGATTCGCCTTTTTGTGATATACAAAATTCACTCCAAGATTTTTTATTTTTCCCTTATTCTTTAAAATATAGTGATCTCCTCCCTTTGAAGAAGATCTTGGGTAAAAAATCCCCTCTCCAACATGTACTGTAGAAAAAGAGTTTGGAAAATTTTGTTTAAGATTAATTAATCCTCCTGTGTGGTCTTTATGATTATGGCTTAAATAAACGTTTTCAATATCTTTTAGATCAATATTTAGCTCCTTTGCATTTTGTAAAACTGTATTTTCCCTTGATCCAGTGTCAAACAATATCTTTTGACCATCAAACTCAATTAATGCACTAAACCCCCACTCTCCAATATAAAAATCTGATAACATAGTAGATAGTATAGTGATTTTGTAATCTTTAATGATAGGGCTCTGTCCGAACAAAAATAGCGGGGATATTAATAGAAAAAACAGATTTTTTTTCATTTTGTAAAGTTATTAGGCTTCAAACTTAAGTTTTTTCAGCATTTCAATTGTTGTTATCATTTTTATTTTATGTACAGAATCGATATATCTTCCATTTGAAATTCTATCTTCATAGATTTGAATAGCCTCATCCAATGTATATTTTTTTTTCATTTCCTCCCTTTTTTATAAAATCTCACTATAATACCTTAACCAATTTAAGCCCAGTATTTTTTCTATTTCTTTGTATTTATATCCTCTCTTTTTTAAACCTGAGGCAACATTTAAATATCGTTTAGAAGTATCCAGCTCATGAATCCATGGCGGCCATTGAACTTTATATGACGGTTTAAATTTTTTTAATCTAGGAACATACCAATTCTCTTTTGTTGCACCACTAGCCTTAATGCCCTGAATTGCGAAATCTGCAGCCAAACCAACATGATCAATTCCAGCAATATTAACAGCATGTTCAATATGATCCAAATATGTTTTAAATGTCGTTTCAATCCCCAACTTTGGACCTATCATATATCCTAAACAGATAATTCCAATTACACCCCCTTTGTCGGACATGGCTTTTAATTGATTGTCTGTTTTTGCTCGTGGATGTTTTTTGTATAAGGCTTCACACATTGAATGATTAATAGATACTCCTTTTTCACTATGTTTTATAGCATCGTCTGTCGTTTTTCTCCCACAATGAGATACGTCAACCATAATCCCAATATTGTTCATTTTTTTTACAGCCTCAATTCCAAAATCAGATAATCCTGCGTTGGTCCGTTCAGTACATCCGTCACCTAACAGATTTCGTTCATTATAAGTCAATTGAATCCATCTTGTTCCTGCTTTGTACAAAAAATCTAAATTATCAGTTGATTTTTCAATCATAGTAGCATTTTGAAACCCTAAAAGAACTGCCGTTTTCCTTTCCATTTTTGCAATAGAAAAATCTTTAGACCCATTAGCCAAAATCAATTTATTAGAGTTTTGTTTTATTTTTTCATTCCATTCTAATAATGAAGACATTGCTACTTGAAAATTCCTTGAAGGCAAGGATGCGCTAAACCCAGTGTATCCTGAATCATCTAGAGCTTGAAATGACTCATCATTCCAACCTTTTGGAATAATTAATCCATCAATAATAATTGCCTTTTTATAAAACTCTTTTAATCTATTGGCATTTGGATTTAAAAAAAACATGTTATCCAAAATGTTCCATGGGAACAATGCCCCCAATGATAATGATTTTAAAAAACTTCTGCGTCTATATTCCATCTATTAAATAGATAAAAATATTACTATTTCATTAATTTTAGTTGTTGCATCATTACTAATTGTTCCTTTATTTATTTTTTTCATTTGGATTTGAATAAATTTATTGGATGAAAAAAATAAATATTCTTTCAAAATTTAAAAAGTTTAATTCTAATTGGAGCCCTCACTCTATAGCCGAACTAAATGGTCAGCAAGTAATAATAGCCAAAATTAAAGGGAATTTCGTGTGGCACTCACATAAAGAAGAGGACGAACTTTTTTATGTTATTAAAGGAAAATTAAAAATGGAATTTCGTGATCAAACTAAAGAGGTTTTTCAGGGTGAAATGATTGTAGTTCCTAAGGGAGTTGAACACCGTCCGTGTGCAGAAGAGGAAACTTGGATTCTCTTATTTGAACCAATAGAAACAAAACATACTGGTGAAACTGTTTCAGAAATAACTAAATCCTTTTACCCAAAAATTTAGGAAAATCTATCAAAATAAACACCTGTTTTGAAAGAAAAACTATTTAGTTATTAATATTACAAAAAAAAGTGGTTTGTATATAAATAGAACCAGAGTAAAAAGAGAAAAAACCCTTCTATTTTTCTTTTCTAAAATGATATCGTGTAATGAAAATAGCGTCTCTTTCTTTATCAGCACTTTCTACACCTGAAGACACAAAAACCAGTTCCCAACCTTGAGTGGACATTTCATTTAGTTTTGATTTAACCATTGCGTCATTAGTGGCTATATTATTGAATCTAATCCCAGCCACATTGTAAAAATTGAGCAACTTGGTTTCTTCAAAAGCTTTAGTCCTAATTTCAGAACGCTTTTTATCTGATTTGACTTTTTCACCATCTTCTTTTCTTATTGTAGTTGCCTCTCTATAGTTTACTGTTTCTGTCCCAGATATCATTCTTGAGCGACCTAGTCCATTTTGGATAAGAGACTCTACAACAGTTACAGTTTCAAATTCATATATTTTTAAAGGTTCGGTTTGATTAGTAAAAGCGGTAATTACAGCTAGAGCTCCAATTATTGCAAAAATTGAAATTGCTCTGTTTTTAATATTTTTCATTTTTATTTAATTAATTGATTATGTTGATTTTACAATTTACAATTATAATTTATTGTTTTACATAAACATAGTAATTAATAAATAGTTTCTTCTATTCTTTATATTGGACTATAATCATTACAATAATCTATATCCTTAATAAATGCCAAGATTTTAATTGACTTTATGAAGTGACTACTTTGCCTATAATAAGTAATTCTTAGAAGAACTAGTGGAGAAGATGGGACTCGAACCCACGACCTCTTGACTGCCAGTCAAACGCTCTAGCCAACTGAGCTACATCCCCATTGTTAGTTATATCAACACCTCCAAAAGGATTTGACCCTTTTTTGAAAAGTCCATAAATCATAAATTACATAATAAATTACATAAAATCAATTTAGAGTAACATTTCAAATCTCAATTAAGAGATGACAAATATAATATTTTAGCTTTTGTATCTAAATATTTTTCTCCAAGTTTTAAGTTCACATTTGTAAAACTTGATTAATGTTTCCCTTAAAAAATCTACATAATGTTTCATTTAACAAATATAAACATATGGTGTCAATGTCAATGCCTGACACTTTGCTTAGGTATTTTATATCTTAGATATATGAAACAAATCTTTTTTTATGAATTTTGTTAAGAAATTGTTCTTCTATTTTTTATTATTCTCAGGAATCATATTGTCCACGTCACATCTTGGTGATAACTATTTAGGAATATCTGACGAAGAAGGTTATTTATTTACAATAGGTTTTTGCTGTCTTGTTGCTTTTTTTCTTGAATATTTAGTTCCAAAAATCAAAAACAAATGAAAATTAGAACGTTAATTTTACCTATTTCATTGCTTTTGTTGCTTTTAATTCCATTCGTTGGAATGCAATATTCGAATGAAGTAAAATGGTCTTTAAATGATTTTATAATAATGGGGATAATTTTATTGTCTTTCGGGATTATTATAAATAAAATAATTTATCGTGTTGGTGCTTTTAACAAAAGGATAATTTTAATTTCAACTCTAATTATTCTCTTTTTTCTTCTATGGGCAGAACTTGCAGTTGGTTTATTTAATAGTCCTTTTGCTGGGAGTTAACCTTTATTAATGAGTGGTTGGATAAAAATAAAAGTTAGGAATCCCTTTTTGGAATTGGATATCTTTCACTTTTCCAATCATCAGTTTCTTTATCTCTACTAATGACCTCTATTTCTGCATCCTCTAACCATAATGGTAAATCCTCATTTACATCTTGTACCCTATGAGATTGTAGTTTGGGCAATAGATATTGTAACCCTATTTGCAATAGTTTTATTTTTTGGTTGGTGTCAAGGGAGTTTATATCAAGTGTTGAAACAACATTGTC
>JBELIL010000098.1:0-5370 GCA_042090925.1 Flavobacteriales bacterium
GGAGGTTTTATTAATGCTGGGATAGGTTTTATTATCATGTTTTTTTTAAATCAAGTCAACAGATTATCCCTTGTTAAAACAAATGCAACCAAAGTGTTTCTTGTTCTAATATATAGCTCAGGTGCACTATTGCTATTTGCTTTTAATGATGCTGTTGATTGGGAATTAGGATTTATATTGGCTTTAGGTAGTTCAATAGGAGCCTGGTGGTCAAGTAGATGGTCAGTTGAAAGGGGAGAGGGAGTAATTAAACTAATTCTTGTAACAGCTGTTAGTATGATGGCTGTGAAATTATGGTTTTTTTAAAATTTTACGTACTCGATAATCTCAAGTCCATATCCAGTAATTCCTACTCTAGGTTTTTGTTTTGAATTGGTTATAACTCGTAATTTTCTTATTAATAAATCATGCAAAATTTGTGCTCCAATACCGAAGTCCCTTGAGTCCATTTTCATCCTTGGTATCTTATCGTTTTTATTTTTTGAGTTTTTGATTTTCTTTAACCTGTTAAGTAAATTTTCAGATTTTGCGGGTTGGTTGATAAAAATTATAGCTCCTTTGCCCTCTTTATTTATTAATGAAAAGACTTTATCGAATTCTTCCTCCTTAGTTCCCATTAGTAAACTTAACAGATCATTTCTGCTTTGTGAAGAGTTTATTCTTACTAGAGTAGATTCATTTTTAGACATAGTACCCTTTGTTAATGCTAAATGAACTTGATCATTTGTGGTTTGTTGATATGCTCTAAGTCTGAACTCACCAAATCGAGTTTTTAGAAAAGTATCTTCACGTTTTATTATTAAACTATCATGTTCCATTCTATAGGCTACGAGATCTTCTATCGAAACTATTTTTAATCCAAATTTCTTTGACACCTTATATAACTGAGGTAATCTAGCCATAGAACCATCTTCATTCATTATTTCGACTATTACGCCCGCGGGTTCCATTCCTGCCAATCTAGCAAAATCTATTGCAGCCTCAGTATGTCCTGTTCTTCTTAAAACACCACCTTCTTTTCCAATAAGAGGAAATATATGTCCAGGTTTTGAAAAATCATTGGATTTACTATTTTCATTCACAAGAGCTTTTATTGTGAGTGCTCTGTCTTTTGCAGAAATACCTGTTGTAACCCCATTTCCTTTAAGATCAACAGAAACGGTAAAAGCTGTTCCCATAGGGTCTGCACCATTAGAAACCATTCGATCTAATCTGATTTCTTTGCATCTTTTTTCAGACAAGGGAACGCAAATTAAACCTCGACCTTCTTTTGCCATAAAGTTTATTATTTTGGGAGTGATTTTTTCGGCTGCAGCAAAAAAGTCTCCTTCATTTTCTCTATTTTCATCATCAACCACAATAATTACTTCACCCTTCCCAACTGATTCAATGGCATCTTCAATATTGTCGAGCTTTATTTTTTCTTTTTTATTCATCTAATTTTTTCCTTATTCTTTCAAAAATGTCTGATAGAGGATTAAAAATAAAATTATAATTTAATAAACCTCTATCGTTCGTCGCTCTATTAATTAAATAAATAGCAAAAGGGATAATGATTATAACTGATATCCAACTACCTATTAGAGGTGACACTGTATTATCTTCTGCTGCATTTTTTCCAAAGAGTCCAATGTAGTGATATGTAAGGAAAATCAAGATCGCCAGTACAATTGGTAATCCTAACCCACCTTTTCTAATAATTGCTCCTAGAGATGCACCAATTATAAATAGAAAAAAAACACTAAATCCTAATGTATACCTTTCGTTTAAGGTGGTTTTATGGAGATTAATGATCTTTTGGTTTGAAAAAAAAACCCTTTTTTTTGATTCTAAATTTCTAATTATTGTTTTAACATTATTAGAAGCTCTGTTCAAAGTGAGAATATGTTGATTATGAAGAGAATCAATAATAAAACTTAAGGGATTTGGATTTTCACAATAGATAGAACTAACCTTTGCTGATTTTTTTTGATCCAAATCAATTAGTTTTGGATTTAAATTAATTCTAGTTTTAATTAAATTTTCTGCGTAGGTATTTTTAGAATCTAGGAATTTTTTTTCTAAAGAATCAATACTGATGTATAGATCGTTTACTTTTTGCATTTTATAAGTACTTGTGTATTTTTCTTCAGCTAAATCAACATTGTTAAAATTAGATAAATCAATATTCATTATATATTTTTCAAATGAAACTTTGGCGTGTTGATATCTTAATTTTTCGTCAGGTTTTTTTGTGAAAATTTCCTCATATCTATTTCCATTAAATAGAATTAATTTTAATTCTTGATCTATACTTGCCGAGACTAGCTCACCATTTTTCGCCTTGATTACAATTCTGTTTTTATTATCAGGAGATTTCTCATGAATAATAATGTCTTCAAGAAAACGATTGTCCTCACCAGATTTTTTTGAAACTTTTATGTTAATTTCCCCAATTTCATTGAAAACCCCTTCCGTAATTGCTAATGCAGGTTTTAGCTTCGCTAAATTTCTTCTCAAGTTATAATATTTAAACTCTCCTAAAGGAATTATATAATTTGAAAAGTAATAGCTTCCAAACCCCAATAGTAAATGAAAAACAATCAACAATTTCATTGATTTTTGAAGGGATATACCACTCGATTTCATCGCTGTAAATTCATTATTTTCAGCTAAAGAGCCATAAGTCATTATAGATGAAAGTAAAACTGACAAAGGAAAAACTAATGGGAATAGTTTTGGAGTGTAATAAATTAAAAATTTCAATATGGTTTCATAATCTAACCCTTTTCCGGCAAACTCATCTATAAACAGCCAAAAGGTTTGAATAATGAAAATTAGCATTAATACAATAAACACGGAAATGAGTCTGCTTGTATAAGCTTTTAAAATGTATAAATTAAGAATCTTCATTTATAAAATAATCTTTATATAATTCAGGATCAAAATTAAAGTGGTTATCAGGAAGTGAAATATTGTATGATTGATTTTTTATTTTTAAAGTTGTATTTGTACCATTCTTTCCAATTTCAATTATTTTAAATAGATTTAGATTAGTAATATCAACTCCAATTAAAAGATATTTTACATCACTATTCTCTTCAATAGGCAATAGTTTTATGTATTGAATTGTTCTACCCATTACAATTTGTTTTATATCCAACTCATATTCATATCCATTTGTATAAAAAGTTATTAAGTTAGTGGGTTTAATCATTAAATCTGAGTTTCCATCACCAGTTTCAATGCCCACCTCCTCGTTTTCTGGAATTATAGTATAAGTTTTATAACCATCATAAATTTGTTGGACACCCATAAAATTTAATTTGTATTTTTCTCCAGAAATTTGTGCATTTCCCTCAATTTCTTGAGTAATTTTTTCTTTACTATTTTCAAGTTTGTATACAAATTCAAAATTCATATTTTCCTTATTAAGCATATTTTTTGAAACTCTATCAAGAAGTATTCTAGATTCCTCATGGCCTTGACTGAATGCAAGGCAACATGGTATTATTTGTAATAAAATTAATTTTAGTATAAATTTTAATTTAGCTCTCATTTTTTAAAAATTGTTCAAGTGTACTTAAATCAGGTATTAATACCTGTCTGGCTTTACTACCCTCAAATGGTCCAACTATACCCGTAGCTTCCATCTGATCGATAATGCGACCAGCTCTATTATAGCCAAGTTTTAATTTTCTTTGGATTAATGAGGCTGAACCTTGTTGAGCAATAACAATAACTTTCGCGGCTTCTCCAAATAACTCATCTCTATCCTCAATATTGATTTCACCTACTGAGTTTTCTTCTCCTGAAAACTCTGGAAGTAAATGTGCATCAGGATAACCTTTCTGTGATCCTATAAATTCAGAAACTTTTTCAACCTCGGGTGTATCCACAAATGCGCATTGAATTCTTATAAGTTCGTTTCCTTGTGTGTAAAGCATATCTCCCCTTCCAATTAATTGGTCAGCTCCACTTCCATCTAAAATAGTTCTCGAATCAATTTTTGAGGTTACTCTAAATGCTATTCTAGCTGGAAAATTTGCTTTTATTATGCCGGTTATAACATTTACTGAAGGTCTTTGAGTTGCTATAATCAAATGGATACCTATTGCTCGTGCAAGTTGAGCCAACCTTGCGATGGGTGTTTCAACTTCTTTTCCAGCGCTCATGATTAGATCTGCAAATTCGTCAACCACCAATACAATATAAGGTAGGAACCTGTGACCATTGTCAGGATTTAATTTTCTCGATTTATATTTTTGATTATACTCTCTAATATTTCTACACATTGCATTTTTTAGCAACTCATATCTATTGTCCATTTCTATGCAAAGAGAGTTTAGAGTATATATTACTTTTTTATTGTCAGTAATTATAGATTCATCAGAATTGGGCAACTTTGCCAGATAATGTCTTTCAATTTTATTATAAATATTTAACTCAACCTTTTTTGGGTCTACGAGAATGAATTTAACTTCTGATGGATGTTTTTTATAAAGAAGAGAAGTTAATATAACATTTAATCCGACTGACTTTCCCTGGCCGGTTGCTCCAGCCATGAGTAAATGCGGCATTTTTACCAAATCTACGGTAAAGGTCTCATTACTTATGGTTTTACCAAAAGCTATTGGTAATTCCATTTCTGTATTTTGAAATTTTTGTGATGAGATGACTGATTTCATTGATACAATTGTGGGGTTGTTATTTGGAACTTCAATACCTACGGTTCCTTTACCTGGAATAGGAGCAATTATTCTAATTCCAAGTGCAGAAAGTGATAAAGCTATATCATCTTCCAAGTTTTTAATTTTGGAAATCCTTATTCCTGCAGCAGGAACAATTTCATAAAGAGTTACGGTTGGGCCAATATTAGCCTTAATTTTAGCAATTTCAATCTTATAATTTCTAAGAGTTTCAATGATTGTATTCTTGTTTGATTCAAGTTCTTTTTCATCGATTTTAATTGATCCGTTTCCGTAATCTTTTAATTGTTCTAAACCAGGAGATCTGAATCCACTAAGCTCTAAAGTAGGGTCAAATTCTCCGTATTTTTCGACAAGATTTGCAGAAACATCATCTACAGTCTCTTCCTCTTTATTTTTTGATATTTCCATCACAACGTCGTCACCTTTCTCTTGAACCTTGTTATAATTGGTGGAGTCAACTTCAGTTTTTGTATAATCTTCTTCATTATCATCTAAATTTTCTATTTTAGAAACAATGGATTTATTTATCAGGCTATCACCATCTATTTCATCTGATTTACTAACCTTTTCTTCTTGATTCCAAAAGTCTGCTGTAATTTTCTTTGGTAAAATTTTAAAATGAGCAACCATAGAGAATAAAGTAAGAAATAAAATAATTGACCAAAATCCAATAATGCCA
>JBELIL010000099.1:0-3527 GCA_042090925.1 Flavobacteriales bacterium
ATTTTTTCCCTACTCCATAGCATGATAACGGGGTTGTTTTACATTCCTCTGAAATAGGTTTATCTTGTACGGAACCATAAACTGACATTGAACTAGCATAAAGTATTTTCTTAACCTTATTCTCAATTCCATAACTAATTAAATTTAATGTAGAATGAGTATTCTTTTCAAGATCTAAAATTGGATCATCAAAACTTATATCACCTGATGACTGCCCAGCAAGATGAAGAATAAAATCTATATCAGTAGGTAGCTTAGCAATATTTTCTTTTTTACTAAGATCAAGCTTTATGAAATGAGTTTCAGAAGGAATATTAACTTTATTTCCATTTGATAAGTCGTCAACACCAATTACTTCATATCCTTTTTCAATTGCTTTTTCTCCTATTTTAGAGCCTATGAACCCACCAATTCCGGTAATTAAAAGTTTTGTTTTCATAATTTTGAAAGATTAAATTTAACATTAGAAAGCTTTTCGACTTTTGGACTATTGAAACCTAGAAAAGGAATTCTGTTTTCAATGGCTGCGTCATAATCATTTCTAGCGTCTCCAATCATCAAACAATTTGATGGGTCATAATTAAATTGTTTTAAAATACGTTTTAAAATATCTTTTTTGGGCTCAGGAGATCCATGTATTGAATGAAAATAATCTGAAATCTCCAAACCTTTGCAAACTTCATTAAGCTCTTTACCATCTGAACCTGAAACAATATACATTATGTATTTTTGATATTTTTCTTTAATAAAGTTCATACTGTCTCCTATTAAAAGTGATTTGTCGATTAAATCTGATTTTACTGAATTTGAGTAAGATTTTGCCAATCTCAAAATATCATTTTTAGAAAATTTTTCTTTTCGAATTTGTTTAAAAAAATATTCAAATTTTACATATCTAGACCATCCACTATTTTTTTTATGATACTTTATTAGGGATTCAATTTGATTCTTAGGGTAATTTTTTAAAGCGGCTCTGAACCCCATTTCTCTAATCTTTAGTGAAGAAATAATTACACCATCAAAATCCCAGAAAATGATTTTAATTTTCATCTAAATAAGCTTCTACTTTTTTGATATCTTCTGGGACATCAACTGCGATTCCATTTCCAGATAAAGAAATCATTTTGACTTCATAACCAAGTTCTAAAAAACGTAACACTTCAATATCTTCGATTTCCTCTAAGGGTGTTTTTTTATTCGACGAAAAAGCTACTAGAGCACTTTTTGGATAAGCATAAATGCAAACTTGTTTCCATGCTTTTATAAAATCAAATGACTTGTCTGAAGGGATTGCAGCACGTGATATATACATTAATAATTTTGTTTTCGGATGGAAAATAACTTTTGGAATATTTGGACTATAAAAATTTTTTTCATCTTTTATTTCAGCGTAGCCATTATAAATTTTTCCGGGGTCCTTTTTTACAAATTTTATTATTTTTTTCAGATCTTTGGGATTTAAAACAGGTTCATCACCTTGAACATTTATGTAAACGTCTGCAGGAAATTTATTTACCACTTCACATATTCGATCTGTCCCAGTTAGACAGGATTCACTAGTCATAAGGGCTTGGATATTATTTTGAAGACAAAAACTATAAATTTTTTTATGATCAGTTGCAACTATAATCTTATTTGGATCTCTAACCGCAGATAAGCATCTTTCGTAAGTTCTAAGTAATATTTCCTTTCCTTTTATTTTAATTAAGGGTTTGTTGGGCAATCTTGATGATTTTAATCTAGCAGGTATAATAATTAAATAACTCATCTTAGAAAAGTGTATAATGAGGAAACTTCAATTTCTCTGTATACTGTGGGTGTTAAACTTAATATTTTAACATTCGGTTTTTTACTTTTAAAAAAATCGAATATCAATTGATTTTCCTCCATCAAAAAAACTTCTCTCTTTTGAATATTATTGGTAGAATAACCATCAAACCCAATTAAATATAATTCTTCACCACCCAATTCAATACAAGCCTGTAGCGTGACTGCAAGATGGGAATCACAATTTTCTTCAGAAAAAATAGTATTTGACAATTGCACACAAAACTTAGAAAGATTTTCAGACACAAAAGGTTCAATTTTATTAGGTTTAGATGGAAGAATACAAATATTATTAAATGAATTACTAACCATATTTTCTTCCAAACGTTTACCCTCTGCACCGACTAAAATATTGTAGCCCTTAAATTCACAAAAGTGTTTCATAAATCTAGCACTTGCAAATAAAATCAAAATCTCTGGATTTTGTTTAATAAATAAGTTTAAAGAATTTAAATGATCAATGACAGACGAACCGCCTCCTATTATTAAAATTTTTTTATTTTTTGATGAAGTCAATCTTGGGTAATTTTTACTAGGATTTGCAAAATTTTTAAAACCCAGGTACTTTATGGCATTGTCAATAGTGTAGTATCTTTTATTAATTAAGTTCATCACCTCTTTTTGAGCAATTGAATTTGCTCCTGAAACCATATATGCAAGATTATTACCCCAGTTATAGTGATCTCTTATAGACTCGAATTTAACTACTAAAGTATTAAGATTTTCAAAGTTTACATTCCTTAAATTTAAAGAATCCAGATAGGTTAAAATAAGTTCAGTTTTAAGATTTCCTGCGCCTCTACCCATCCCAGAAATTGAACAATCAATCAATTCAACTCCATTTTCAATTGCCTTCAAGGCATTTATAAGTCCCAATTCTAGATTATTATGCCCGTGAAAACCAAGTTTTACATTTGTATAAGAACGTATTTTATGAATTGTACTTTCAATTTGATGAGGTAAAACTGATCCGTATGAGTCAGCCATATATAAATAATCTATAGTTTGCTCTATGTCATTTAGCTTGGAAAAAAAATTTGAATAATTATCCCATTCTGATAAGTACATCACATTTAAACAAACTTTAAAACCAATTTTTTTAATAATTTTTGCTATTTTAATAGCCTCTTCAATACGATTTGGTTTTGCCGCAATTCTGAACATTTTAACTATTCCACTGCAAGGGTTTACCAGTTCTTCAACTTTATTTAAAGGAGTATTAATTTCATCTATCATTAAAACAATATCGGTATTCGCACCAGACCATTTTTTTAGAATACTAATTGGAGTGTAAAAGTAACTACCTCTATACTTTTTTTGGGTAATGTTTCTATATCCTATTTCAATATAATCGAAAGGGAGTTTTTTAATATTATTTTGATAGCATTCAATTAAGTCTTGTTCAAAATCCCAATTTGTATAATATCCCCCATCTCTCAATGAGCAGTCTAATAATTTAAAATTATTTGGCAAATCCATAAAACAAGAAAATGTCTACAACAAATATAGCTTAAATTTAACCATTGGATACAATGATAATATTCTCTAGAATAAATAAATTTGGGTAGACTGAATAAATAAACCTTGGTATATTTGTTTTGTAGGATAAATATGACTTTTTCAATAGTAATACCAACAAAAAATAGGCCAAAGCAATTAAAAACTTTGTTTAGATCATTAGTTAATCAAAAAAGATTACC
>JBELIL010000099.1:3537-5367 GCA_042090925.1 Flavobacteriales bacterium
TGAAAAATCCACTTTTTTAGAATTTAAAAATAAATTTAAATTAGGGTTGAATTACATACATAATAATAAAATAAAAGGACTTGTAGAAGCAAAATATTCAGCTATTCCTATCAATAATTGTAATTATATTACTTTTTTAGACGATGATATAGTTTTAGAACCTAATTATTTATATGAGATTGAAAAGGCATTGGATCAATTCCCAAACATGATTGGAGTTAGTGGTTTTATTCAAAATTATCCAAGAGATTTTTTTTTAAAAAGATTAATTTTTAGAATAACACATTTTGGTAATTTTAAGGACAATCGAATGAGTGTAATTAAATCAATTAAAGTATCCTCAAGTAATCCTAAAAAAGTAGATGTTCTAAGTGGAGGTTTGTCGACCTGGAGAAAGGATATTTTTAATACAATATCTTTTGACACCAAAAATAAATTTCATGCATATGAGGATAAAGAGTTTTCAATGCGAGTTAAAAAAAAGTTTTCACAGAGCCTTTTTATTATTCCTCAGGCAAGATTAAGCCACTATCATTCAGAATTAAATCGTCAAAACTTGTTAGATAGATCTGAAAATAATGTCATTGAAGTTATATTGCTTTTTAAAAAAAATGGAAACTATAATTTTCTTGGTTTAGATCTTTTTATGCTACTTTCTGGATTATTAATTAATTCAATAATATTAAGTATTAAATACAATAATCTGAATTTTATAAAAAATTTTTTTAGTGGTAGCATTCAAGGTTTAAAAAAACAAATTAAATAAATGAATTTAATAGGGGTAATTGGACT
Source organism: Flavobacteriales bacterium (assembly GCA_042090925.1). Lineage (GTDB taxonomy): Bacteria > Bacteroidota > Bacteroidia > Flavobacteriales > Flavobacteriaceae > TMED96. Next base: position 4,330 of record JBELIL010000099.1, read on the forward strand.
TGGATACGTTGGTTTGCCGTTGGCAATAAATTTAGCTTCGAAGTACAAAGTTTTTGGTTATGATGTTAACTCAAAAAGGGTGAACGATCTTAAGTTAGGAATTGATGAAACAAAAATTATTTCTAGAAATGAGATAAGAAACGTTAAAATTAAATTTTTTGGAACGCCTGAGTCTTTAAAAGACTGTAATATTTACATTGTAACAGTACCTACTCCTTTGAAAAAAAATTATTTTCCCGACTTTTCTTACATAGAGCATGCAACCACGACAGTATCAAAAATTTTGAATAAAGGTGATATAGTTGTCTATGAGTCAACTGTTTATCCTGGAGCTACTGAAGAGATATGTATTCCAATTCTTGAAAAATCCTCACTTGTATTTAATAAGGATTTCTATGTCGGTTATAGCCCAGAGAGAATAAATATTGGTGACTCAAAAAATACGTTTAAAAAAATATCCAAAATTGTTTCAGCATCAAATAAATCAACTTTAGACATATTATTTAATTTATACCAATCCGTAATTGATGCAAAAGTTTACAAAGTTCCATCAATAAAAATTGCAGAAGCAGCAAAAGTTGTAGAGAACGCACAAAGAGATATCAATATTGCTTTTGTAAATGAGTTAGCTATGATGTTTTCAAAAATGAATGTCGATACAAATGAAGTTCTAAAAGCTGCTTCTACTAAATGGAACTTTTTAAACTTTAGACCCGGATTAGTTGGTGGACACTGTATTGGTATCGACCCTTACTACTTATTGCATAAATCAAAAGAATATGGATACAATCCAATGTTAATTTATTCGGCCAGAAAGGTGAATGAAGAAGTACCTGCTTATATAGCTCGTGAAATACTAAAAAAAATAAATTTTCACGAGATAGATATATCCCATGCTAAAGTTTTGTTATTGGGGATTACATTTAAAGAAAATATTTCTGACATTAGAAACTCTAAAGCAATTGAATTGGCTAAATTTTTAGAAGATGCAGGTTTAGATTTAACTATTTATGACCCACATGTTAAAAAAAATGAAAA
>JBELIL010000100.1:0-5294 GCA_042090925.1 Flavobacteriales bacterium
GAATTTCTAAACTCTTCTTTAATGCTATTTGTATTTTTTGAGTTTTTATATTTCTTATTTAATTTTAAATATTTTTTGAGTTTAGGTTTATATTTTTCTTTTATTGATTCAACAGAATTTACATAGCCTTTGTCAATGAGTTTATTAATTATCGGGAAAATATTTTTTTTATTCAATATTAACCTCACTTCATCGATTTTTATTTTTTTTAAATCAAGGGCATCTAGAATTAAAATCTCTTCATCAGAAATGTTTTTATAATCAACCTTTTTATTTTGGTTTTTTTCTAAAAAAGTCTGACTGGTTAGTAAAAAGCTGCTAGGCATAGAAGCTTTTAAAACATTACCCATTGAACATTGATAGTAATTACTCATCCATTCCCAAAACAATATTTGATTTTTGTCTACAACAGGTAAATCGTCTTGAAATGCAAATATTTCTTTTGGTTCATATATATTGGGAGTGTTTTTATGTTTATTAACAACAATGGCAGTGAATACTTTCTTTCCTCCAAAAGGCACTAAAACTCTAAATCCACTATTAATAAATTTAAATTCCTTTTCACTAATTCTATATGTGTAAAAGTTTTTTAATGGGAACGGAAGAAGAACGTCAATGTAGAATGACATTATTCAGTTTTGTTTTCTTCATTTAAACTTCTAATAGTAGCATTCAATTCAAATCCTAAAATTAAAATTATTGAATTAATCCAACTAAAAAGCATAAAAATCAACAAAGCACCAATTGAACCGTATAATTGATTATAGTTTGAAAAGTTATCAATATAAATTCCAAACAAATAAGTACTAAAGAAAAATAATAAAGTGGTCATTAAAGCTCCTGGGGAAAAAAAACCAGTAAATTTTCCCTGAATAGTTCCAAAATAATAAAGCACAGTTATTGATATATACGCTAGAAGGACAAAAATTAAATTTTGTAAAAAAATCGCAAAATCTATTGATTCAGGCAAAAGCCCATGAAATAATAGCTCAAAAGAAACAAAGGATATAACTGAGACCAAAAGCAACAAAGCTAGAATTACACTTACTCCGAGAGAATAAAAATATTGCTTGAAAATGTTTCTAAATTCTTTAACATGATATGAAACCTCAAAACTAGTAAAAATTGAATTTACTCCATTAGCGGTTAAAATAACAGATAGTATAAAAACCGAAGATAATAATCCAGCTCTTGGCTTTGACTTAATGTCCTCAAATATCTTTTCAAAAAAAGTATGCGTGTCTTGTGGTAAAATAGTTTCAATAAAATTAAATAAAATAGCATCAAAATTTTCAATATTAAAAAATTTTGGAATGAAAGGAATTAAGTTTAAAACAAATAAAATAAAGGGGAAAAGTGCCATAAAGAAACTAAAGGAAACAGAACCTGCTCTTGATGTTAAAGTGCCCCTAGTTAAACCAATAAAATATAATTCTAAAAGATCTAAAAATGAAAACCCATTTAATCCAGGAATTTTTATATAGGATAAAGATTTTTTTATTTTTTCTTTAAGTTTTTTTATCATTTATTTTTTTTCAAAATTAATGTATTTTAAATAAAATATTTTTTTTGACTTTGTAATTTTACAATATGAAGATTGAATTAATATGCATAGAAAAAACAAAAAAGATTGAATACAAAAATATAATCCAAGATTATTTAAAACGAATCAACAAAAAAATAACAATTACAGTTAAAGAGGTAACATTAATTAATCATAGAAAACAAAGAAAGGAAAAAATTCCAGTTAAGCAAACCAAGCTAATTGAAAGACATTTAAGTGATTTTGACCATGTTGTGCTTCTTGACGAAGATGGTAAAAGTTTTTCATCTGTAGACTTTTCTAAATGGTTAAATTTAAAAATTTCGTCGAGTGATATAAAATGTTTAAAATTCATAATTGGTGGTCCTTATGGTTTGAATAAAAAAGATGATAACTTAAAAGTTAATGAAAAGATAAGCTTGTCAAAAATGACCTTTTCTCATCAAATGATAAGAATTTTTATTTTAGAACAGATTTATAGAAGTTTAAAAATTATGAATAATGAACCTTATCACAATGAATAACGAATTTAGATTAGTATTTGCTACCCAAAATAATGGAAAATACCATGAGGTAAAGAAAATGATGCCGTCAAATATCAGTTTGCTTAACTTAAATGATTTAAACTTTAAGGGTAGTATAGAGGAAAATGGAAAAACTTTAAAACAAAACGCAAAAATTAAATCTGATTTTAGTTTTAAAAATTTTAAAATTAATTGTTTTGCAGATGACACTGGCCTAGAAATAGATTCTCTCGGTGGTATGCCAGGAGTTTATTCAGCAAGATTTGCAGGCGAAAATTGTAATTCGCAAGATAATATTGAAAAGGTATGGAAATTATTATCTAAATATAAAAACACCAAAGCAAGATTTAAATCTGTATTTTCATTAAATATCAATGGAAAAACATTTTTTTTTGAAGGCAAAATTGATGGAAAAATTATATTTGAACAAAAAGGACAAAATGGATTTGGGTATGACTCAATATTTATCCCAAATGGTTATTCAAAAACTTTCGCGGAGTTTAATTTAGTAGAAAAAAACAAGATAAGTCATAGATCAAATGCTCTTAAAAGACTAATTATGTTTTTAGATAAACAAAAATATCTGTAATTTACTTTAAAGAAACATTTTGGTTTTTAAAAAAAAAATTTTTTATTTATTTTTATTTGCATTGTACTTTAATTTGGTTAATGCTCAAATTCAAACATCCATTTTAAAAGGGAAAATCAAAAACGATAGTACAGATGAATACATGTCAAGTGTTCATGTACTCAATTTAAACTCTGTAGAAGGTGTTATTAGCGATAGAAAAGGTGATTTTGAAATCGCAGTAAAAGCAAAAGACACTCTTTATTTTTCGTATTTAGGGTTTAAACCTTTAAAAGTTCCCGTAAGTAATGATATGATAAAACTTGGGATTCCAATTTTTAGACTTACCCAACTTTCATTTGCACTAGAAGAGGTAATAGTAAGACCATATTCATTAACTGGATATTTGGATATAGATGTTAAAAAAGTTCCCCTTAATCCTGCAGGAAGGTTTACTATTCCTGGTCTTCCCCAATCAGGGTACGAGGCTGGAAACAGGAATAAATCTTCAATTTCCAAAGCGATTGGATCATTATTTAACCCTGCTGATTTCTTGTATAATCTTTTTGGAAAAAATCCTAAACAAATGAGAAAGTTGAAAAAAATGAGAGAAGATGATGAAATTAAAAATTTACTTGCAACCAAATTTGACAGAGAGGTTCTAGTCCAACTTTTAGGAGTTAACAGAGTAAACCTTGAAGAAATTTTAAGAAATTGTAATTATTCTAATGCATTTATTAGAGAAGCGAACGATTTACAAATTTTGGAAGCAATAAGTGGTTGCTATGAAGAGTTTAAAATTCTACAACTTTAAATTTCTAGTAATAATTTAGATTAAATAAAATTAGATATTAAACTAATGATATTATGATTATACTTTATCTTTGCACTAATGAAAAATACAGTAGTTAATTCATTAAATTCAATCTCACCAATTGATGGAAGATATAGAAATCAAATTGAAAAACTCTCAAGATATTTTTCAGAAAAAGCCTTGATTTACTATAGGTTGGTAGTTGAGATTGAGTATTTTATATCTCTTGTTGAAATTCCCCTACCAGAACTTAAAACCTTTCCATTAGATAAAATTAAATATTTAAAAAAGATTTACGAAAAGTTTACGGATGAGGATGCATTAGAAGTAAAAAAAATCGAAAAAAAAACTAATCATGATGTTAAAGCAATAGAATATTTTTTAAAAGATAAATTTGATTTGATTGGGATATCAAAATTCAAAGAGTTTATCCACTTTGGCCTCACATCACAGGATATTAATAATACAAGTATACCTCTGTCAATTAAAAATGCAATTAGAGAAGAATATTTACCTAACCTTAAGGTAGTCGTGTCAAATCTAACCAAGCTCTCAAGTGAATCAAAAAGTATCTCTATGCTTGCTAGAACACATGGTCAGCCTGCTTCACCTACAAGGTTGGGAAAAGAAATAATGGTATTTATTGAAAGGTTAGAAAATCAAATACAAGTACTAAATTCAATACCTAACGCTGCTAAGTTTGGTGGTGCAACTGGAAATTACAATGCCCATTTAGTGAGTTATCCAAAAATTAATTGGAAGAAATTTAGCTCAACTTTTTTAGAAACTAAGTTTGGTCTTAGGCATTCCTTTCCAACAACACAAATTGAACACTATGATTATTTTTCTTCTCAATGTGACTCATTAAGAAGGATTAATAATATTTTAATAGACATGTGTAGAGATATTTGGATTTATATTTCTATGGATTATTTCAAGCAAAAAATAGTAATGAATGAAGTAGGATCTTCTGCAATGCCCCATAAGATTAATCCAATAGATTTCGAAAATGCAGAAGGTAATCTTGGTGTTGCTAATTCGACATTTATATACCTTTCACAAAAATTACCAATTTCCAGACTTCAAAGAGATTTAACTGACAGTACAACACTCAGGAATGTTGGAGTACCCTTTGCCCACACTATTATAGCATTCAAATCATTAAACAAAGGATTGTCCAAATTGTTAATTAACAAAGACAAAATATCAAAAGACTTAGAAGAAAATTGGTCAGTTGTAGCTGAAGGAATTCAGACTATCCTAAGAAGAGAAGGATATGATGGTGCTTATGAAAAACTTAAAGACCTAACTCGAAAAAATCAAAAAATAAACCAAACCATGATTTATAAATTTATAGATTCGCTTGATATAAGCCCGAAGGTTAAAAATGATCTAAAGAAGATTACCCCTTTTAATTATGTTGGAATTTAAATTTGGCACTTTTTTTGTTTAGTAAATTATATATATGAAAATTATTAATTTAATTAAATTTGAAATTTCAATAAAAGGTTTAATTTTTTTATCCTTATTTTTTTTTCTTTCGATAAAATGCTCTAAAAAAGATATTGATGACAATGAAATAAATGTTGTTTCCGATGTGGAATCAGGATCTAAAGATTCTTCACCAGAAATAACTATTTCAACTGAAATCAACGACTTTATTTGGAAAGGTTTAAATCAATATTATTATTGGCAATCGGATGTCTCTAATCTGGCAGATTCAAAGGCTACGATGGAAAGTGAATATATTGCGCTTCTTAATTCTCAGCAAGACAGCAAGGAATTTTTTGATGGTCTCCTTCACCAGGACGACAGATTTAGTTGGATAGAAGAAGACTTCGATGT
>JBELIL010000101.1:0-5293 GCA_042090925.1 Flavobacteriales bacterium
CAACCCCTAAATTGGTAATTCGTTTAATTATATCTTCAAAACTTTCTTTTTCTTTTTTTTCTCCATTTTTACTGTAAAAACTAAGTTTGTTCATTGTAACCTTAAAATCCAGAGATAAAACAATTGCTTGAGAACCGAATATCTCAATAGCCTTTTCAATGATATTTGGATTTTCAAAAAACAAAGTATTTACAATTATTTTATCAGCACCATTTTTAATGTACCTTTTAATTGTTTCTAAATCCCTTATCCCACCACCAAATGCTAATGGCATGAAACATTCATTTGAAACTGAATTTAAAATCTGATCAATCGAATTAACTCTTTCTATTTTATGATCAGTTCTCATACTATCATGAAATTTTTCTCTCGAAATATCTATAAAAATTAATTCGTCTACATCCCATTGATTGTATCTCCTAATTTGATTTACAACATTTCCTATTTTTTTGTGTTGAATAAATTTTTCACTTCTTACAATAAAACCGTTTTTAATAAAAATTACTGGTATTAATCTTATCTTATTCATTTAGGATAGTCTTTAGCAATTCAAGCCCTTTTTTTTGGCTTTTTTCAGGATGAAATTGGAATCCAACTATATTATTCTTTTTTACTGCAGAGCAAAATTCTATCCCGTAAGTTGAAGTAAAAAGGATATCTTCGTTTTTTTTTGGTTTGCAATAATATGAATGAACAAAATAATAATCGCTTTCTAGCATAGAGTAATTTTGTTTATTTATAACGTTATTCCAACCAACATTTGGGATTTTTAACTCAATTTTATTAATAAAAGGGAGAACCTCACCCTCTATAAGAGCAAGACCGTCAAATTCTCCAAATTCATAACTTTTTTCAAAAAGAAGTTGCATCCCCAAACATATCCCAACAATTTTTCGACCTGATCTCACATATTCTTTTATTGGCTCTACTAATCCCTTAGAATTCAAGTTATGCATTGCTCCGCTGAATGCTCCAACACCTGGAAGGAAAAGGGTGTCATAATCTTTCAAATTTTCATGAGAATTTAAAAGATTACATTCAAATCCAACATAATTTATTGCGTTTTTTAATGATTTAATATTTCCTTGATCATAATTAATTATTCCTAATTTTTTCATTCAATTGCTTTTATTTTAAGTTTCGTATTATATACTTCTGAAAAAATCATAATTTAAAATGGATCTATCAAAAACGGTTTCATCAATAGATTCAACAAGTATGATATACAAAGATACAAAAATTATTTAATAGCTAGTACTTTTTGTACTTATTTTTAATTTCATTTGGCATATTTCTTCATACTACGACCCTAAAGCAATTGTTCAAAAATGTCAAGAAGTTTTGGCTGGAATCAAGCTCGCTAAAATTAAACATGACTAAAAAAAGGAGTTAAAAAAATAAACTTAAAAATATTTAAGAAAAATGTCTTCTTTTTAAAAGTAGAATTTTTTTACCCCTATTTCACAAATTTTTTCTTTAGCTGTATATATAAATTATTTAAAACATGTACTTTTGGCGTACATGCTTTAACTTGTTTGTTCGTGAATATTGTGTGAGATTTTTCAAGTTTTGGACTAATTTTAGTTTATCAGATTATTTATTTGGGTGCGAGTGTTAAAAAGAAAAAGATTTTTTACTTTTTTAGTAATTTAACCTTAATTATTTTTTAATTCAGATAATTTAATTTTAAACATAATTATTAAATTGTTTACCATTATGGTTTATTTATTAATGGAATTTTCGTTTGAGGTTATTAAGCATAAAAACATAATAAAAAATTTGAAATTTATAAACTTGTATTTGAGAAATGAAAAAGTTTGATAAAACAATTATAAAAAATTTAAATGATCAGGTTTGTAGCTAATTTTTTATTAAAATCAATAAATTTAATACTCAACAAATTAAATTTTAAAGTATTTGTTTATCGTTTTAATAAGGTACATAAACCTGTTATTTACGATCAATTTTTATGGGAGGCCTATTATGAAAATTTTGATGAGATAAAATTATATGATGTTGCTATGAGAGCTTCATTTTCCTCTAAATTTGACAATCCATACAAGCAACTAAGATTTTATAGCTTACAAAATGTTTTCAAAAATATTTTAAACAATAATATCAATGGAGATATTGTAGAATGCGGTGTATGGAAAGGTCACAGCGCTTTTATAATTTCCAAAATATTGGAGAAAATAAAATCAAATAAAAAGTTTTATATTTTTGACTCTTTCGAAGGAGGACTTTCAGATAAATCTTTAGAGGACAAAAACAAGAGATATAACCTAAATAAAAAACAGATTAAATACGAAAAGCTTTCATTTGCCTCTAATGAAGATCAAGTCAAATCGACTCTATCAAATTTTAAAAATATTTATTTTTTTAAAGGATGGATTCCTGAGAGATTTAATGAGGTTAATGAAAGAAGTTTTTGCTTTGTACATATTGATGTAGACCTTTTCCAACCCACCCTAGATTCTTTAAACTACTTTTATCCACGTTTAAATCAAGGAGGTGCGATTGTTATTGATGATTACGGTATTAGTCAATTCCCAGGTGCTCGAAGGGCAGTTGACAAATTTTTAAAATCTAATAAATATTCATTTTTTTACAAGGTACCATTCGGGTCTTGTTTTATTATAAAATGAAAATTTAAATATCCCAAAATATTAAAAAAACAACCTCAATTATAGTAATTGAAAAAGTTAAGTATTATAAAAAGTAAAATAAATTTTACTATTCCCATTTCAAAACAATTTAAAATGTATGATAATTTTTAAACTCATAACCGGGGGAGCCTTTCATTTCAAATAAATTCAAACAACCCGTTTTATAGTAAAAGTAAACACAAAACTATAACCACATTATGGGGTAGGTGATTTTAATACGTTACTTAATCCACCAGTTAAATATTAATACCCGAGAAATTTTTTACTCCTTTACAATTTAATTATCCTTTTTAAAACAATCTCAAATTGAGATTGAGTTTCATTTATTTTTAGACAGTTTTCTATCTATTTTAATCAAATAAAAATTTTTTCCATAGCTTCAAATTTTGATCTATAAAGAAATATTCAAGATTTTTTGTTGATTCTCCCTGCTTATTTATCATTTCTCTGAGTTCATTTGAATCTGTAAATAATAAATTATCAACAACTCCCCTTAATGGGCTTAAGTTGAAGTATAAGCCATCACTTAGTTGACTGATTTTACAACCTTGATAAAATGCATCTACTGCGATTGCGGAGAGATTACTAGTTATTACCCAATCTGTTTTTTGTAATGCTGGAACAATTTCTTCATTATTTATAGCAAGATTGTATTTTCTTATAAGTTTAGTTGGTAATGGAAAAGAAGGATGCATTCTAACATTTACATCATATTTTATTTTTTCTCTATTGATAAATTCATTCACAATCGAAATCAATTTTTCACTAGTTTTTAGTTGATAATCACAACAAATAAGAATACTAATTTTCCTCTTATTCTTGATTTTACTTTTATGAGGTTTTTCAGGATGGTGAATATAACGAAGTGCCTCTAAGGGTTTTAATATCCTCTTAGGATAACCATTTTCCAGGCATCTGTTGTAGCTATATTTCCCGTTAACTGCAATTTGATCTGGCAAAATTTCTTTAGAATATGAAGAGAAAAAAGACTTACCAAAAAAGTATCTCAAATCCCAATAACGATGTGTTGAATGAGGTATTCCTATTATTTCCTTTTGTTTGCTTTTTTTCCAATAATAAACTAGTGCTATTTCCCAGGGCTGAAATTCTTGGATAAAAAACGCTCTTGCTTTTATAGGAGAATTATTTACTAACTTCTTTATAAGTAAGCTATAATAACAATTTTTTAATGCTTCTTGACCTACAATTGAATTTATAAAATCATCTCTTATCCAAGGACTGAAGTCAATATTTCTTTTATTACAAGTGAATGATTTTTTTAAATATGGTATAGCTTTAATTCCCCTTTTTTTTTGTTTAAAGAACAGTTTAAGAGTTATTAAATAATTTTTAAATCCAAAATCCTGTTCTATAATTTTATGATAATGTTTTTTTTTATTATTGTTAAATAAATTAATTCTTTTCAAAGAATTTATGTAGCTATTTTCCTTTTTAGACCTAAAATATATGTGATTCCAAGTCACATATTCACTTTTTAACAAATCAACTAATTTTGTCCAATAGTTACTTTTAAAATCTTTACCTTCTTTAAGATGAGTAAATATATCAAAGAAAACAAAATCGGTTTTTTTTAAATCTTTAGACTGATTTGTAAACAAATTGTATACAACAAAACGGAAGATAAATAATGCATATAAAAAAACAGATTTTTTACGTTTTGGATGGTCACTTTTTGGAATAACATTTATTTTTAATTTTTTAATTCCCGGGAAGGATTTTAAAAAGTCAATCAATGCTTTTTTTTCAGAACTAACTTCAATCAAAGAAGGTTTTATTTTTTTTTCATTTAAATAATCACAAAACGCCATACTTTTTATAACGTCATTAATCTGAGAATCGTTATGAATATTAAATTTCTGTCCGAGTGATGTAGTCCACCAAAATGGATAACCATCGTCAAACTTTAAATGGTTATATAGTGTTGTATTATTGATTTTAGTTTTAGAAAAAAAATGAATCCAATCTAAAAACTCGGATCTGTATTTGCTAGCTTTTTGTTCAACCAAATTGGGAACTGAAATAAATTTATCGTCATTTTTGAACTCATCCCAAATAAATATTAAACGATCTTTATTTTTAGAAACAAGATTAGAATATTTGTCAGTAACGATTAGAGAGACAGGTTTCATTTACTATTTTTAGCCCATGTTACAAATTTTTTTATACCGGCTTGGAGTGATGTTGTTTTTTTAATTTGAAATAAATCCTTCATTAATTTATTATCAGAATAGATCCCAAATTGGTCTCCTTGAGTTGAGTCTTTAACATTTATATCAATGTTTTTAAAATGTGAACAAATTTCATCAACTAAAAATCTGACTTCTGTACGCTTTCCTGAACCAATGTTAATTGTAAGATTTCTCAAATTTTCCAGTTCAATTCCTTTCAGCCAGCATTCTACTACATCATCTATATAAATAAAGTCTCTAAACCTCTTTAAACTGCCTCTTACGGTTATTGAATTTAAACTGACAGCTTGTGAAAGGAAAATACTTACCATTCCTTGCCTTAAATTGGACATATTTTGCCCGGGCCCATATACATTAAACATTCTATAATTTAAAAAGGGTAATTGATTTTTATAAATAGAAAGATAATTTTCACTT
>JBELIL010000102.1:0-5278 GCA_042090925.1 Flavobacteriales bacterium
TAATAATGGGAGCCATAAATAAAATACCTGGTGTCTCAGGTGGAATTGTTGCAATTATATTTGGATTTTACGAAAAATTAATTTTCTCATTTTCTCGGTTTGATATTAATAGCCTTGTGGTTTTACAAAAAGAAGGATTTAAATCCTTTTACAAACATATAGATGGTAGGTTTCTTGGCTTTTTATTATTTGGAATTATTATAAGCTTTTTTAGTACCTCATTAATAATTAGTTATTTTTTAGAAAACTATTATGCTCAAATTTTAGGTTTTTTTTGCGGTATGATATTTTTTTCGATTATTATAATTTTTAAAAAAATCTCTGACATTAACTTTTATAATATTCTTTTTATTGTATCTGGCTTCTTAATTGGAATTTTATTTTTTTTTATTAGTCCAGGTAATGAGATAACAAATCCTTTTTTTGTTTTTTTCTGTGGAATAGTCAGTGTATCAGGAATGGTTATCCCTGGTCTTTCAGGCTCAATGATACTCCTAGCTCTAGGAAACTACAAACTACTTTTGATTGATTCTGTAAATGCTTTATACCATATGATAATTAAGATAATTATGGGTTATGGCCTAGAAACTTTAGATTTAGAAAATAAAAAATTAGTTTTTTTACTATTAGTTTTTGCAATTGGGTCAATAATTGGATTAATTCTTTTTTCAAAAGTTTTAAACCTATTAATTGCTAAATACAAAGATTCAATAATGTCCTCTTTAGTTGGATTTGTGTCAGGATCTGTGGGATCTGTATGGCCATGGAAAAGTGAAAATTATGACGATAATATTGGATCATTATTTTTAAAATCAAACAATAACCTTTTTTACTACCCTAACAATTTAAATACTGAAAATATCACTATTTTAACATCAATTCTATTTGGAATATTTATAGTTTATATAATTGAAAAACTAAATGTTAAAAACTAAATTTATTTATGGACTTATTGGAAAAGAAATTGACTACTCTTTTTCAAGAAAATATTTTAACCAAAAATTTAAAAGGGAAGGTTTAATTAATAGTTTATATAAAAATTTTGATTGTAAAAATTTAACCCAAGCTATCAAGGCCTTAAAACAAAAAAATATTAAAGGACTTAATGTAACAATCCCATATAAAGAAAAGATTATTCCATATCTGGATAATATCTCCAAAGAGGCAAAAGATATTATGGCTGTAAACACTATTTCATTTAATGACCAAGGTAAATTAACAGGTCATAATACAGATTGTTATGGATTTCAAAAATCATTGTTTGAAAACATAAATAAAAAAACTAAAAATGCTCTCATTTTAGGTACTGGTGGTGCTTCAAAAGCTATTAGATATGTCCTGAAAGAAAATTCAATCAAATATCAAACGGTTTCGAGAAAGAAAAATAAAGGTAATTACATATACACTGAATTAGATAGGGATATCATGAGTAATCATGAACTTATTATAAATACAACACCTCTTGGAACTTACCCAAATACTGAAAAGTGTCCTGATATTAACTTTGACCATATAACAAAGAACCATATTTTATTTGATTTGATTTATAACCCAAAAAAAACAATATTTCTGAAAAATGGTAAAATCAAGGGTGCCAAAATAGTAAATGGTCATCAAATGTTAATTTATCAAGCTGAAAAATCATGGTCAATTTGGAATGAAATAAATTGATTATTTTTTTTGTATTTTAGAACCATATCTAGGATACAATAATGGAAATCGATTCTACTAAGAAGTCCGTAACGAAAAACAATGATGAGAGTAAAATTTCAGGGAAAAAAAACCTTGAAGAGGAAATCAAAGAAGAATCATCATCAAAAAAAGTAGTTCTCTCTGCAAAAAAAATAGAAAGTGACTTGAAAGAAATTGAAATAGAGGAATATCCTAATTATCTCGACAAACTTTTAAAGCAATCTGATTGGATTAAACAAAACGATAATATTAATGTTTTAAAAAATGACTTTGAAAAGAAGTTTCAATTAATATTAGAAAAGAAAAAAATTGAATTTATTGACAAAGGAGGTACTGAGATTGATTTTTATTTTACACCAGGGTATAAAAAAGAATTTTATGACATATTTAAATCCTACAAAAATAAAAAAAATCAATATTTTAAAGAATTATCAAGCAAACAAAAAACAAACTTAGCTCTAAAAAAGGAAATAATAGAAGAGATAAAAAAACTGATTGATAAAAGTCAGCATGATAGTAATACTTATAAAAACTTTAAAAAATTACAAGAATCATTTTATAGCACTGGGCAAGTCCCAAGAATTGAGAACAATAATGTTTGGCAAACATATAAATTTCATGTTGAAAGATTTTATGACCTCTTACACTTAAATAGAGAACTAAGAGACATAGATTATCGAAATAATTATGAGGAAAAAGTTAAAATAATTGAAAAAGCTGAAAAATTAGTGGATTTAGATAATATACACATAGCTATTAGGGAGCTAAATAATTTACATAGATTATGGAAAAGTGAATTAGGACCAGTTTCGAGAGATAAAAGGGAAGAGTTATGGGAAAGATTTCAATTAGCAACAAAAAAAATACATCAGCAAAAAAATCAATACGTTAAAAATATAGATTCAATTAAATTAAAAAATTATGAAACTAAGGTTGAACTAATTAACCAAATAAAAAAAATAACAGTATATAAAATAAATACACATAACGACTGGCAAAGTTCAATAAAAGAAGTCGAAGAATTAAAAAAGAAATTTATCAGAATTGGGAATGTACCAAAAGAAAAAAGTAAAGATTTATGGAATTCTTTCAGAGATACAACAAGAATATTCAATAAAGAAAAAAACAACTTTTATAAAAATCTAAAAGTTTTAGAAAAAAAATCTATTGAATCAAAACAAAAACTGATTGAAGAGGTTGAAAATATTCTGGAAAAAGAAAATTGGCGAAATCATATTGATAGAATCAAAGAAATTCAATCTGAATGGAAAAATAGCGGAAGGGTATCAAAAAAATATTCTGAAAAATTATGGTCAGAGTTTAAATTAAAGACAAACAATTATTTCGATAATTTTAAAAACAAAAACAAAAGCCTCAACCATAATGAAAAAAAGATAATAAATGAGCAAAAAGAATTTATAGAAACTTTAAAAAATGAAAAAATCCCGTTAACTCCGAAGAAATATGAATTATTTATTGTAGATAAATCTACAAGTTGGAACAAAATAAGAAACAATGATCTAGGAAATAAAGAGAAGATTGTATTAAATTTTTTATCAAATAAATGGAAGGAGATTTCAATTCCAAAAAATAAATTGGAAATGAAAAAGTATGAAACAAGATTATTATTCATTAAAAATGACAAAAAGCTAATCAATGATGAAAATAACCAATTGAGAAAAACCATAGACGATATAAGTAGTGAACTTAATCAACTTGAGAATAATCTAGAATTTTTCAGTGAATCTAGTAATAACAATCCATTACTTGTCGAAGTAAATAATAAAATAGAAAAGCTTAATCTTAAAAAAACACTAGCGGAATCTAAACTTAAACAACTAAAATCAGTTTTAAATCAAGCCTACAGAGATTAAGCTAAATAATAAAATTTTAAGTTTCTTTTTTGGATTGTTCCCATAAAATGTCAATTTCTTTTAAGTCAAGGTCGTAAATTTGTTTTTTTATTTTTTTTGTTTTTTCCTCTATAAATTTAAACCGTTTTACAAATTTTATATTTGATTTTTCTAGTGCATCGTATGGATTGATTTTATAATGTCTTGATAGATTGATTAATGAAAATAGAATATCTCCAAACTCTTTTTCTAAATTATCTTTATTTTTTTTATTTAACTCTTCTTTGAACTCAAGTATCTCTTCGTCCAATTTTTCTAATACATCCTCAGATTTTTTCCAGTCAAATCCGACAGACGAAACTTTATCCTGGATTCTTTGAGCTTTCAGTATAGGTGGCAAATTTTTTGGTACACCGTCTAATATACTGCTCCTACCTTCTTTTAATTTTATTTTTTCCCAGTTTGATAGAACATCGTCTGTTGTTTTAATTTTTACATGATTATAAATATGAGGATGTCGTCTAATTAATTTATTAGTCAGTTCTTTAGCAATAATTCCAATATTGAATTTGTTTTTTTCTGAACCTATTTTTGCGTAGAATAGAACGTGAAGCAATAAATCGCCTAATTCCTCTTTAATACCATCATAATTTAATTTATCAATCTCTTCACATAACTCGTATATTTCTTCGATAGTTAATGTTTTTAAAGTTTTAAAAGTCTGTTTTCTATCCCAAGGACATTTTTCTCTTAATTCCCATATTATAGAAATTAATTTTTTAATCTCCTTCAATTGTTCATCTAATGAATCCATTATGTTAATTTATTTTATAAAAATTTCATACTATAATCAACTTTGATTTTACCGGTTGAAATTTCTGTAAGTTTCCTTTTGATTGTTTTCTTTTTTAAATAAGACAATTTGTCTGTAAATAACACTCCCTCAATATGATCGTATTCGTGCTGTATAACTCTAGCCGCAATACCTGAGAATGATTCTTTTATAAATTTTCCATTCAAATCTTGAAATTTAATGATTATGGTTTCTTTTCTCTTTACATCCTCTCTTATGCCGGGTATACTTAAACAACCTTCACTAAAAACACACTCTTTTCCATTTTCTTCTATAATTTCTGGGTTTATAAATACCATTTTAAAACTTTTTAAAAATTTCCTTTCGGCTATTGATAAATCTTCATTATCTGAAAAAGGATAAGTGTCAACAATAAATAATCTTTTTGATTCACCTATTTGTGGTGCAGCAAGACCAACACCCTGGGCCGCATACATAGTTTCCCACATATTGTCTATCAAACTTTTTAAATTATTTATTTTTACAGAAACAGGTTGGGCTTTCTCTTTAAGAACTGAATTTCCATAAGACAGAATTGGTAAAATCATAGGTTTAAGTATTTTTATAAATAGATAAATAAGATTGTAATAAAATTGTAGCACTTACCTTATCAACTAAATATTTGTCTTGTCTTTTTCTTTTGTTCACACCAGATTCAAGTATTGCATTATAGGCAATTTTTGAAGTAAATCTTTCATCATGTCTCACGATAGGGATTTTTGGTAAAGATAAATTCAATTTTTTTATAAAATTTTTAATTTTTGTTTCTACTAGGCTTTCACTGTTATTGAATTTTTTAGGATGTCCAATAATTAAGTTTTCAAGGAAGCTTTTTTCAGAATGTGGAGGTGGATTGGGGCTTACGTCTTTTGGGGGGGAG
>JBELIL010000009.1:0-24079 GCA_042090925.1 Flavobacteriales bacterium
TTCTCTTTTTTTAAATTGTTTGTTTAGCCTAGACAATGCTTTTGATGTTTTAGCAAAGATCATTACTCCGCTTGATGTTCGATCGAGCCTATGAACTAGACCTAAATAAACATTTCCTTCTTTATTTTTTGTTATTTTAAGATAATTTTTGAGTATATCCAATAATGAAATATCACCGGTCTTATCTCCTTGTACCAAAATCCCGGGTTGCTTATTAAAAACTAGTAAATGATTGTCTTCGTATATTAAATTCTGTTTTACTAATCTAATATTGTTCATCCTTGTTTGGAAAGTCTCCTTTTTTTATATCATTGGAGTAATTTTTAACAGCTTTATTAATTAATGAATCCAAATCAGCATATCTCCTCAGAAAACGAGGACTGAATTCTTTATTCATTCCTAACATGTCATTTATAACAAGTACTTGTCCATCAACACTTTTACCGGCTCCAATACCAATAACAGGAATGCTTAATTTAGAAGCTATTTTACCTGCAAGCTTTGCTGGTATTTTTTCTAATACAATCCCAAAGCAACCAATTTCTTCTAGAAGCAATGAATCATTTATTAGTTTTTCAGCTTCAATTTTCTCTTGTGCCCTAACTGTGTATGTTCCAAATTTGTAAATAGATTGTGGAGTTAAACCAAGATGACCCATTACGGGAATCCCAGCTTGTAATATTCTTTCTATTGATTTTTTTTGTGATTCACCTCCTTCAAGTTTAACTGCATGGGCTCCTGACTCTTTCATTATTCTTATTGCTGATTTTAAGGCTTCACTAGAATCTGATTGATAGCTACCAAATGGTAAATCAACAACAATTAAAGATCTCTTAGTGGCTTTAACAACTGATGATGCATGATAAACCATCTGATCAAGTGTTATAGGTAGAGTTGTTTCATGACCAGCAAAAACATTTGATGCGGAGTCTCCAACTAAAATTACGTCTATACCTGCTCTGTCAATAATTTTTGCCATAGAATAATCATAAGCTGTTAACATAGAAATTTTATCATTATTTCGCTTCATTTCAAATAATGATTTTGTTGTGACAATTTTGTACTCTTTATTTTCTTTCAAGATCTTTTTAAAGAATTAATTCTACAAATTTAAGTTTTTAAATCGTTTTTCAATTAAAAATAAAATTATGACAGCATGTCAGTTTTTAACAGCTGGCATAAAGATTGCAAAATTTATAAAAAAAATTAAGTTATGAGTAAAATTATTGGAATCGATTTAGGAACTACAAACTCTTGTGTATCAGTTATGGAAGGTAAAGAACCTGTAGTAATCCCTAATGCTGAAGGAAAAAGAACAACACCATCTGTAATTGCATTTGTAGAAGGAGGTGAAATTAAAGTAGGTGATCCCGCTAAAAGACAGGCTGTAACAAACCCAACTAAAACTGTAGCTTCTGTTAAACGTTTTATGGGTAATAAATATTCTGAATCTAGTAAAGAAGCATCTACCGTGGCATACAAACTAATAAAGGGAGATAATGATACACCAAGAGTAGATATTGATGGTAGACTATATACACCACAAGAGTTATCTGCTATGATTCTTCAGAAAATGAAAAAAACAGCTGAGGATTACTTAGGACAACCTGTTAGTGAAGCAGTTATTACAGTACCAGCTTATTTCAATGATTCTCAAAGGCAAGCGACTAAAGAAGCAGGTGAAATCTCAGGACTTAAAGTTCAAAGAATAATTAATGAACCTACTGCTGCCGCCTTAGCTTACGGCCTTGATAAAGGAGGTTCAGATAAAAAAATAGCTGTTTATGATTTAGGGGGAGGAACCTTTGACATATCCATACTTGAGCTGGGAGATGGTGTTTTTGAGGTTTTATCAACTAATGGTGACACGCGTCTCGGTGGAGATGATTTTGATCAGGTTTTAATTGATTGGCTAGCTGAGCAGTTCAAGAAAGATGAAGATATTGATTTGAGAAAAGATCCCATGGCTTTACAGCGGCTTAAAGAAGCTGCTGAAAAGGCAAAAATCGAACTCTCTTCTTCTGCTCAAACAGAAATTAACTTACCTTATGTAACCGCATCTCCTACTGGCCCTAAACATTTAGTAACCTCACTTACTCGTTCTAAGTTTGAACAATTATCTAACGATTTAGTTAAAAGATCTATATCTCCTGTTAAAAAGGCTTTGAATGATGCTGGTCTAAGTACCTCCGATATAGATGAAGTTATTTTGGTAGGAGGTTCAACTAGGATTCCTGTAATCCAAAGTGAAGTAGAAAAGTTTTTTGGAAAAAAACCCTCTAAAGGAGTTAATCCAGATGAGGTCGTTGCTGTTGGAGCAGCTATTCAAGGAGGGGTATTAACTGGTGATGTCAAGGATGTTTTACTTTTAGACGTTACTCCTCTTTCATTGGGTATTGAAACAATGGGGGGTGTTTTGACAAAACTCATAGATGCTAATACAACTATACCCACTAAAAAATCCCAAGTTTTTTCTACCGCAGCTGATAATCAACCTTCCGTTGAAATTCATGTTTTACAGGGAGAAAGGTCAATGGCTGCAGATAATAAAACAATTGGAAAATTTCATCTCGATGGAATTCCACCTGCGCCAAGAGGAACTCCACAGATCGAGGTAACCTTTGATATTGACGCTAATGGAATAATCAAAGTTACAGCAGCTGACAAGGCAACTGGGAAATCTCAAGACATTCGTATTGAAGCATCTTCAGGACTTACTGAAGAGGAAATTGAAAAGATGAAAAAAGAAGCTGAAGCTAATGCAGAGGCAGACAAAAAAGTTAAAGATGAGGTCGATAAACTAAACAGTGCTGACCAAATGATTTTCCAAACAGAAAGTCAGCTTAAGGAATTTGGCGAAAAACTTTCGGCAGATAAAAAGAAACCTATCGAGGAGGCTTTAAAAGAATTAAAAGTTGCTTATCAGAGTAAAGACTCAAAGCTAATTGATTCTTCGCTAGAGAAAATTAATACTGCATGGAAAGGTGCCTCCGAGGAAATGTATAAGGCACAAGCCAACAATCAAAAAGAATCCAAAAGCGAACCTAAAGGAAAAAATGAAAAAAATGATAAAGATAAATCCGGTAAAGATGATGTCCAGGATGTAGATTTTGAAGAGGTAAAGTAAATTTTAAATACCCTTTATCAATCCCGTTTTCACCTATTAATTGAGTTGAAAATTGATTTTTTAACAAGATAATATCATATATTTGAGAACAAATTTAAGTTTATGAAAAGTGTTATTATTTGTAATATGGAGGGTGTTATTCAAGAGATTAATAAAGGAGCACTGGATATGTTTGGATATTCCAAAGACGAGTTAATAGGTATAAAAAGGGTATCAATTTTTTCAGAAGCGGACATAGTTATTCAAAATGTTTTAGGTTGGCTAGAGGAGGCTAATAAAAAGGGTAAATCAGTTGTCAAAACTAGATTTAAAAGAAAAGATGGTTCTTTTTTTAATGCTGAAATTTTAATTACTCCCAACTATGCAAATGGAAAAGACAACGGACAAACTGGTTACTGCGGTATTACAAAAGAAATTAGTGAAAAAGTAGAAATACCAATTAAATTTTCAACAAAATTGATTAGGGGAATTGCTATAACAAGAGGTGGATTTACTTTGGCATCTATTTTACCCATGGTTGTTGTTTCTTACTTTTTGTCATCTTCTGGAAATTTTAGTTTTATAAATTCTATACTATCAATTACTGGAGTTTTTTTTCTTCATTTATTTTCAAATTTGTATAATGACTATTTTGATGTTAAGCATGGTACAGATGAGGCAAATAAAGAATATTTTAATGTCGGTGACAAATCTTTAGTTTTACGGGGTGCTCAAATTTCAGGAGGAAGTAGAGCAATAGAATTAGGTTTAATAACATTAAAAAACACCAAAAATCTTGCCAACATCATGCTTTTTGCTTCCTTAGTTTCTTTCGTTTTTGTTTGTTATAATAGTTATTTGGTCACAAATTCACTTGAAAATATTACAGCAATGGGATTTATTGCTTTTACAGCTACCTTACTAGGATATTTTTATACAGCAAAACCCTTTAGACTGTCTGGTAGAAAAGGTTTAGGGGAATTAACCATCTTTTTATGTTTTGGACCTCTTTTAACTATTGGAAGTGCTTTTGCTATGTCAACAAATACTATTAACCTGGCCTATGAAGGTATTATAAATTTTTTCCTGATAGGACTACCACTAGGTTTGTTGACAACAAATATTTTATTCATAAATCAATTTCCAGATCATAATTCCGATAAGATTACTGGAAAAATAAATTTAGTTGTTCTACTAGGTAAAAAGTTATCAAGATGGATATTTTTGTTAAATATCACCTTAATAATTTTTTTTTCATATTTACTTAAAAAGGTATTTTTAGAAAACATTTTAGATTTTAACGACAATGTTTATTCTATTATTATTTCAATTCTAGCACTATACGGATTGATTATTTCGGTAGGATTATTTAAAAACTATAATAGTAGATCACTTGTTTACTATAATATTCAAACAATTTACTATCAAATATTTTTTTGTTTTGGTATTATTATTAGTTTTCACTTTTGATAATAATACTCTCCATTTAAACTTATGGAAGTTAAAAAAAATAATTTTCTAGAAAACTTTAGTAAAGAAAAAAAACCCTTGGTGTTTTATCTTCTTGGCTCATTAATTGTATTACTTTTTTCAATTTTAGGTCAAACGCCTATGTTTTTTTTCTTACCTAATGAGATAAATACTTACTCAAATGGTTTAGACGTTTTTTCTTCACTAGATAAGAACTTATTGTTATTCTTATTATTATTACCATCAGCTTTTTCTTTTTTAGGAATATGGTTTGTTGTAAAAAAAATACATTTTAGACCTTTAATTTCAATAATAACTTCAAGAAAAAAAATTGACTTTGAAAGATTTAAATTTGCATTTATTCTTTGGTCTCTAATAAGTATGTCGATTTTCTCTATTGAAATATTTTTTAATCCAATTGATTATGAATGGAATTTTGATTTCTCAAAATTTTTAATTCTTTTTTTTATATCCACAGCTATGATACCAATACAATCAGTTGTAGAAGAATTAATTTTTAGGGGATATTTAATGCAAGGGTTTAGTTTTTTTTTTAAAAATAGATTGTTACCTCTTTTGACCACCTCCGTAATATTTGGTCTACTCCATATTCTTAATCCTGAAATTCAAAAGCTCGGATACGGATTATTGATTTATTATATTGGAACCGGATTGTTTTTTGGAATTGTAACTCTAATGGATGAGGGTGTTGAATTATCTTCTGGTTTTCATGTATCAAACAATTTAGTAGCTTCTCTTTTAGTCACTGCTGATTGGACTGCATTTGAAACATATTCCATTTTTAAATTTACGGGGAATCCATATTTCAGCAAGGAGGTTTTACTATATGTTCTTATAATTTATCCTCTAATAATTATTTTCCTTTCTAAAAAATACAAATGGGCTAGATGGAAAATAAAAATTATTTAATAATTAGACGTTTGAATTATTTTTATCTATTCTGATTTAATTTACTTAAAAAATCGATATTTGTATTAGATTTCTTTATGAGCCTAAACAAAAATAAAATTTTTAGAATTTCCTCATTGTGTATGGGGATACTAGGTACTGCTTTAATCCTTTTAGGTTTGTTTAAATATAGAGAGTATGCAATAGGTTTCTCTGTTGCAGGATTAGGTTTTTACGCGGTTTCTTGGGCTTTTAATGCACTCAAGGGAAGAGTTTGAAATTTTAGTCTATATGTTTAAATCTAAGCAAATATTTACAGCAATTATATTTGTTGCATTATCCTTAGTTATTTTAATCACTGCTAATATTACTAAAGACATACCTTTAAAAGACTTAAAATCAGAATTCAAAAATGAGAGTTCAAGATTTGTTGAAGTTGATGGAATTCTTGTTCATTATACAGATGAAGGGGAGGGTACACCAATAATTCTTCTTCACGGTACTGGTGCCTCGCTCCATACTTGGGATCTCTGGGCTGAAAAGTTAAAGGAGAATTACAGAGTCTTAAGAATAACATTGCCTGGATTTGGTTTATCAGGACCTCGTTTAGATAAAAGATATGAAATTAAAGATTACGTTAATCTCCTTGACAGCTTCGTTGAACTAGTTGGAATCGAAAAATTCTATCTAGTAGGAAACTCTTTAGGAGGATCAATTGCTTGGTTATATACATCATTTTACGATGAAAAAATAAAAAAATTAATTTTAATTAATTCATCTGGATTTGAAATGGTTGAGATACCTTTCGTAATTAGAATAGCACGAAATAATTTTCTAAATTTTCTTGTAAAAAAAACATCAGCCAAATTTTTAATAAAAAAATCTTTGAAAGAAGTTTATTATGATGATAAGCTTATATTAAAATCAACTATCGATAGATATTATAAGTTAAATTTAAGAGAAGGTAATAGGCAAGCGTTTATTGATCGAGCTTTAATTAATTATGTTGATTATACTTCAAGATTAAAAAAAATTAAGTCTCCAACTCTTATATTATGGGGAGAAAACGATGAGTGGATAAATGTAAAGTTTGCCCAAAAATTCAAATCAATGATTAAAGATTCTAGAGTTTCAATCATGAATCGTACTGGACATATCCCAATGGAGGAGAAACCTTATGAAAGTCTTAAAATTATGCAAGATTTTTTAATGGAGTAAACTTAATTCCATCTTTATATTTCCTCTTGAATATATGATATTTTTCTCTAATGGTATTTCTTCAAATCCATACTTGCTATACAAATGAATTGAATTTTTAAGTTTTGTATTTGAATAAAGAATAAGTTTTGACCACTGTTTATTTTTTGCAAATTCAATTAAAAATTTCATGGCCAGGTTCCCATATCCTTTTCCTCTTTCTTCAGGAACTATTGCCATTTTGCTAAATTCATATATTTTATCACTTTTTTTAATAAACGCAAAAGTTCCAATAATTTCAGGATTTTTCTTTATCATGAAAATGAAGCCACCTTTATCGACAATTTCTCTTTTTGGATTATTTAATACTACTTTGTCAATTGGTTCTACGTCAAAATAGCTATTTAACCATTCTAGGTTTAAGGATTTGAATATTTCAGAATCAATCTTTGTAAACTTTTTAAAACTAATCATTGTCTTTACCTGTCATATCTTCAGGTCTAACCCATTTATCAAAGTCTTTTTCTGAAACGTAGTTTAATTTTTTACCCGCTTCTTTCAGAGAAATATTTTCTTTAAATGCCAAATTAGCAATTTCAGCAGACTTATAGTATCCTATTTTAGTATTTAAGGCGGTAATTAGCATTAGGGAATTGTTTAATAATTTGTCAATTTTCTTCAAATTGGGTGTGATTCCAGAAATACAATTTTCACTAAAACTTTTACAAGCGTCCCCAAGTATTTGCGATGATTCTAAAATGTTTTTTGCGATTACTGGTCTAAAAACATTTAACTCGAAATGACCCTGGGTATTTCCAATTCCTATAGTTACATCATTTCCCATGATTTGAGCACAAACCATCGTTAGTGCTTCGCATTGAGTAGGATTTACCTTCCCAGGCATTATTGAACTTCCGGGTTCATTAGCAGGTAAGTATATTTCGCCAATTCCTGACCTTGGTCCTGAGCCCATAAGCCTTATATCATTTGCTATTTTATTTAGAGATATTGCTAATTGTTTCAATGAATTGTGAACACTGACGATTGCTTCATTTGAGGCTAATGCTTCAAATTTGTTAATGGCACTTATAAACTTTATACCTGTTGATTTTGATATATAATCTGCAACACAGTCATTGTATCCCATGGGGGTATTGATTCCAGTACCAACTGCAGTACCACCTAGAGCAATTTCGGATAAGTGGTTTAGAGAAAATTTTAGAGAATCTAATCCATGCTGGACTTGAGAAGAATATCCTGAAAATTCTTGACCTAAAGTAACAGGAGTTGCATCCATAAGGTGGGTTCTTCCAATTTTAACCACTTTCTCAAATTCCTTGGCCTTTGATTTTAACGAACTTAATAGATTTTCAATTCCAGGAATTGTTACTTTCATTAGTTTCAGAAATGTTGCAATATGAATAGAAGTTGGGAATGTGTCATTTGACGATTGTGACATGTTAACATCATCATTGGGGGATAATTCTTTTTTTCCAGCACCCAATTTATTTCCAAGAATTACATGTGCTCTATTACTAATTACTTCATTAACATTCATATTAGTTTGAGTGCCAGAACCAGTCTGCCAAATTACAAGAGGAAAGTGATCATCTAACTTTCCATTGATAATCTCATTACAAACTTTTACAATTAAATCTTTTTTACTTTTTTTCAAAACGCCAAGCTCATGATTTGCCAGTGCAGCAGATTTTTTTAGATAACCATAGCCATAAATAATTTCAATTGGCATTTTATTGGAAGTTCCAATTTTGAAATTTTGTCTTGATCTTTCAGTTTGTGGACCCCAATAGACATTTTCTGGAACCTTTACTTCACCAATAGTATCTTTTTCTATTCTGTATTTCATTGAAAAGCTATAAATCAAAATTACAATAAATTTTTTTCAGCCTAAATTTTTAAATTCAGTAAATTATTTTTTAAAAAAACAGAAATTTTATTTAGAAAAATAAATTAAATTTGAAAAATATATTAACGAACATGTTTGAATTCGATCAATATTTAGGTTTTCTATCTTTTCTAGGCATACTCACAATAGGATTTTGGTTAATGTTTTTCTTGCTTTTATTTATTATACCCTATTGGTTAACTGGAACTTTTTTGGAATGGATTAAAGACAAAACGTCTTCTAAAAAATCCTAGTTTAATTACATTTAATCTCCAAATTCAAATTCTTGTCCATCCGAATTATATTGACGTGAATTTTTTCTTCTTTTAGATTTATTTTCGTTAATTCTGTAAGTTAGTGTAAGTATATAGGTTGGAGCTCTCCATTGAAATTCTGTATAATTTTCAAAACTATCGGTTCTAGTTGTGCTTCTGGAAATTTGTGAATTGAATATATCTGATGCTCTAAATGAAATTGTACCCTTCTTTTTAAAAATTTGCTTATTTATGGCTCCTGAAAAACCAACTAGACCTTTAGTTTTTCTTTGAGCATTTTCTCTTGGTCCTCTGTAATAACCATTGATTTGTGCATTTGTTCCAAGTGGTAGTGGAAAACTAGTATTAAATCTTGCAAACCAAGTTAAAATTCTTGCATCAAACGAGTCGCCTTTATAGCTACCAATTGTCTCAGAATTAAAAAGATTAAAATTTCCACTTAATCTAATGCTCCTTTTGGGTGTATAGGTAAGAGTAAATTCGGTCCCTGTTCTTGTATTTTCTGACAAATTAATGGAAGTAAATCTTAGTGCTGGTACATCAACTATTGGATTTTCACTTACTCTAACTATTTCGCCTGTTTCTTCAGTAATTCTTTGAATAACATCAGTTTCTTTTTGAAAATATACTGACCCACTGAAGGTAAATTTTTTGATTTTTTTTAAATATCCAAGGTCATATGAATTAGAGTAGGAGGGGTCTAGATCTGGATTACCTTGTCTAAAAAACGTAAGACTTGTTATTGATTGGAAGGGGTTTAATGACCAAGACCGAGGCCTTCTAATTCTCCTACTATACCCAAGTGTTATATTTTCATAATTACTAAACTCATATGATAAATTTACAGTTGGAAATAAGTTGGTGTATTTCTTTTGATTTGACTCTTGAGAGGTTTTCTGATTAAATTGAAGATTAGTAGTTTCTGCTCTAAGGCCCAATAGGTATGAAAACTTGTTTATTTTTTTCCCGAATTGAGTATAATAGGCATTTACATCTTGACTAAAAACAAATATGTTTGATAGATTTAAATTTATTGTTGTTACATTATTGCGAATATCTAAAACATTATAATCTGTATTTAAATCGCTAAAATTACCTCGGTATCCAAGCTCGAATTGCGTATTTTTATCAATAGGATAAACATAATCTAGTTGAAGTAGTTTTCTTTGTTGAGTCTCATCTGTCATTGATGATTGGTTAAAAGTATTTGTATTTGAAGCATAATCACTTTCATCCTCTGTACTTTTTTCGGTCTGATACTCAATTACTAATTCGTGGCCCTTTTTATTAAATTTTTTTGTAAAGTTAAGGGTCAATTGGCTTGATATATCCTCCTCCTCTTCATCTTGAAATCTTCCAAATTCATTTAATATTTCCTTATTTTCAGTAAGGTCTTGTATAATGGTAGAATTATTACTTAGATTATCAGAATTTCTTGTAAAACCAGTTATTGTCAGAGATGTTTCATCGTTAAAATAATATTCCATACCAAGATTTAAAAAAACTCTCTTTCGAAGTCTGTCGTAGTCTCTGTCTTCATATGTAAATGTACTTGGATTGTTACCATTAAAATATTCACTGTCAAACAAACCACCTCCCAATGATTTTGAATCATTTACACTTATGGTTGAAAAAAAATTTATTTTATTTTTTCTAAAATTCATATTCAAATTACTTCCTATGGCCCTAGGAAAACCAGAATTCAAAGCTAATGAGCCATTGAATCCTTCTAAATTTTGTTTTTTAAGTATAATATTGAGAATTCCAGCTGTTCCAGATGCTTCATATCTAGCTGAAGGTGAGGTGATTACTTCGACTTTTTCAATTGATTCAGCAGGAAGTTGTCGCAATCCCTGAGGGCCCGACAAGCCAACTAAACCGGATGGCTTACCGTTTATTAAAATTCTTACATTACCATTTCCTCGTAATGAAATATTTCCTTCAGGATCAACAGATACAGAAGGAATATTATTCATAACATCAGACACGCTACCCCCTCTAACAGTTATATCTTTTCCTACGTTGTAAACTCTTTTGTCCAGTCTTATTTCTACTTGAGTCTGTTCTCCTATTAATTCGACTTCATCTAAGTCGGAAATAGAAATTTTTAATTTTATTTCACCGATATTTTTGGAATTATTTAAAACAATTCCTTTTTCAATATTTTTTTCAAATGAAATGTATTCAGTTATGATATCGTATTTACCAGGAATTATTTCGATTTTAAAAACTCCATTTTGATTGGTGATACCTCCTTGATTTAATTTAGGGGTATTTGGATTTTTAAATGAAATAGTTGCATATTCTAAGGGTTGTCCGGTATCAATATCGATTACTTTGCCTGTAATAAATATTTTTTTAACTGCAGATGGAAAATTTCTCTGGGCTTTAGTATTTAAACTTAAGAAAATGAAAACGATTAAGAAGAGTATTTTTTTCACATATAATTTTGTGCAAAAATGAACAATTTTTCTGAGTAATTTTTTTTTTAAAGAAATTTTAACAATTTTTCAACTGGTCTTGCAATTATAGAACTTTTACCTTTTGAAACTATAGGCCTTTCAATTAATTTTGGATATTTTGAGAGAGCATATATAATCTGATTATCATCTAAATCTCTTTTTTTAAAATTTTCTTTCCAAATCGTTTCGTTTTTCCTTACCAATTCAAGGGGTTTAATTTCAAGGGACTCTATTAATGATTTTATTTCTTCCACTGACAAAAGATTTTTAATATAATCTCTAATCTCAAAATCGTATTCTTTATCATGAAGATATTTTAGAGCTTCTCTTGATTTTCTGCATCTAGGATTGTGGTAAATTATATACTTCATAATATTTTAAGTTTTTTTAAATCAGCCTCTAAATTATCTGGATTTTTAAAAAGAATATTTTTTTTTATTCCAAAATTAATAGCAGCATTTATATTTCTTTGATTATCATCAATAAAAACTGTTTCATCGCAATTCAAATTATATCTGTTGATTGTTAATTGATATATTTTTTCGAAAGGTTTTCTTGTTTTTTCTTCTCCTGAAACTACAATTCCTGAAAATAATTTTAAAAATTTAAATTTTTTCAAAGCCACTGGAAACGTTTCAGAACTCCAATTAGTCAGTGCAAGGATTTTAAATTCCCCTTTATGATAAATATTTTTTAATATTTTAACCGTTCCTGATATTTCACCACCGAGCATTTCTTCCCATCTCCCATAATATGCGAGAATTAATTTTTCATATTCAGGGAATAATTTTATTCTTTCTGTTGTGGCTTTTTTTAAAGGGTATCCCATATCCTGATTTTCATTCCACTCGAATGTGCAAACATTATTGTAGAAAAATTCACGATCAGTTTTGTTTTTAATTAGTTTTTTAAAAACATAATCTGGATTCCAATCAATTAAAACACCACCTAAATCAAAAATTATATTTTTAATTTCTTTTTTTCTCATCTCTTTGTCCCGATTGCATTAAAAACTCTTTGAGGAATACGTCAAGATTACCATTCATAACAGACTCTACATCTGAAACTTCACAATTACTTCTTAAATCTTTTACCAATTTATATGGGTGAAAAACATAGTTTCTAATTTGAGAACCCCATTCAATTTTCTTTTTTGAAGCTTCAATTTTATCTCTTTCTGAAGTTCTTTTTTTTAACTCAATTTGATACAACTGAGATTTCAGAAGATGTAATGCTTTGTTTTTATTATCAAGTTGAGAACGACTCTCTGAGTTCTCAACGATTATTCCTGTTGGTAAATGCTTTAATCTTACGGCTGTTTCAATTTTATTGACACTTTGTCCTCCAGCTCCACTTGACCTCATAGTTTCCCATTTGAGATCGGATGGATTGACTTCAATTTCAATTTCTTCATCAACTAGTGGATAAACGTAAACTGATGCGAAGGAAGTATGACGTTTTGCATTACTGTCAAAGGGAGAAATTCGTACTAGCCTATGAACTCCATTTTCTCCTTTGAGCCATCCAAAAGCGTAGTCTCCCTCTATTTGAATTGTAACGGTTTTAATTCCTGCAACATCTCCAGATTGATTATTTAATTCTTTCAATTTAAATGAATTCTTTTCTCCCCACATTAGATACATTCTCATAAGCATTTCAGCCCAGTCGCAGCTCTCTGTACCTCCAGCTCCTGCATTAATTTGGACAATAGCACTTAAATTATCCCCTTCATTTGAAAGCATGTTTTTAAACTCTAAATCTTCTAGATATTTTATGCATTTAGAATAAGATTCTTCAATTTCTTCAGAGGTGTTTTCTCCTTGTTCATTGTATTCACAAAGAATTTGAATATCATCGAAAATGGTTTGAATCTGATTGAATTCAGTAATCCACTTTTTAATAGTTTTCATTTTTTTCATTACTCTTTCCGCTTCTTTTGAATCGTTCCAAAAGTCTGCTTTTGAAGTAATGAGTTCTATTTCTTTTAACGTTTTGAGTTTTCCGTCTATGTCAAAGATACCCCCTTAACGCATCCAGACGTTTTTTAAGTTCTATTTTTTGATCATTTGAAATCATACACATTTAAATTTAAAAAATAAATTTACTGTTCTTTTTTTCTTTAATTTTAAATAGTCATAAAAAAATATAAAATAATGCGTTTTAAAATCATATTTTTTTTATTGTTTTTTTTAAACTGTAAACTTTATTCAAAAAACATTTCGAATAACTTATTATTTTATAATTCAAATCCATCGCAGCTAAAGGAAAAAGTACTCAAAGGCTTTTTTGAATTTTCATATAGTTTTGAAGATGGTCGTATAATTTTAAAATTAAATAAAGCAAAACATTTAGAGAAAGAATTTTTATATGTCAGCAGTTTAAGTCAGGGAATAGGGAGCAACGATATTGGTCTTGATAGGGGTCAACTTGGAGAAGAAAGATTAGTTTATTTTAAGAGGATGGGTAATAAAATAATGTTGATTCAACCAAATTTAATCTTCAGAAGTAGCTCAACCAATAAGCTTGAAAAAAAATCAATTGATGAGGCATTTGCAAAGTCCGTTCTTTTTGGTTTTGATATACATAAATCAACTAAAACAGATTTATTTATAGATTTAACTCCTTTTCTAATGCAAGATCCACATGGAGTTACAGACAGACTGGAAAAAAGGGGAGAGGGGACTTTTAAGGTAGATAAGAACAGATCCGCCATTTTCTTAGATAGAACTAAAAATTTTCCCAAAAACAGTGAGTTCGACGTAATGCTCACTTTTTCGGGAAATCCAACAGGAAAGCTACTGCAAACAGTAACTCCGTCTCCGAAAAGCGTAACAGTTCATCAGCACCACTCTTTCGTTAAACTGCCAGACAAAAATTACACTCCTCGAAAATTTGATCCAAGATCTGGAGCTAATGGCTTCCACTTTTTTGATTATTCTACACCAGTAAATGAATCAACAAAGAAGACTTATGTTGTAAGGCATAGATTGAAGAAGAAAGATCCCTCTGAAAGTATTAGCGAAGCTGTTGAACCCATAATTTACTATTTAGACAACGGGACGCCTGAGCCTGTGCGATCTGCTCTAATAGAGGGAGGAATGTGGTGGAACCAGGCTTTTGAAAACGCTGGGTATAAAAATGCTTTCAGGATAGAAATTTTACCTGAGGATGCTGACCCCTTGGATGTTAGATATAATGTAATTCAGTGGATTCACAGATCAACCAGAGGTTGGAGTTACGGATCAAGCGTTGTAGATCCTAGAAGTGGAGAAATTATAAAAGGACACGTTAGTTTAGGAAGTTTAAGAATACGTCAAGACTTTATGATTGCACAATCCCTATCAAAAGACCCTTATAAATACAACGATACAAATGATTTAGATATGTTAAACATGTCAATTAATAGAATTAAGCAATTATCTGCCCATGAAATAGGCCATACACTTGGGTTTGCTCATAATTTTTCTTCGAGTACCAATAACAGGGAATCAGTCATGGATTATCCTCATCCATTAATTGAACTTGTAAATGGAGAAATTAAATTTGACAATGCTTATGATGAAGGTATTGGTGAATGGGATAAAACATCCGTGCTTTACTCTTATCAAGATTTTTCAGCAGAACAAAATGAACAAAATGAACTAAATAAAATTTTAAACGATAGTTATAATAAAGGTCAAAGATTTATAACTGACAAAGATGCAAGGCCCATTGGTGGAGCTCACCCAAGTGCGCATCTTTGGGACAATGGAACAGGTCCTATAAATGAGTTTAATCATTTGCTCAAAGTTAGAAAAGTAGCGATGGATAATTTTTCAATTCACCAACTTAAAAATGGAGATCCAATTTCAATACTTAGAGACAGACTGGTTCCAATATACTTCCTCCATAGATATCAAATTGAAGCAGTTTCAAAGCTAATTGGTGGACAAAACTTTAATTATTCAGTTAAAGGTACATTTAGTGAAAAAGCTATACCAGTAAGTGCAGATATTCAAAGAGAAGCGCTCAACCGATTATGTGAATCATTAAACCAAAATCATTTAATAATTCCAAAAAATATTTTAGAAATTTTGCCTCCATTTGCATTTGGATCGGGTCAATCTCGTGAGAGTTTTTCAGGATTCACAGGACCAACTTTTGACTTGTTAAGTCCAATAAATTCTTTAAGTGACTTAATTTTCACCTTTATTTTAAATTCACAAAGGGCCAGTAGACTTGCTCAACAAAAAGTTTACTATAAAGACCAGCTTGGGTTAAATGAAACTTTAGACTTTTTAATCAATAAGTTTTTTAAAACCAAAACTAAAGGTAATGTAGAGCAACTAGACTTAATTATAGGAAATAATTTAATTTTTAAAATCATCGATTTATTTGAAGATAAAGAATCTCCAGCTGAAGTGAAGTCAATTGTATTTAGTAAGCTTAATGAATTAAATGCTTTTTTTGTAAATGGTGGAAAAAATGAAAATGAGTATTTCAGATTTATTTTAAAATTATTTTTTGAAGGTAAAATAAACTTTGAGTCCAAAACCAAATTAAAAATTCCAGATGGTTCTCCTATTGGTCAAACGCTCAGTTGTGAATAGATGAAAGCATACGTTAATTTGATAAGTGACACGGTCACAAAACCAGATAAAAAAATGATTGACTACATGTTGAATGCTGATGTAGGTGATGATGTTTTTAAGGAAGATCCAACGGTGAACAAACTAGAGTCAATGCTATGTAGTTTATTTGGTAAAGAATCTGCACTTTATTTTCCCTCTGGGACTATGGCAAATCAAACAGCTATAAAAATCCACACTCAGCCGGGTGATCAATTAATATGTGATCATTTTTCTCATATTTTCAACTATGAGGGAGGAGGCGTTAGTTTTAATAGTGGGGTTTCATGTTCATTAATTGAAGGCGAAAGAGGTAGGATTAAAGCTGAACAAATTGAAGAGAAAATTAATCCAAGTGATTTTTATCACTCTCCAAGAACATCACTAGTTTCCATTGAAAATACCACAAACAAGGGTGGAGGCGCATGTTACGATGTTAGAGAATTAAAAGAAATAAATAAATTATGTAAGAAATACGGTTTTCCTATACATCTTGACGGAGCAAGATTATGGAATGCAATGATAGCAACTGATTCAAAACCTGTTGAATACGGTATGATATTTGATACAATTTCAGTTTGTTTTAGTAAAGGTTTGGGAGCACCAGTTGGCTCTGCACTTATTTGTTCAAAAAAAAATTATGAAAAAGCGCTTAGAATTAGAAAAATTTTAGGTGGTGGTATGAGACAATCAGGTTACCTTGCAGCTGCAGCAATTTATGGGATAGAAAATAATTGGAAAAAATTACAGGAAGATCATAAAAAGGCAAAAGATCTATCTAAAGTATTATTAAAAGTAAAGGGAGTAAAAAAGATTTACCCTGTTGAAACTAACATTATAATTTTTGAATTTGAAAACGAAAATTTAAAAATGAATTTTATTAAAGAAATAAATAATTCGAAAATAAAAATTATTAGCATGGATAAAAAAAAGTTAAGAATGGTTACTCATAGAGATTATACCGAGGAGCAACACGGATATGTTTTGGAATCACTCGAAAAGTTATGCTAATTGAAATTGTTAATGGAAAATAGAATTTATAATATTGCAGCTTTTATAATTTTAATCTTATTATCTGGTTGTAAGGGAAAAACAATAATGAATCAAGAACAAGAATTTGATCCACCAAAAGCTGAAATAAAGAAATATCAGCACAAAACTCACAATGACATTAGAGTCGATGAATTTTATTGGCTAAATAATCCAGACAATCCAGAAGTTATTGACTATTTAGAGAGAGAAAATGACTACTATAAAAAATCAACAAAGCATCTAAAAGGGTTAGAAAATAAATTGTTTTCTGAAATGAGAGGTAGAATAAAAGAAGATGATTCTTCTGTACCATACTTCTATAACGGATTTTGGTACATAACTCGCTATGAAAAAAATAAGCAATACCCTATTTACACCAGAAAAAAGCAAGATTTATCTTCTCGTGAAGAAATTTTATTTGATTGCAACGAACTTGCGAGGGGTTATGATTATTTCAGGTTAGTTGGAATTAACATAAGCCCTGATAATAAAAAAGTTGTATTTGGTATTGATACTTTATCGAGAAGAAAATATACTTTAATGGTAAAGAATCTTGTATCTGGAGAGTTATTAAATACACATATAAAAAACACAACTGGATATGGTGTATGGGCGAATGATAACGAACATATTTTTTATACTAAAAAGAATCCAAAAACATTAAGAGCAGAAAGTATTTTTAGGCAATCAATAAATAAAGGTGAAGCATCGGATAAACTGATTTACATGGAAAAAGATAGTACGTTTAACACTTTTGTAAGTAAGTCAAAATCAGATTCTTATATTTTTATAGGCTCATTTAGCTCCCTTACTTCAGAATATCAATTTTTAAATGCGGCTAAACCTTTTGATGACTTTAAATTGGTTCAAAAAAGAATAGAAGGATTAGAATATAGCGTTTCACACTTTGAAAACAATTTCTACATATATTCAAATGCAAACAACTCAAAAAATTTTAAAATTGATGTCGTCCCAATATCTAATCCTTCAAAAGATAATTGGAAACCTTTTTTACCTCATAAAGAGCAAGTGCTTCTAGAGGACATTGATTTATTCAAAAACTTTTGGGTAACTACTGAAAGAATAAACGGACTAACTAAAATATTTATTAGAAATTGGAAAGATTCAAATATTGTTGAAATAGATATGGATGGTGAAACCTATTCTACTTACACCTCAACTAATTTAGAATTCAACACAAATTATCTTCGATATGTTTTCTCTTCAATGACTCAACCACGTCAAGTTATTCAAATAGATATGAACAGTTTTAAAAAAGATATTTTAAAAGAGCAATATATAGAGGGAGATTTTGAAAAAAGTAATTATATATCAAAAAGAATCTGGGTAGACTCTAGAGATGGGAAAAAAATACCTGTTTCGATTTTACATAAAAAAAGTGTCGAAATTAATTCGCAAACACCACTATTGCTTTATGGTTATGGATCCTACGGTTCTACAATAGATCCATCTTTTTCATCTAATATTTTAAGTTTAATTGATAGGGGTTTTGTTTATGCGATTGCCCATATCAGAGGGAGTGAGTACTTAGGTAGGAGTTGGTATGATGATGGTAAAATGTTGAACAAAAAAAACACATTTTTTGATTTTATTGATATTTCAAATTATTTAATTGATCAAAATTACACATCTTCTAAACATCTATATGCCTATGGGGGTTCTGCTGGTGGATTGCTTATGGGTTTTGTTGTAAATGAAGCTCCAGATATTTATAATGGAGTAATTGCTGCAGTTCCGTTTGTTGATGTAATTACAACAATGTTAGATGAAAGTATACCTTTAACAACTGGAGAATTTGATGAATGGGGAAATCCTAAAGACAAAAGGTACTATGATTACATTAAATCTTATTCTCCTTATGACAATGTTAAAAAACAAACTTATCCAAATTTACTTGTAACCTCCGGTTTATATGATTCTCAAGTTCAATACTGGGAGCCCGCAAAATGGGTTGCTAGACTTAGGTTAAATACTAACAACATCAATAAAATTTATCTAGATACAAATATGGAAGCTGGTCATGGAGGTTCTTCAGGAAGATTTAATTCCCTTAAAGAGGCATCAAAGAAATATGCTTTTCTTTTAGGGCTTGAGAACAAAAAATAAATATTTACATTTGCACCGCCTAAATTTTATTATAAAATGAATTCAAATCCTGGTATTTATCATAATTTGCTCAAGCTTATAGGTAAAACCCCTCTTGTTAAATTGAATAATGTTGTATCAAATTATAAAGGGACTTATTTCGCGAAGTGGGAAGCGTTCAATCCTGGACATTCAAATAAAGATAGAATTGCCCTACATATCATAGAGGACTTAGAAAAGCAAGGCAAAATTAATGAAGACTCGACAATAATTGAGACTACTTCTGGAAATACTGGTTTTAGTCTAGCAATGGTAGCGATAATTAAAGGCTATAAGTGTGTTTTAGCAGTTAACTCAAAGTGTTCAAATGATAAAATTAATATGTTGAGAGCGTTAGGTGCAGAAGTATATATATGTCCAGCAAATGTAAAAGCTGATGATCCAAGATCATATCATCAGGTTGCCAAAAAACTAGTAAATGAAACTAAGAATTCAGTTTATATAAATCAATATTTTAATGAATTGAACGTAAAAGCTCATTACAAAACCACAGGACCTGAGATTTGGAACCAGACGGAGGGTAAAATAACTCATTTAGTAGCTTGTAGTGGCACCGGTGGTACTATATCTGGTTGTGCCAAATATTTAAAAAAAATGAATCCTTCAATAAAAATAATAGGTGTTGATGCATATGGTTCTGTTTTAAAAAAATATCATGAAACTAAAGAATTAGATCCTAACGAAATATATCCTTATAGAATAGAAGGGTTAGGTAAAAACCACATACCAGCTACAACTAATTTTGAGATAATTGATGAATTCATAAAGGTGTCTGACGAAAAGAGTGCTTATATGGCCCACAAAATAACAAAAAAGGAAGGGATTTTTGTGGGTTACACTTCAGGTGCTGCTTTCGAAGCAGTTAGATTATTAAATAAGAAAAATACATTTTCTAGTAAAAGTTTTATTGTTGTCATTTTTCCAGATCATGGTTCAAGATATCTAAGTAAAATTTATAGTGAAAAGTGGATGTTAGATCAGGGGTTTAATCAGTATAATTTTTTTGAAAAACAATCTAAAGTTGAAAATATACAATAATTAAAATATATTCGTAAAATAAATGAAAGATCTATTTCAAAGAATTATTGAAAATAAGGGGCCTTTAGGAAAATGGGCTTCAATTGCTGAAGGATATTTTGTTTTCCCAAAGTTAGAGGGCCCAATTTCGAATAGAATGAAGTTTAATGGAAAAGAAGTGATTACATGGAGTGTAAATGACTACCTTGGGCTTGCCAACAATCATGAAGTTAGAGATATAGATCTGGAAGCAGCGAGGAAATTTGGTTCTGCACACCCTATGGGTGCAAGAATGATGTCTGGTCATACAGATCTTCATGAAAAATTAGAAAATATACTCGCTGATTTTGTAAATAAAAAATCTGCATATGTGTTGAATTTTGGATATCAAGGTATATTATCAACCATAGATACATTAGTATCTAAATATGACGTTATAGTTTATGATTCGGATTCACACGCTTGTATAGTAGATGGTGTTAGACTTCATTTGGGCAAGCGTTTCACCTATAAACATAATGACATTGAAAGTTTAGAAAAGAATCTCAAAAGAGCAACCAAGGTTGCTAATAATAATAGTGGAGGGATCTTGGTTATTTCCGAAGGTGTATTTGGAATGAGAGGTGAGCAGGGCAAATTAAAAGAAATAGTAAAACTAAAAGAAAAATATAAATTTAGATTTTTAGTTGATGATGCCCACGGTTTTGGTACATTAGGGAAAGATGGATCAGGAACGGGTGATGAGCAGGGTATTCAGAATGAAATCGATGTGTATTTTGCAACTTTTGCAAAGTCAATTGCATCAACTGGAGCATTTATTGCTAGTTCTAAGGAGGTGATACATTTCCTTAAATACAATATGCGTTCTCAAATGTTTGCAAAGTCTTTACAAAGTGTTTTGGTATATGGTATTATCAAAAGGATAGAAATGATGAAATCAAAACCTGAGTTCAAAAAGAAGTTATGGGAAAATGTTGTTTCACTACAAAAAGGACTAAAAACTCGTGGTTTTGATATAGGGAATACTCAAAGTTGTGTGACACCTGTTTATCTAAAGGGAAGTATTCCGGAAGCTATGGTATTGGTAAAGGATTTGAGAGAAAATTATGGAATCTTTTGCTCTATAGTTGTTTATCCAGTTATTCCCAGAGGTTTGATATTATTGCGATTAATCCCAACTGCATCTCATACTATTAATGACATAAAAATTACATTGAATGCATTTTCGTCAATTAGAGATAAATTAAATAATGGAACCTATAAAACTATGTCTGAAGCAATTCCGGCACTTTAATCACTATTAAGCATCACTGGCATAATTAGCATTGTTATTTCCTCTTCATTGTTAATTTTATCATTTGGAGTAATTATTCCAGCTTTATTTGGTAATGACATAGATAGACATATTTCTTTGCAATCCAAATTATTTAACATATCAGTTAAAAATCTAGAATTAAAACCTATTTCAATGTCATCACCATTGTAATTACAACTAATTCTTTCTTCCGCCTTATTGTTGTAATCGTAATCTTCAGCAGAAATATTTAACTCAGATCCAGCAATTTTAAATTTTATTTGATTTGTGCTTTTGTTTGAAAAAATACCAACCCTTTTTACAGAATTTAGTAATAAAATTCTTTCTATTATAAGTTTATTTGGATTTTCTTTAGGTATAACAGCTTCGTAATTTGGATATTTACCCTCTATTAACCTACAGCTAAGAGTGTAATTTTCAAATGTAAACTTAGCATTAGTTTCGTTATATTCTACTGACACATCATTTTCAAAATCAGTCAAAATAGTTTTTAAAACCTGTAATGCTTTTTTGGGCATGATAAACTCAGAATTCCCATCTGAACCTATATCATTTCTTAAATACCTAACCAACTTGTGTGCGTCAGTTCCAACTAAAACTATATTTTTAGTACTAAATTGAAAAAAAACTCCACTCATTACAGGTCTAAGGTCGTCATTTCCAGTTGCAAAAATTGTAGAATTGATTGCTTTAGAAAGAATTCCACCATTAATGGAAGTTAGGGTTGAATCTTTAATTTCAATTGGTTTTGGAAATTCATCTGCTGAAACAAATGATATTCTATATTTACCATCGTTGGCATTTATTTCTAATACACTTTCATCTTGAGTTGAAAATGTAAGTGGTTGTTCTGGAAAATTCTTTAGAGCATCAACTAATAATTTTGCTGGCACAGCAATTTCACCCGAACTATCGGATTCAATTTCTACAACAGAGGAGGTGGTGGTTTCCAAATCAGAAGAGGTAATTCTTAAAGAATTTTTATTTATTTGAAATAAAAAATTATCTAGTATAGGTAAAGTATTTGTTGTATTAACAACTCCAAGAAGGATTTGTAATTTTTTTAAGAGAGTTTGACTTGAAACTATGAATTTCATTAAAATTTATTATAATCAAATATAAGTTTAATGAAATTGATAATAAAACATAGTTGTAAAAAGTTATTTAATATTATATTTTTTGAAAAGGAAGATGGATAAATTAAGATTTAATTTTAAACAATTGGGTTCGTGGAATTTCAAATAGAATAAAATTATTATTTTAAATAAATTCAACAGTTATAGTAGTTCTAAATTCAAGTCCAAATAAGCTGTTTGCACTTCCTACCTTAGAGGGATTGCTCTTGTATATTGCAATTTCTAAATAACCTGCTGAATTCCAAATTGCAATCTTTTTCCCTTCTTCTTCTCTTTTGTTTTTAGGAATATCAAAATCAATAGCTTCAGAATATGAATTATAAATTTTGTGAAATTTCACACTGTTTGCATAGATAATAAAATCTCTGGATTTTTGTATTTCTAAAAAATATTTCTTCTTAATATTTGTAATCACATTTCCAAAATTATCTATATATATGACACTACCTATTAATTGGGTCTGGGTTTCATTAAGTACCGGATTAATATTGATTATTTCTTTTAGTTCGTTTGTTTTAATTCCAACCACTTCCATATTCCCCATCCTACTCAAATGCCCTGCTACCTTGACAAATACATCTAATACTGGAAATGAACTTACAGACAAATCATGTATGTTGATTTCTACTAATTTGTCATATTTTCTTCCCTCTAATAATAATGAAAAAATACCATTGTCAGCACCTATAAAGTAATGATTGTCAAAACTCATTAATAAATGTTTATTTTCCGGGGAAAATTCAGAATCAACACCCACAATATGGATAGATTTTTTTGGGAACGCACGGTATGCGTTTTTTAAAATATATGCCGCTTCTGAGTGATTGAAAGGGCTTATTGAATTTGAAATGTCTATTACATTAGCATTTGGGATTTCATTGTAAATAGATGCCTTTATTACAGAAACAAAGTAATCTTTAAATCCAAAATCAGTTGTTAAAGTAATTATAGACATAAAGAATTTAATTTAAATTTCATTTTTTATTTTGAAAAATGTTAATTTGGTTACAAACTTACAAATACTAGAAAAATAATTTATTTTAATTGAACGAGATAAAAATTGAATTTAAGGAAATCAATCCACAAAGTTTTTTTGACAATGGTCAAATATTAAATAAAATAAAAGAAGTATTTCCAAAATTAAAATTAGTATTTAGAGGTTCTTTTGTTAAAGCCTACGGTGACAAATCAGAGTTAAAAATTTTTAAAACTAAATTCAACTTACTTATTGATTATTTTTTAAAATATAACAATTTAACCTATAATATTTTAGATGAAAATCTTAATTCTGATTCTGGAGATTTTGAATTTATCACCAATGGAAATCACAAAATAACGCATGGAGTTAAGGGAAATGTAATAAAGGCTAGGACTAAAAATCAAATAAAGATTGTCGAATTATCAAACAAATATGATATGTTATTTGTAGTAGGTCCTGCAGGGACTGGTAAAACATATACTAGTGTTGCACTAGCAGTAAA
>JBELIL010000009.1:24179-28080 GCA_042090925.1 Flavobacteriales bacterium
ACCCATTCTCAAATGAAAATGTTTCTTACGAGAATGGGCCCTGAAGCTAAATTCATTATCACTGGTGACCCTGGGCAAGTAGACCTACCCAAAAAAACAATCTCTGGTTTAAACGAAGCTCTAAATATTTTTAAAAATACTAGTGGTATTAAAATTTTATATCTTAATGAAAAAGATGTAATTAGACACAAACTTGTAAAGAAAGTCATAGCGGCATATAATTGAACGGATATGAACACTTTATTGTCAACTAATTTTGAATTACCCAGTCAATTATCGAAATATAATGGAAAAGTAAGAGAAGTAATATCTCTTGACAATGATTTGTTAGTTATAATTACTACAGACCGACTATCTGCATTTGATGTTGTTCTTCCGAAAGGGATTCCATATAAAGGTCAAATTTTAAATCAAATTTCAGTTGATATGCTAAACTCTACAAGAGATATTGTTCCCAATTGGCTAATATCGTCCCCTGATCCAATTGTTTCAATAGGGAAAAAGTGTCAACCATACAAAGTAGAAATGATTATCAGAGGATATTTATCTGGACACGCAGCAAGAGAATATAAAAAGGGTAAAAGATATATTTCTGGTGTAAGAATGCCTGAAAAAATGAATGAAAACGATCCTTTTGAAAACCCAATAATAACTCCTTCGACAAAATCAGAAAACGGCCACGATGAGGATATATCAAAAGATGCAATATTAGATAAAGGTTTAATTTCTGAGAATGATTATAACAAAATTGAGGCTTACACGAATCTTTTGTTTGAGAGAGGTTCAAAAATAGCTAAAGATAGAGGCTTAATTTTGGTTGATACGAAATATGAATTTGGTAAATCTAAAGATGGAGAGATTTTGCTTATTGACGAAATTCACACACCGGATTCTTCAAGATATTTTTACCTTGAAGGATATAGGGACCGACAAAAACAATATTCAAATCAAAGGCAGCTCTCAAAAGAATTTGCTAGACAATGGCTCATATCAAATGGATTTCAGGGCCTTGATGGGCAGCAGTTACCTGAAATAGATCATAACTTCACAAATATGGTTTCTGAAAGGTACATTGAACTTTATGAGACCATTACTGGAAAAAAATTTATGCCTGCACTAATTGAAAATATAGAGTGTAGGGTAAAAAATAATATTTTAAATTTTCTTACAAATTATTAAAATTGATATTAAAATAATATAGTTTTCAACCCAAATGTGTTAATTACTTTTAGTGTCTTAACATACATATCTACTGATTCAACTAGTATATTTACTAATTATGTCAGAACAGGTTAAGTACACTGAGGAAAATATAAAATCTTTAGACTGGAAGGACCATATTCGAACCAGACCAGGTATGTATATTGGAAAGTTGGGAGATGGCTCTTATTCTGATGATGGGATTTATATTCTTTTAAAAGAAATAATAGACAATTCTATAGATGAGTTTGTTATGGGGTCTGGAAACAAAATTGAAATTAAAACGGATCGGTTTGAAATTTCTGTTCGAGACTATGGAAGAGGTATTCCACTTGGAAAACTAGTTGATGTTGTTTCTAAAATGAACACTGGAGGTAAATATGATTCCAGAGCATTTAAAAAATCGGTTGGTTTAAATGGAGTTGGAACTAAAGCCGTAAACGCCTTGTCCTCTTTATTTACTGTTGAATCTATAAGAGACGGAAGGTCAAAATCAGCTACTTTTAAATGCGGTGTCTTGGTTGATCAAGTTGAAGATGAAAGTTCAGTAAAAAAAAATGGAACAGAAATTACTTTTACTCCTGATAAAACTATATTTAAAACTTTTAAATATAAGGATGAACATATTGAAAGAATGTTGAAACATTATGTTTTTTTAAATCCTGGACTGAAGATTTTTTATAATAGTAAAACTTTTTTTTCTCAGAATGGATTACGTGACTTGTTAGAAGATCAATCTAATCTAAATGAATTTTTATACCCAATAATTCATCTAAAGGGTGAAGATATTGAAGTAGCATTAACTCATAGTAGGACGCAGTATAGTGAGGAGTATCACTCATTTGTTAATGGACAAAATACCTCTCAAGGAGGAACCCATTTATCTGCATTTAGAGAAGGCTATGTCAAGACAATAAGAGAGTTTTTTGGAAAAAGCTATGAATCTTCGGACACAAGAAAATCTATTGTTTGTGCTATTAGTATCAAGGTTGTGGAGCCTGTTTTCGAGTCTCAAACAAAAACTAAACTCGGATCAACTGAAATGGGGGACGGATTACCTTCAGTACGTTCTTATATAATTGATTTTCTTAGTACTCAATTAGATAATTTTCTTCACAAGAACAGTGAAATTACAGAGGCAATTCAAAAAAAAATACTTCAAGCAGAAAAAGAAAGAAAAGATCTATCAGGAATTAGAAAAATAGCAAGAGAAAGAGCTAAAAAAGCAAGTTTACATAATAAAAAACTTAGAGATTGTAGAATACATCTTGGAGATATTAATAAAGAAAAAAGATTAGAT
Source organism: Flavobacteriales bacterium (assembly GCA_042090925.1). Classification (GTDB taxonomy): domain Bacteria; phylum Bacteroidota; class Bacteroidia; order Flavobacteriales; family Flavobacteriaceae; genus TMED96. The sequence goes on from JBELIL010000009.1 coordinate 26,680, forward strand.
TCTACAATTTTTATTACTGAAGGTGATTCTGCTAGTGGATCAATAACAAAGTCTCGTGATGTAAATACTCAAGCTGTATTTAGTCTCAGGGGGAAACCTTTGAATACCTACGGTATGTCAAAAAAAATAGTTTATGAAAATGAAGAATTCAATCTTTTGCAAGCAGCATTGAACATTGAAAATAGCCTTGAAAGTTTACGTTACAACAAAATCGTAATTGCTACAGATGCTGATGTGGATGGCATGCATATAAGACTTTTATTAATTACATTTTTTTTACAATTTTTCCCAGAATTAGTCAAGGAGGGACATTTATTTATTTTACAAACACCTTTGTTTAGGGTAAGAAACAATAAAAAAACTGAGTATTGTTACTCTGAGTTTGAAAAAAAGAAATCAATGGACAGCTTAGGTGTAAATTCTGAAATAACGAGATTTAAAGGCTTAGGTGAAATATCACCTGATGAATTCAAATTTTTTATCGGAGATAGTATGCGTTTAGACCCAATTAGAATGGACAAAGAAACAACTATAGAGGACCTATTAGAGTTTTATATGGGGAAAAACACGCCCGATAGGCAAAACTTCATAATTGATAATTTAAAAATTGAAGCCGATTTAATCGAGTCTGTTGATTGACATGGATGAAAATTTAGATTTTTACAATAAAGAAAATTCTTCTAATTCTGAGGAAAAGCTTGTAAAGGTGACCGGTATGTATAAAGACTGGTTCCTAGATTATGCTTCTTATGTAATTTTAGAAAGAGCAATCCCAGATGTTTTTGATGGACTGAAACCTGTTCAAAGGAGAATTTTACATTCCATGAAAGAATTAGATGATGGTCGTTTTAACAAGGTTGCTAACATTGTTGGTCACACCATGCAGTTTCATCCCCACGGTGATGCAAGTATCTCTGACGCAATTGTTCAAATTGGACAAAAAGATTTACTGATCGAAACTCAAGGAAATTGGGGGAATATCCTTACTGGAGACAGAGCCGCTGCATCTAGATACATCGAGGCACGGCTTTCAAAATTTGCTCTAGAAGTTATTTTTAGTCCGAAAATTACAGAATGGCAATTATCTTATGATGGAAGAAAAAAAGAACCAATTCATCTTCCGGTAAAATTTCCTTTACTTTTAGAACAAGGGGCAGAAGGTATTGCGGTTGGACTTTCAACAAAAATTTTACCTCATAATTTTAAGGAATTGATAAAAGCAAGTGTTTCTTATTTAAAAGGTAAAAAATTTAGAATTTTCCCAGATTTTCAAACTGGTGGAATTATGGATGTTCAAAATTACAATGATGGCGTGAGGGGTGGTAAAATCAAGATTCGTTCAAGGATTTCATTAAAAGACAAAAACACATTAATCATAACAGAAATACCTTTTGGCGCTAC
>JBELIL010000103.1:0-5176 GCA_042090925.1 Flavobacteriales bacterium
ACAAAAATCAAAGCGATTATACCAGAGAGTGGTACTAAGAAGAGTAGATTCATATTATAAATTTTGTGGCAAATATAGTATTAAATATAATTAGAATATTAGTTTAATATCACTAATTATTAGAATTAGAATAAACCATTAATCTCCTTATCAATAAGGTTTATAACATCACCAAACGCCTTTGGATCACCTACAAAATTTACTTTATCAACATCAATTGAAATAATTTTACCTTTATCGTAATTTTGAACCCATGCTTCATAACGCTCATTTAATCTACTTAAATAATCAATACTTATTGAGTTTTCAAATTCTCTTCCTCTGAGATGAATATTTTCAACAAGTTTTGAAATACTGCTCCTTAAATAAATCATTATGTCAGGACCCTTTACCAGTTTTTCCATGAGAGAAAACATATTTTTATAGTTCTCGAAATCCCTTTTTGTAAGGAGTCCCATTGAATGTAAATTTGGAGCAAATATATACGCATCCTCATATATAGATCTATCTTGAACAATTTTTTTTCCACTTTTCTGAATATCAAGAATTTGACTAAATCTATTATATAAAAAATAGATTTGGAGATTAAACGACCACCTTTCCATTTCATGGTAAAAATCGTCTAAATATGGATTTTCTAGAACTTCTTCGTAGTGAGCCTGCCACCTGTAGTGTTTGGACAGTAATTTTGTAAGTGTAGTTTTTCCAGCACCTATATTACCAGCAATAGCTATGTGCATGATTTAGAATTAAAAATGTATTAGCATATTCACTAAAATAATACCAATTTCATTACATAAAAAATTAAGTAGGTTTTTTTTTAAGAATAATTTTAATAAAATTTATTATATTTGTTGAAAATAACGAGGAAGGATTTGTCTGATTGCAAACCTCGAAAAAAAAATGCTAAAGCAGAATTGCTTTCAAAAGTAATCTTCAAATCCTTCCTGAAAGCAATAAAAATGAATTCTTTTTTTACATCTGAATCAGTTAGCGAAGGTCACCCTGACAAAGTATCTGATCAAATTAGTGATGCAATTCTTGACAATTATTTAGCTTTTGATCTCGATAGTAAAGTAGCCTGTGAAACTCTTGTTACAACTAATAAGGTAATAGTCGCAGGTGAAGTAAAATCAAATGCTGAAATAAATGTAGAGAAAATTGTAAGAGAAACAATTGAAAAGATTGGATATACTGATTCTAAAATTAAATTTAGCGCAAATGAATGTGAAGTGTCTTCTCTAATTCATTCTCAGTCAGAAGATATTAATAGAGGTGTTGAAAAAAGTGTTAAGGAAAACCAAGGCGCTGGTGACCAAGGAATTATGTTTGGTTATGCAACCGATGAAACAGAAAACTTGATTCCTTTAACTTTAGATCTATCTCACAAAATTCTAAAGGAACTATCTAATTTAAGAAGACAGGGAAGTCAAATTGGATATTTACGTCCAGATTCAAAATCTCAAGTGACAGTTAAATATGATAAAAACGGAAATCCAGTTTCCATTGATACAATCCTAGTTTCTACACAACATGATCCTTTCGCAAAAGATGATAAAAAAATGGTTGACAAGATTAAAAAAGATATTGTCGAAATTTTATTGCCTCGTGTATTTGATAACGAACATCAAAATATCAGGTGTCTTTATAACGATAATACAAAAATAATTGTGAACCCAACTGGGAAATTTGTTATAGGTGGACCTCATGGGGATACTGGTCTTACGGGAAGGAAAATAATTGTTGATACATATGGAGGGTGGGGAGCACACGGAGGAGGAGCTTTTAGTGGTAAAGACCCCAGCAAAGTTGATAGAAGTGCAGCTTATGCCTCTAGGCATATAGCCAAGAATTTAGTTGCTTCAGGAATTGCAAGCAAGATACTTGTACAATTGAGTTATGCTATTGGAATAGCAGAACCTACTTCAATTAATGTAAATACTTTTGGCACTTCGAAGATTAAACTAACAAATTCACAAATAACTGAAATGATTTACAAAATTTTTGATTTGAGACCTTACTCAATCGAAAAAAATCTAGCTCTTAGAAATCCCATCTACTATGAAACCTCGTCTTATGGACATATGGGTAGAGATAACGAAAAAATTAATAAAATTTTCCTTAACAAAATGAATAAGGAAGTAAATCATAAAGTTGATTTATTCACATGGGAAAATTTAAATTATGTACAAAAAATTAATAATTACTTAAATAAATAAATATTTGAAAAATGAGTTTAAAATTAGCAACTAAAGCACTTCATGCGGGGCATGATGTGAAACAAACACAAGGAACCAGAGCGGTACCAATTTATCAATCAACATCATATGTATTTAATGACTCTGAGCATGCAGCAAATTTATTTTCGCTATCCGAGTCGGGTTATATATATACAAGACTTAATAACCCCACTAATGATGTTTTAGAACAAAGATTAGCAGCCGTAGAAGGAGGTGTTGCTGCAGTAGCAACTGCTTCTGGAACTTCAGCGATTGCAACTACCTTTATGACTTTGTTAAAATCAGGCGATCATATTGTGGCTTCAAATAGTCTATATGGTGGAACATACAATATGCTTAACAACACGCTACCGAGGTTTGGCATAACTACAACTTTTGTTGATCCAGACAATGTTGATAATTTTAAAGACGCTCTTAAGCCAAACACCAAAGTTTTTTTTGCTGAGTCTTTAGGAAATCCAAAGCTTGATGTAATTGATTTGAAAGGAATCAGCAAATATGCAAATGATGCAAAAGTCCCGTTTATAGTTGACAACACAATTGCCTCCCCTGCACTTTTAAACCCCATAGAACACGGGGCTAACATAGTTATCCATTCTCTTACTAAATATATAACTGGAAATGGAACCACCTTGGGTGGGATAATAATTGATGCTGGAACCTTTGATTATTCCAGTGGAAAGTTTCCAGAATTTATTGAACCATCTCCTTCATACCATGGTTTAAAATATCATGAAGCACTTGGACCATTAGCTTTCATTGCTAAAACTCGAGTTGAAGGATTAAGAGATTTAGGAAGTGCACCAAGTCCTCTAAATAGTTTTCAAGTAATTCAAGGTTTAGAAACTTTAGAAGTTAGAATGCAAAAGCATTCTGAAAATGCTTTAAATATTGCAAAATGGTTGGAAGAGCAGAGTGAAGTAAGTTGGGTAAATTATCCTGGACTTAATTCATCTAAATACAATCAATTAGCAAAAAAATATCTTAAAAATGGATCAAGTGGAATTGTTACATTTGGACTAAAAAAAGGATTTGAAGGTGCAAAAAAAGTTGCTGAGAGCACAAAAATATTTGCACTACTAGCTAATATTGGAGACACAAAGTCGTTAATAATTCATCCTTCAAGTACTACACATTCACAATTAAATGTTGATGAACAGAAAAGTACTGGTGTTACTCCTGACTTGGTAAGAATATCTGTTGGGATTGAAAACTTGGATGATTTAAAAGAAGATTTAAAACAATCATTTACAAAAATATAATTTTTAAAATGCCAAAATTGGATAGCATTACCATAAAAAAGTTTAAATCAAATACCGGTTTTATTTTTGATAATATTTCTCTATCCTATCAACTACACGGACAAAAGATTGGAGATTCACCAATTATACTTGTAAATCATCCCTTAACAGGTAATTCAAGTTTAACTGGAGATAAAGGGTGGTGGTCAGAAATTGTGGGTATTGGCAAAGCTATCGATTTGAAATATTTTACCGTTATTGCTTTTGACATACCTGGCAACGGATATCATCATCCAACAATTGAAAATTATATGGAACTTAGCTGTAAAGACATAGCCAAGATATTTTATTTAGGGCTTGAAAGAATTGGAGTTTCTAGGTTATTTGCAATAGTTGGCGGATCTATTGGTGGAGGTATAACATGGGAAATGGCAACACTAAAAAATAAATTTGCTGAAAATATTATTCCAGTAGCTTGTGATTGGCAAACATCCGATTGGATTTTAGCTAACACTTATTTACAAAAAAGAATTTTAACAAACTCTACAAACCCTCTCGAAGATGCTAGAATACACGCAATGTTAAGTTATAGAACTCCCATTTCTTTAAATAATAGATTTTCTAATAAAAAAAACAATAAAAGCACCTATTTGGTTGAAGAATGGCTTACATATCATGGTGAAAGTCTTCTAAAAAGATTTAATCTTGAGGCCTACATAGCTATGAATCATTTTTTATCTACGGTAGATGTCACAAGAGGCGAAAAAACTCCTCCTCGGGATGTGTTATCAAAAATTGAGTCTAATATTCATATTGTAAGTATTGACAGCGATTATTATTTTACACTTGAAAGGGATGTTTATACTTATAATTTGATCAAGACAGTTAAGCAAAATGTTTATCATCATATTATAAATTCTGTCCATGGGCATGATGGTTTTCTTATAGAAAATGAAAAAATGTCGAAAATTTTAAATACAATCTTTATTAAATCTATAAATGGAAATAACACTAGAAAGAATAAACAACGATTATCTATTTGAAGCCAAAAACACTGAAGGACATAGAGTTTTTTTAGACAATAGATCAAAAAAAACGGGAGCCGTACGTGGAATCAGTCCAATGGAAGTTTTACTAATGGGTCTGGCTGGGTGCAGTAGTATTGATATAATTGACATTTTAAATAAACAAAAAATCAATCCGAAATCATTAAAAATGAAAGTTTTTGGTAACAGGGATAAAAATAAAGTTCCTTCAACATTTGATTCAATTGATATTGAAATTCTCTTAGATGGAGAAAATATCTCTAAAGAAAAAGCCACAAGGGCTGCAGAGTTATCTTACCAAAAGTACTGTTCCGTTTCTAAAATGATAGACAGTGTTGCAAAAATAAATTTTAACATTATTCTAAATGGTAAAAGGATATAGAATTTATTAAAAATAAAAATATCTATATTTTTAAACTTTCAAAAGAAACACTATTACTTTTAAGATAAAATCATATTAGAAAAAATTAGAGATGTTCATCATTTAATTTGAAATTTGGAATAATCCTTGCTTTTGAAATTTGTTCGAAATCAAATGCAATTTCAATTAATTTACTTTCACTCCATGCCCTACCAAAAAAAGAAATTCCAATTGGAAGTCCATGAACATTTCCCATAGGGATTGTTATATTTGGATAACCAGCCCTGG
>JBELIL010000010.1:0-19725 GCA_042090925.1 Flavobacteriales bacterium
GAGTAAATCAAAAAATATTGGTCCTAGTGCCATCACAATAAAGCGTATTTTGGCATTTTCAAAGGCATTATCGTTAAATAAATTAAAAAAATATAAAAAAAAGTGAAGTTTTAGCTATGTCATTTTTTTTATAAAAGACTTTCTTCCTACTTTCATAGTAATAAAATCTTTTTCTTTGGACCAACCCCTCGCAGGTGAATACTCTCTTCCATAAAATATAATTTGTAAATGAAGGTCATTCCATTTATTTTTTGGAAAAAGTCTTTTGGCATCGAGTTCTGTTATTTTTACGTTTTTTCCGTTAGATAATCCCCATCTAAACATTAATCTATGAATGTGAGTATCCACAGGGAATGTTTGAAAACCAAATGCTTGAGACATTACTACACTTGCTGTTTTGTGACCAACGCCGGGAAGTTCTTCCAATTCTTCAAGTGTTCTTGGGACATTACCATTGTATTTGTCAATAAGAATTTTTGATAATTTGTTAATAGCTACTGATTTAGAAGGGGATAGACCTATTGGCTTTATAATTTTTCTTATTTCACTTGTAGATAATTTGATCATATCTTTCGGGTTATTTGCCCTAGAAAATAGGATAGGACTTATTTCATTAACTCTCTTATCTGTACTTTGGGCAGAGAGTAATACAGCAATTAGCAAGGTATATTCATCACTATGATTTAATGGGATTGGTATCTCTGGGTATAATTTACTTAATTTTTCAACTATAAAATTTACTTTTTCTTTTTTGGTCACTATTTTTGTGTTAAAATTTATAAAAATGAATACTTTAAAAAAAGGAGATAAGTTACCAAATTTTGTCTTAAAAGACCAAAACGGAATTATTCATAAAAGTGTAGATTATGCAGGAAAAAAATTGATCATTTTTTTCTACCCAAGAGCAAATACTCCAGGATGTACATCAGAGGTTTGTGACCTAAGAGATAATTATGAAGTCTTTAAGGAAAAAGGTTATCATATACTTGGTGTTAGTGGTGATAATCAAAATGCTCAGATGAAGTTTCATAAAAGATTTGAACTTCCTTTTCCATTATTGTCAGATCTTGACAAAGAACTAATTAAATCCTTTGGAGTTTGGGGTAAAAAAAAATTCATGGGTAAAGAATATGAGGGTATTCATAGAATGTCATTTATAATTAATGAAAAAGGTATAATTAGCTTTGTGTTTGAAAAAGTTAAAACAAAGGACCACTCCAATCAAATATTAGAAGTTATTTAAAACCAAACATTTTGTTTTTTTTTATGATTTCTGGTATTCCGTTAGGTAAAAGATCTTCCCAAACGTCATTTTTCTTTTTTATCATTTCTAAAACTTCTCTAGAAAAAATATCTAAAAACTCGATTTCAAAATCTTGAATATCAATTATTTTTCCGTTATATTTAAAAAATTTATAAAACTCCTTCATTCTATTGTCAAGCTTTAGGTTTTCACTATTTATAATATCTCCATTACGAGCTTTATTTGGGTATAAATAGATTTTTAAATTATTATGAAACATTTTTCCAAAAGCCTCTAAAATTCCTCCATCAAGGTCTTCATAGTAATGTTCGTCAAAAATCTGAATTAAGTTATTGACACCCATGCACAATCCAAGTTGTTTTTGAGTGTATGTAGAAAGGTAATCAACTAATTTGTAGTATTCTTTGAAATTTGAGATCATAACTGTATGCCCCATTGAGCATAACAATTTTGCTCTATCCATAAAATCTATTTCGTCGATTTCACCTAATGATAATAGATTAGATAAAGTAATTTCAAAAATCACCAGATTTTTTTCCTTTTTGACTAAAGGTTCTTTTAAAAATGCATCCAAAGATTTTTTGTACATATCTATGTTAACCTTAGTAACAGGCCTAAAACTTCCTCTAATAGTCAAGATATTTTTTTTATATAATTCTGCAGCAGGAAGAATATTGTTACCCTCTTTGTTAAACATTACAGCTTGAGTCATTCCGTTTTTTATTAATTGTAAACTCATCAATCTGTTATCAATATCTTTAAAAAGGGGTCCCTTAAAATTAATAGTGTCAATTTCAATAGCATCTTTATCAATATGGTCATATAAATATTTTAATAATTTCTTTGGTTCACTATTTTTATAAAATGCCCCATATATAAGATTTACGCCCATTATTCCCAAAACTTCCTGTTGTAATCTAGCCTCCGATTGGTGAAATCTTATATGCAGTGTAATCTCACTATATTGCTCATCTGGCTTAGTTTGAAATCGAATCCCCATCCATCCATGTCCTTTAAATTTTTTGGCAAAATCTATAGTAGCGACTGTATTCGCGTATGTAAAAAACATTTTTTGAGGATTTTTTTTTCTTATTCTTGTCTCTAAAAGTTCAATTTCATGATCTAACATTTTATCAACCCTTCCTTCAGTTACATAACGCTTGTCAGTTTCTTCACCATATATATTATCACTAAAAGTTTTGTCATATGCAGAAATTGTTTTTGCAATAGTTCCGGAAGCTCCTCCTATTCTGAAAAATTGTCTAGCAACTTCTTGGCCAGCGCCAATCTCGGCAAAGGTTCCGTAAATAAAATTATTTAGGTTAATACGTAAGGCTTTTGCCTCAGTTGAAGGTCTATTTTCAATTTCTATTTCCCCTGGAAGACTCATTATTTTCAAATCTACAAAGATTGTGGAATTTATATACAAAGTTTACCTTTATATTAATGATTGAAATAATTTTTTTAGGTACAGGCACATCTCAAGGCGTCCCGATAATTGGGTCTAATCATCCTGTATGTAAAAGTAATAATCCAAAAGATAAAAGGTTAAGAGCCTCAATTGCATTAAAGTGGGATAATTTTTTCTTTGTTATTGACTGTGGACCAGACTTTAGACAGCAAATGTTAACATGTAAGACTAAAAAGCTAGATGGAATTTTATATACGCACGAACATGCAGATCATACAGCTGGTTTAGATGATATTCGTCCTTTTTATTTTAAGCAAGGAAAAATAGATTTGATTTTAACTAAAAGGGTATTCACTTTTTTAAGTAAACGTTTTGATTATATAATTGATGAAAACGACAAGTATCCTGGAGCCCCTTCTGTCAGAACAAAAATAATAGACAAAAATGAAAAATTTATCATTGGAAATAAAGAAATTTTTCCTGTAGAAGTTTTTCATGGGAAGTTACCTATAATTGGTTATAGAGTAGGCAATTTTGCCTATTTAACAGATGTAAAGTCGATTTCTGATAATGAAATTTTAAAATTAAAGAATTTAGACATTTTAGTTCTTAATGCGTTACGAAAGGAGGAACATCATTCACATTTAAATTTGGATGAAGCCTTATCATTATCAAGAAAAATTAATCCTAAAAAAACATATTTAACTCATATTAGCCACCGCATGGGTTTTCATGACGAAATTGAACAAACGCTACCAAAAAATATTTATATCGCATATGACAATCTATCTATTAAATCAAATTAATGCTAAATAAGATTTTAATTTATGTTTTGGCTTTTATGTCTTTAATATTGATTTTCCTTACTATCAATTACACAAAAATTTCTAATTTAAATGAATCGAATTCAAAAATTTTAAAGAAGAAACTTGATTCATTAGAAGAGAAGTATAATTTACTGGATAGAAAGTTTAGAGATGAAATTTATTTTTCATTAAGTGATAATCAAGAGGCTCTTGTTTATTTTAAAGATATTGACGTCGACTCACTTGTCTCATTTATACGAGATGAACTCTACGACAAAAATTTCAATAAAAAAGCAGATATCTTTATTCCAATATCAAATGCGAAAAATAAATATTTGATTAATAAAATTAAAATCTTAAATCATAAATGGATAATAGCAGATTTTTCAAATGGAAATAGGTGGGGTGAAATGTGGATTGAATACCATTTTAATGAAAACGAAGTAATGTTTGATATCAAAGATTATTTTCTTTACTAAATTTTTATTATTTAATTTATATCTAACCATGAAATTACATCTCTCAAATTGTCATTATTAATTTCATGGCCTGATTGGTATTCCTTAAACTCTATATTTATATTGTATTTATTTAGACTTTGTATACCTCTTCGAGCCCAACTAATTGGAATTACTGGATCATTTATACCATGAGTACTAAAGGAATTTATTCTAGATTTAGAATTCAAATTAGTTTCTGTTATTTCCGAGTGGTAAAAACCACTTAAGGGTAGAATATTTTTAATTAAGTTGGGATATTCTATTCCAATTGACCAACTCAAAATCGCACCTTGACTAAAGCCTAGAATAGATACATTTTCGTTTGTAAAAGCCAAATCTTTCAAATGGAGTGTAATATCATTTATTATTATATTTTTTGAACTTATTGCTTCATCACAGTCAATCCATCTATCAATGTTATTTTGAAAATTTATTGAATACCAGGCATAAGAATTGAAACCTATTGAAATTGGACCCCTTAAGGAAATAATAATGTAATTATTAGGTATAAATTCTTTCAAAGAGAATAAATCCTCTTCGTTACTTCCATATCCATGAAGCAAAAAAATAATTTTTATTTTTTTTTGATTAGATGGAGGTTTATTAATTAGGTATTTAAGTTTTTTAGTCATTTTTGGAGATAGAAAATTTTGTTATCATTTATGCAACCATGAACTTTTCCTACAATTTGCATATCAACAAAAGCACAATTTTTTGAAGTTGATACAATTTTATCATTTGTTAAAATATCTCTTTTCGAAGGGTCAAAAAAAGTTAAACACGCTTTTTCCCCAATCTCAATCCTGGGTTCTTTAATGCTAAAAAGACTTCTGCCTTTTGTAAGGAGATCAATTACTTTTTCAATTGAAAAAATTTTATTTAAAATTCCAAACATGGCTTCCAATGATATGGTACCATATCCAGCAGAATTAAAATCAACTTCTTTTAATTCTGAATTTAGTGGTTGATGATGAGAAGTAACAATATCAATAGTACCATCTAAAACTGCTTCTTTCAATTCTTTTTGATCCTCCTTATTTCTAATTGGGGGATATAATTTGTAATTCGAATTGAACCCATCCAAAATATCATCATTGAACACTAAATTTGCTATTGGTACACTTGTACTAATATTTAATCCTTTCTTTTTTGCATTCCGAATAATTTCAATACTTTCTGAGGATGATATATATGGGATATGTAGTTTTCCTCCAGTGTATTCAAGGATACTTATGTCTCTTTGAATTTGAATTTTTTCTGCAATAGATGGAATTGATGACAAACCCAATTCAGTCGACTTAACACCTTCATTCACTAAACCATTTAAATTTATGTATGGATCTCTAGGAGTTGAAATTATCAAACCACCGAATGTTTGAACATAGAGGAGTGCAGATTTTAAAAGATTAGGATTCTTAATTGGGGTTAAAAAATCTCCAAATGCAACAGCACCACATTTGTGTAAATCAAAAAACTCGGTCATTTTTTTACCATTTCCATTGATACTAAAGCAAGCAATCGGATGAATTTTACAAGGATATTCACTGGTATGAGCTTTTAAAAAACTCAAAACAGAACTATTATCAATTTTGGGTAAAGTGTCAGGCTGAAGACAAATATCTGTAAAACCACTATGGGACGCGGTTTTTAAACCATTTTGGATAGTTTCTCTTTCTTCAAATCCTGGCTCTCCAAAACAGACACTAGAGTCAAACCAACCTATTGAAACATGCAAATTTTCTTTAGAAACAATTATTTCAGCAGAAATATCTAGATTCTCTGTGATATCAATTATTTTTCCGTCTTCAATCAAAATATCAACTATTTTATTGTGGAATGGGCTCTCACGTTCTAAAACAGTTATTTTTTTTAAAAGAATTTTCATAATAAAAATCAAAGTTACTAAAACCACACTTTATACAAACTTATGGTTTAATTTAAAAATTAAAACTTCTCAATTACTCCTAATCCAAATAATGCAAAATCATACTTAACTGGATCATTGGAACTAAATTTTTTTAAATTGGAGTCAAGCTCTAGTGTAGCTTTAAAATCATTTTGTTTGCGATTTAAAATTCTTAACTTTCTCGCTGTTCTTCCTGAATGTACATCCAGGGGACAAGATAGTTGGCTAGGACTTATTGACTTCCACAATTCAAAATCAACTTTTTTCTTGTTAGACCTAACCATCCATCTTAAAAACATGTTTATTCTTTTAGCAGCTGAACCTTTAATAGGATCTGATATATGCTTTTTAGTTCTGCTGTTATGTGATATCGAGAAAAAGGTCTTTTTCATTTGATGTATTACTACAGCCATATTTTCATTTGAATTATTAGGTTTAAATAAATTTTCAAGGCCCCCATGATTGATATAAATATTTTTTAATGAAGTAATAAAAAATATAAGATCACTTCCATTAAAAGTTCTGTGAACAAATTTAGATAGTGGTTCTAAATCTGATTTAGAATAGTTTTGTATGAAATCAAATGGAGAATAATCCATCATCTCTACTATTCTCTTTGCATTATTGAGGATTGTTTTTCGTAGACCCCAGGATATAGTAGAAGTTATAAAAGCACTGATTTCAATATCTTCTTTTTTTGAAAACAGGTGTGGAATTGAAACAGGATCATTTTCAATAAAGTTTTCATTTTCGTATAAATCTGACTTATAGTCTAAAAACGATTTAATTTCACTTAGTCTGTATTTTTCCATCGACAAGTTTTAATATTTCGTCTGATATTTTTGACAACTTTTCATTATGGGTAACAATTACAAATGTTTGACCAAACTCATCTCTCAATTTAAAAAATAACTTGTGCAATTCATCGGCATTTTTTGCATCTAAATTTCCACTCGGCTCATCGGCAAATATGATTGATGGATTATTTATTAGTGATCTTGCTACAGCAACTCTTTGTTTCTCACCACCAGAAATATTTTTAGGATTATTGAATTTTAAATCAACTATATTTAAAATTTTAAGAATTTCTGTTGCTCTTTTTAATAAAAATTTCTTGTCTTTATTTGCTATTAAACCTGGAATAATTATGTTCTCTATAACATTAAACTCATCTAATAATTCATGAAATTGAAAGATGAATCCTAAATTTCTATTTCTGAATTTAGCCAAATAATTTAGGGACATTTTGGTAACATCTTCATTCATGATTTTTAATGAGGTTTCATTATTATCATCTACTTTCATTAAAGTTCCAAGAATACTTAGCAAAGTTGTTTTCCCGGCACCAGATGGACCAGATATTGAAACAATTTGTGATTGTTTAATTTTAAGGGAAGGAATATTCAATACAACTTTATCACTATAACTTTTTTTTATTTTTTCCGCCTCAATCACATTCTTAATTTATATCCAAATTACAATATTTTAAATCTTCTTTTTATATTTTTAAATATTAAAAATAAATGATGGAAAATAAAGAGATTGCTTATTTAGGTGGAGGTTGTTTTTGGTGTATTGAAACTATTTTTAATCAAGTCAAGGGGGTAGAGGAAGTTATTCCAGGTTACATGGGTGGAAAGAAAGAGGAGGCTAATTATAAAGATGTTTGTTCGGGGTATACAGAACATGCTGAGGTTGTAAAAGTTGTATTTGATAGCAATATTATTTCTTTTTCAAAAATTTTAGATTTTTTTTTTAGTGTTCACGATCCAACGTCATTGAATCGTCAGGGAAACGATATAGGACCACAATATAGATCTGTAATATTTTATTCCTCACAAAATCAGCTAAAAATGATAGAAAAGTTAATAAATAAGATTAATAATAAATTTAAAAACAACATAGTGACTGAAATTAATAGCTTAATGGAATTCTACCAAGCCGAAGATTATCATATTGATTATTATAACATAAATAAAAATCAACCTTATTGTAGTTTGGTTATATCTCCAAAAATATTATCATTTCAAGAAAAGTTTAAAAATTATTTAAAAGATTAATTGTTTTTTTTTGTGTTGGTAAAAAATCTTCCTAAACCGATTTTGATCAAAATTTTTTTTTCTAATTTCCAGAAAAAAGAAAACTGAAAAAATATAAAACCAAAAAAAAGCAGAAGCAATTGATATATAGGAAAAATTATTATCAATCTTAAACTCCAATAAAAAATATCACCCAAGAAAAAATCATTGAATATTTCCCGACTAAAGCCAAAATAGTAAAGGGTAGGTTTGACTATTTTTAAGGAAAAGGAACCCGTTAAACCAAATACAACAAATATCAAAAAGAGTTGAAAATTTGATTGTATATCCCATTTATTTTTAAGATAGACTACCCATCTTTTCATATTTTATAAAAATCACAAATTTGATTAGCCAATTCTTCCCCAATCCTTTCTTGAGCTTCAAATGTTGCAGCTCCAATATGTGGAGTTAGGGAAATTTTAGGATGCAAAAGAATAGATGCACTAGGTGTTGGCTCGTTTACAAATGTATCTAAACCAGCAAATTTAATTTTTCCATTATCGAGATTTCTAATTAACTCTTCTTCGTCAATAATACCTCCTCTTGAGGCATTAATTATTGATGAACCTTTTTTCATTTTTTCAAATTCTTTCTTACCAATGAGGAAAGTTTTTTGCGCAGGAACATGAAGTGTAATAAAGTCTGACTTTTTAAGGATTTCATCAAATGAGATTAAATTTATTTGAAAAGTATATGCGTTTTGTTCATTAAATTTTACTTCGATGCTTTTTTCAGTTGTAAACTTATCAAAGGCCAGGATATTCATACCTAAACCGAAGCCTATTCTAGCAACTTCACGTCCAATTCTACCAAGTCCAATTATACCCAAATTTTTAGTTTTGAGTTCTATTCCTTTTGAATAATCTTTTTTTAGGGCTTTGAAGTTTTTTTCACCTTCTAATGGCATGTTTCTGTTACTATCAAACAAAAATCTTGATCCACTGAATAAATGGGCAAACACAAGTTCTGCAACTGAATTTGATGATGCTGCAGGGGTATTAATAACTAAAATATCTTTAGTCTTTGCGTATTCAACATCGATGTTATCCATACCAACACCACCACGACCTATTATTTTTATAGACTGACAATTATCTATAATATTTTTTCTGACCTGAGTAGCACTTCGGACAAGAAGAACAGATATTTTATTGAGATTTATGAAATCTATTAAATTATCTTGCTCAATCTTGTCTAAATAAACATCAAAACCACTCTTATTTAAAATATTAACTGCATTTACTGATATACCGTCATTAGCTAAAACTTTCATATTATCCTTCTTTGTTAAATTTTTGCATAAGCTCGACTAAAACTTTGACACTATCTATTGAAATTGCATTATAAAGAGAAACTCTAAAGCCGCCAACAGACCTGTGCCCTTTAATCCCATTTATATTGTTATTTGAGCACATTCTATTAAATTTTTCAGAATTATAATTATTATTAGTACCGAAAGTTACATTCATATTACTTCTGTCAGATTTTTCAACAAATCCGTAAAAAGCATCATTGTTATCAATCTCATTGTATAGTAATTTGGCTTTTTCAATATTTTTCTTTTCAATCGCCTCGATTCCACCTGATTTTAAAATCCATTCCATATTAAGCATACACGTGTATATTGAAAAGACTGGAGGTGTATTGTATAAACTTTGTTTCTCAACATGATTTTGATAACTTAATATAGATGGAATTTTTCTTTTATTTTTTTCTAATATTTCTTTTTTTAAAATGACCATAGTTACACCAGCGGCACCAATATTTTTTTGTGCACCAGCATAGATAAGATCAAAATTTGAAAAATTGATTTTCCTAGAAAAAATATCTGAGCTCATATCAGCAACTAAAGGGGAGTTGGTGTCTGGAAATGTATGAAATTGAGTACCAAAAATAGTATTGTTGGATGTGATATGCAAGTAATCTAAATCTTCTAAAACTTTAATTTCTTTCGGGATATAAGTGTGATTTTTGTCTTTTGAAGAGGCAACTTCAATTACATTTCCATAATATTTTGCTTCACCTATTGCTTTTTCTGACCAGGTGCCCGTATTTACATAGCCTGCAACATCATTCAAAAAGTTTGAAGCAACCATCAAATATTGATGGCTTGCTCCTCCTTGCAAAAATAAAACCTCATATTCACTTCTATTAAGATCAGATATCTGAAGAGCTAAATTTTTCGCTTTGGTGATTATTTCTGAAAATTTTTCACTTCTGTGAGATATCTCTAATATAGATAGACCTGAATTATCTAAATCTTTAATAGCTTCCGCAGAGTATTTGAAAACATCATCTGGCAGTGCTGACGGACCCGCATTAAAGTTATATTTTTTCATAATTAAAAATTAAGGACAAATATCATCATATTAAATGAAATTTAGCTATCTAATTGATTTGGTTTTTAATTAGTTTTTCAACAATTTACTCACATAGATAATAAAAATTTGATAGTGTCAATATTGTCTGCATAACACCATAAATTTGGTTTTTGCGTTTCTCCAAATTTCACATAATTATTTTGATTCATTTTTCCAACTATGCATTGAATTTTTTTGAGATTAGATTTTATTTCGTTGTTTAACCAATCTATATTTTCATAATATTCGTAATTTATTGATGCAATTTCAGCATGTACACTTTTATCTTCAATTAGTATCAATTTCCCAGCCATATGAAATTTACTTTTAACTATCTCGTTTATAGCCTTATTTTTTTTTAAGTTATTTAAGTATTCATTTAACATTATTGACTCTGACTTTTCTTTTAAAATTTTTATAAGAACATCAAAATTATAATTTTTTGGCACATAAATTTTTGTAATACTTCTGCATCCAAAACCAAAATATCCAAAAATGTCATTTGATAAAAGTTTTAATTCCTTTATTGACTCTTTTCCGTTTAATACAGCAACTGAATTTCTAGTGCCTCTTAGGATGGACGGATATGAATTAAACTTTTCATTAATATGTTTAATTGTAAGATTACTTCCCGTTGCGATAACAGCATCTAATGAATTTATTTTACTCTTAAAAACTACTCTTTCTTTAAAATTTGAATTAAACTGAATCAATTTTTTATACAAAAATGGGATTAAAAATGGATCAGAGGATGATGTTTTTACAATTGCTTTATGGTCTGTGATTAATACACAAATTAAATCATGAAATCCAACTATTGGGATGTTGCCAGCCATTATTATTCCTATCTTTTTCGAATTTTTTTTTTCAAAATCGTATTTGGAAGTCCATTTTAAAATATTTTCATTTGTCAAAGTATTACCCCAAATTTTCAAAGCCTCTACTGAGTTATTGTATGTAAACCAATTATTATTGCTTTCAGTTTTGATGATCTGCTCATGTAATTCAGAGTCAATTTTTTCCTTTCTTAAATATTCCCCAAGTTTAACAAAAGCTCTAATTTTTTTATCTAAATGTTTCATATTTTGCAAAATATCAACTAAGGCTTTATTTTTGTACTAAATTATATAAACTTTACAAATGGCTATTATTATTACAGATGAGTGCATTAACTGCGGTGCTTGTGAACCAGAATGTCCAAATACTGCTATTTATGAATCATCTGAGGATTGGAAATATAGTGATGGAACTTCTTTGAAAGGGGCCTTAAATTTGTTAGATGGAAAGTCTATTGATGCGGATCTTCTTCAAGAGCCCATTTCTGACGAATACTATTATATTGTTCCAAATAAATGTACTGAATGTAAAGGTTTTCATGACGAACCTCAGTGTGCAGCTGTTTGTCCAGGTGATTGTTGCGTACCAGATGAAAATAACATAGAAAGTGAATCTAAGCTTCTTGAGAAGCAATCTTTTATGCATGATAAATAAGTTATTTTTATGAAAGCTGGTATTATTGGTTTACCTAACGTTGGTAAATCTACATTATTTAATTGTTTATCGAATTCTAAAGCCCATTCTGCTAATTTTCCCTTTTGCACTATAGAACCAAACATTGGGAGAGTAAATGTTCCAGATGAAAGATTAAAAAGACTAACAGATCTAATTAATCCAAAGCAAACAATTCCTGCCAGTATTGAAATTGTTGATATTGCAGGTTTAGTTAAGGGAGCAAGCAAAGGAGAAGGTCTTGGTAACCAATTTTTAGCCAATATAAGGGAAACAGACGCCCTTATACATGTTTTGAGATGTTTTGAGGATTCAAATATTACTCATGTTGAGGGTACGATCAATCCTTTGAGAGATAAAGAAATAATTGATTTGGAACTTCAAATTAAAGACCTTCAAACAGTTGATAAGCAAATTGAAAAAGTTTCAAAAAAACTTAAAGCTGGAGATAAAGATCATGTTAAAAATTTATCTGTTTTACAAATGATCAAAAATAAATTAGAAAAATCAGAGAACTTAAGAACTTTAAATATGGGTGAAGATGAAGCCAACCTAATTAAAGATCTAAATCTTTTGACGCTAAAACCAGTCTTATATGTATGTAATGTATCTGAGCAAGATTTAAATAATGGAAATGATTTTACAAATCAGATTAAAGAAATGACAAAGAGAGAAAAATCTGAAATATTAATTCTAGCGATATCTCTAGAAGCTGAGATTTTTGAAATTGAAGATTTTTCTGACAGACAGTCCTTTTTAAATGATTATCAAATAAAACAACCAGCTTCCTTAAGACTAATAAATAAGACATATGAGCTTTTAAATATGCAGACATTTTTCACAGTAGGCGAAAAGGAAATTAAAGCATGGACGATACAGATTGGATGGAATGCTCAAAAAGCTGCGGGAGTTATACATTCTGATTTTGAAAAAGGTTTTATTAGATCAGAGGTAATTTCCTACATTGACTACATAAACTATAAAAGTGAAATTAAAATTAAAGAGGCAGGAAAATTAAGAGTAGAAGGGAAGGAGTATATTGTTGTTGATGGAGACATAATGCATTTTAGATTTAACGTTTGAATTACTTATTTACAAATTGAATTATTTCATCTAGTAGATAATTTTCATTAACTAAAAAGGCCTCTTGGTATTTTTTGTTCCATGTAATCTGCCTTTTTGCATATCTTCTGGTATTTTTTTTAATTTCTTCCATAGTATTTTCATAATTATATTTTCCGTCAAAATAATTAAAAAACTCGCTGTAACCAACTGTTTGTAGGGATTTTAAGTTTCTGTATTTATAAAGTCTCATTGCCTCTTTTTCCAGTCCAATGGAAATCATTTTATCCACTCTCTCATTTATTTTTTTATATAATTTTTTTCTATCTAGATCCATTAATAAGATTTTTGAACTATATAGATTATTCTTATTTCTTTTTTTGTGAAAAGAAATAAATGGTTTCCCAGTCGATAAACAAACCTGTAAAGCTCTTATTACTCTTCGAGAATTACTTTTATCTACAATTCTGTAATACTCAGGATCATATTTTTTAAGTATTGAATTTAACTTATCGATTCCCTCATTTTTAAATATTAAATTAACTTTTTCCTTTATTGAATTTTCAACTTTAGGAAAATCATCAATCCCATTCATAATTGAATCTGCATACAAGCCAGAACCTCCAACTAGAATAACGGTTTTTTTCTTTTTAAAAATTGATTCAAGTATTTTATTAGACTCCTTATTGTAAATTCCCACGTTGTATTCCCTATGAATTGACACATGATTAATAAAATGATGTTTTACTTTTTTTAAATTATAATTTGAGGGTTTTGCTGTACCTATAGAAGTTTCTTTATAAATCTGTCTAGAATCACAAGAAATTATATCCGTTTTAAAAGTTTCTGCTAGTAAAATAGATAATTTAGTTTTACCAGAACAAGTTGGACCTCCAATGTAAATTAATTTATTATTCCTCATTAAGAATATTGCCACAACTATGGCAAAACTTAGCGTTATCTTTATGAGAGGATTCAGCACAACTAGGACATGATTGAGTATTTGTATCCGGTCTTCTCCTCTTTTGAGCCATCTCTGCACTTACTATCCCAGTGGGAACTGCTATGATTCCATACCCCATAATCATGATTATTGATGCAATAAACTTTCCAATTGTAGTACCTGGAAAAATATCTCCGTAACCAACTGTAGTTAGAGTTACAATAGTCCAATATATGCTTTCAGGAATACTTGTAAAACCATTTTGTCCACCTTCAACTAAGTACATTATTGTACCAAAGATTATTGATAAAACAAAAACAGTAAATAAAAAAACACCTATTTTAGCACGGCTCGCCTGTAATGATCTAATCAAAAAATTAGATTCGCCAATAAATCTTGTTAATTTAAGGATTCTGAAAACTCTAAGAAGTCTCAGGGCTCTAAGGGCTACTAATGAACCGCCACCAACAAAAAAGAAGCTTAAATATTGAGGTAAAATTGATAATAAATCAATAATACCAAAAAAACTCGAAATGTATTTAAATGGTTTTTTAACCACAATTATCCTTAAAGCATATTCTATTGAAAAAACAATAGTAATTATCCATTCGATAATATCAAATAAATACCTGTAGTTTTCATGGAAAATATCAATGCTGTCCAGCATAACGACAAATACGCTTAGAAGTATTAAGAATAATAATAAAATATCAAAAAGCTTCCCTTCCGGAGTATCGGCTTCGTAAATAATTTCGTGAAGTAGAGATTTCAAACTCTTATTTGAATCTATTTCCATATTATAAATTCAATTCAAAGGTAAGAAGTTTTAATATAAAACAATAAAAATGTCTATTTGTCCTCGCTGTTTGACTTAATTTTTGATAATATAACCTTCATGTCTAAATCCTTATATTTAAGTATTTTAAATAGTTCTACAGCACCAAGAGCATCCGAATTTGCTCTATGTGGATTTTCATTTATAATTCCAAAATTTGATAATAAATTAGTTAGTTTATATGATTTTAAATCTGGAAAAATTAATTTGGATAAATCGACTGTACACAATGTATCTCTAATATATTTTATATTAATATTTTGAAATTCATTTTTGATAACTCTGTAGTCGAAACCAACATTATGGGCAACAATAATTTTGTTTTTAGTAATTTCAAAAATTTCCTTAGAAACATCTATAAATTTTGGTGAATCTTTTACCAGATCATTATTAATCCCAGTTAGTCTTTGCACGAAGGGTTGTATTTCTTTGGATGGGTTAATTAAAGATTCGAATTTATCAATGATTTTTTCTCCGTTATATATAAATATTGCAATTTCGGTAATTTTTTCTTCATTGAATTTTCCTCCTGTTGTTTCTACATCTAAAATGGCAAAATTTTTATCCATTTCTTTCACCAAATATTTTACTACCTATTCTAATCATATTAGATCCATTTTTAATTGCTAAGTCATAATCCAGGGTCATACCCATTGATATTATTTTAAATTCTTTTTTTATGTATTTAATTTTATCAAATAGAAGTTTCAATTTTTTAAACTCACTGTCAATTATGTTTTTATTATTTACAAAAGACGCCATACCCATTAAACCAATAATTCTAATGCCCTTATAATTATCCTCTAAATTGATAATCTCCATTATTTCATTTTCGTTTAACCCAAACTTTGTCTCTTCATTGGATATTCTATACTGAATTAAACAATTAATAACTCTGTCGTTTTTAATAGCTTGCTTGTTTATCTCATTAGCTAATTTTAAACTATCTAAACTATGTATAAGTGATACATATGGAGCTAAATATTTCACCTTATTTGTCTGTATATGACCAATCATGTGCCAATTTATATCCTTTGGTAAATCATTATGTTTGGATGTCATTTCCTGAACTTTATTTTCGCCAAAATCTCTATGTCCAGTTTCGTAGACACTTTCTATAGCATCAACTGGTTTTGTCTTTGAAACAGCAACAACCAAAACATTTTCACCAACCTCTTTTTTAATTTTTACTATGCTTTTTTGAATTGAATCCATAAATAGTATAATTGATTACATCAAATTAATAATAGAGTATGCTATTTTTAATGCATCCATACCATCTTCAAGTGTAACAATCGGTTTTTTACCATTGATAATTGAATCTGCAAAGTTTTCTAATTCAAGAAGGATTGCGTTGTGATTACTAACTTTTGGAGAATCAAAAAGTATCTGCTTTTTCTTTCCCTCAGCATTTTCAAGTGTTAATGCAAATTCATCTAGTTTCTTGGGGGCGTCGATCATTTTAACAACTTCGACCTTTTTGTTGTAAAGATCTACTGAAATATATGTTTCTCTTTGAAAAAATCTAAGTTTACGCATATTTTTTAAAGAAATTCTACTCGCGGTCAAATTAGCAACAGCCCCATTTTGAAATTCAATTCTTGCATTTGCAATATCTGGGGTATCACTAATAACAGAAACTCCTGATGAAGTAATATTTTTTACTTTCGAACTTATCAAACTTAAAACGATATCAATATCGTGAATCATCAAATCTAAAACCACTGAAACATCAGTTCCTCTTGGATTAAATTCAGAAAGACGATGTGATTCAATAAACATTGGATTCCCAATTATTTTTTTTATGGAATTAAATGCTGGATTAAATCTTTCGACATGACCGACTTGTCCAATAATTTTTTTTTCTTTTGAAAATTTCACAATCTTTTCAGCTTGTTCCACTGTGTAAGTAATAGGCTTTTCAATAAAAATGTGTTTATTTTTTTCAATGCACTTAATTGCTATTTCGTAATGAAATTTCGTAGGTGTTATAATTGCAATAGCATCAACAGATTCCAACAAATGGTTTGAATCATTAAAATATTTATAACCAAATTCTTTTTCAATTTTTACTGAGTGCTCAGTATTCACATCAAAAAATCCAATAAGTTTAAATATTTTAGATTCATTCAATAATTTTAAATGAATTTTTCCAAGGTGACCTGCACCAAATACTCCTATTTTGATTAGTTTAGTAGACACATATAATTATTGTTTCCAAAATTACATTTTTAATGTAATTTAATGTTTTTATTTACTAATAATATGCTTAGAAATTAATGAAATTTAGAATTGATTCTCCAAAATACCAAGGGCAAAGAAAGCAAATGGTTTCTAAATTGCAGTCACTCGGAATCAATGACAATAGTATTCTAAATGCTTTCAATAATGTTCCTCGACATTTATTTATGGATCCAGGATTAATTTCGCATTCATATAAAAACATGGCATTTCCTATAGACTCAGGTCAAACTATATCTCAACCCTATACTGTTGCATTTCAAACAGAATTAATAAAATGTAAAGCAGGTGATAAAGTTTTAGAAATTGGAACAGGATCTGGATATCAGAGTGCAATTTTGTCATATTTAGATTTTGATGTATACACTATTGAAAGAGATGTAACACTTTTTAAGAAATCTTCTTTACTTTTTAAGAATTTATCTGTTAAAATCAGAAAAAAGCTTTTTGGTGATGGATATTTAGGCATAGTCGATAGTGCACCTTTTGATGCCATCATAGTAACTGCTGCATCGAAAGAAATCCCAAAAGATTTAATGAAACAATTAAAAGTGGGAGGAAGGATGGTAATTCCAATTGGAGAAGATGAACAAATTATGATTAGATTTACTAGGTTTGAAAAAAATAGATTTAAAAGAGAAGAGTTTGGAAATTTTAAATTTGTTCCCATGATTAAAGGAAAATAGCTATTAATTATTTTTTTTTTGACTTTTCTAAATCTCTTTTTATTTCCTTTTCTTTAATACTTTGTCGTTTATCATAAAGTTTTTTTCCCTTTGCTAATGCAATTTTAATTTTTGCTAATCCAGAATCAGTTATGAATAAATTTAAAGGAATAATTGTTAATCCAACATCTGCTATTTTTTTTTTTAGTTTTTTAAGCTCCTTTCTTTTAAGTAAAAGTTTTCTTTGTGATAGATTACTTCTATTATAACTTGAATTTTGATATTCTTTTATATACATTTTTAAAATAAATAATTCATTATTTTCGTTAAACTCACAAAAACTGTCTGAAATTGAGACATTCCTTTTTCGTATTGATTTTATTTCAGATCCAGTTAATACAATCCCCGCAGTATATTCATCTTCAATAAAGTAATTGAATTTCGCTTTTTTATTAATAATTAATATAGACTCCTTTTTCAAAATTTAAGTTTAAAACAATTTAACCATTATCATCCTATAAGTTTTTATGATTTATTCTTAGTATTTAATTTCTATTTCATAAATAATATGATATAAATTTACTTAAAGTATGTAGAATTACTTTCGTTAAAATCTGAATTGTTAATTAAGTTTTGATAAAATTAATTTTTAACCTAAAATAGAAGTTAGTAAATAGTCAATAAATCATAATTTTACAACTTCAATTAATTTTTTTATGGATAATGTGGATGTTGTTTTTGAATTAATAAAAAAAGAGGAGAATAGACAGGTCTCGGGAATTGAATTAATAGCATCGGAGAATTTTACCTCACCAGCTGTAATGCAAGCAACAGGATCGATCTTGACTAACAAATATGCTGAAGGCTACCCTGGAAAAAGGTATTATGGTGGATGTGAAGTTATTGACGAAATAGAACAAATTGCAATCGATAGAGCTAAGTTGCTATTCGGTGCTCAATACGCAAATGTTCAACCCCATTCTGGCTCTCAAGCTAATACCGCTGTTTTTCATGCTTTTCTAAAACCAGGTGACAGTATTTTTGGATTTGATTTATCACATGGAGGTCATTTAACTCATGGATCACCAGTAAACTTTTCTGGAAGGCTATATAATGCACATTTCTATGGGGTTGAAAAGGATACGGGAATATTAAACTACGACAGAATAAGTGCTCAAGCAAAAAAAATTAAACCAAAAATGATAATTGCTGGAGCATCAGCTTATTCAAGAGACATAGATTTTAAAAAGTTTAGGAAAATAGCTGATTCGTGTGGTGCCTTTTTATTAGCAGATATATCACATCCAAGTGGACTTATTGCTTCGGGTTTTTTAAATGACCCTGTCCCACATTGTCACGTAGTTACTACCACTACACATAAAACACTAAGGGGACCAAGGGGAGGTTTAATTTTAATGGGTAAAGATTTTGATAATCCATTTAATATCAAGTTGAAAAATGGAAAATTGAAGAAAATGTCAAACCTTCTTGATATGGCTGTCTTTCCCGGAAATCAAGGAGGACCACTGGAGCACGTAATAGCTGCAAAAGCAATTGCTTTTGAAGAATGTCTGCAGCCATCTTTCAGGAATTATTGTAAGGATGTGATAAAAAATGCTAAAGTTATGGCTAATGAACTCGAAAAACTTGATTACAAAATAATATCAAATGGAACTGATAATCATTTAGTGTTAATTGATTTAAGAAATAAAAATATTACTGGAAAAGATGCCGAACTGGCATTAGTAAAGTCAAATATAACTACAAACAAAAACATGGTTCCTTTTGACGATAAGTCGCCATTTGTAACTAGTGGAATAAGACTTGGAACTGCCGCTGTCACAACACGTGGTCTCAAGGAGGAGGACATACGTATGGTTGTTAATTTAATAGATAGTTCAATTAATAATTCCTTAGATGATTCAAAATTAAGTACAATAGCTAATGAGGTAAACGATTTTATGATTAATAGGCCACTTTTTACAAATTAGAAGTATTATTTCTCTACTATTTGCAATTCGAAAAGCTTGTTCCAGTTCTTACCTGTCATAAAAATTGTATTTGAATTTTTATTGTAAGCAATACCATTTAAAACATCAATTTTCGGGTGATTTTTTACTTTTTTCTTTAAACCATTGAAAT
>JBELIL010000010.1:19735-27584 GCA_042090925.1 Flavobacteriales bacterium
TTGAAATCAACAACTCCCTCTACCGATCCGGTATCTGGGTTTATAATTATGATTATATCTTTATTAAATTGATACGTATTAGCATAAATCCTTCCATTAATCCACTCCATTTCGTTAATTTTTGTGATAATTGATTTATTTGTTGTAACCTGAATAAAATCAATTTCTTCAAGAGTATTTGGATTAATTTTCCAAATTTTTGATGTACCATCCGACTTATATAATAATTTACCATCATTACATAATCCCCATCCTTCAATACTTTTTTTATATTGAAAGGAATCAATTAATTTAAAACTCTCTAAATCATAAATAAATCCTATTTTGGATTGCCATGTTAATTGATATATTTTTTTATCGAATAATGTTATTCCCTCTGCAAAATATGCATCATCAATGGACAAATTTCTAAGAACTTTCCCCGATTTATAATCTATTTCTTTTAGAGCTGACTTTCCTCTAAGACCGATACTTTCGAAAAGACGATTATTGTAAAATTCAAGTCCTTGAGTGTATGAATTAATGTCATGAGGATATTCATTAACTATTTTGTAGGTGAAAAGCTTAGGAGTTAACGAGGATAATACTCTTATATTCAGCGATTTTTCTTTAAAATTATTTTTTTTAAAAAGTCTTACAGTTATTTTTTTGTCACCTAATTTCTTTCCGATCTCATGTATTGAATCTATTTTTTTATTGTCTTTATAATAAACTATTGAATCATATTCTAATTCATTTATTTTTTTTACTGAAACCCTTAATATATCACCTGGGGTAAAAACTTTTTCATTAGTCAAAAGAATAAAGTTGTTAAGATTTTTTTTGTTTTCACAAAAGTTTATAATCAAAAGACTAAATATTAAAAATATCCATTTCATATAATGTAAATTTATTTAAAAAAAATTAACAAATTTTAAATTTCAAAACTATGGATTGTATATTTGTAGTTGGGTAAGTCCTATACAACCAGCTCCTATAGAATCCCCCAGGGTGGGAACACAGCAAGGGTATATGGTCGTAGCGGTGTGATATAGAAAGCTTACCCTTTTTTATTTAAATGAAAAAAGTTGTTTTAATTTCTGGTGCATCAACAGGCTTTGGTCGTTCTATTACAAAACTTTTATCAACCAATGGGTTCAAAGTATATGGTACTTCTAGAAATCCTAAAAAGTATTCTGATTTTGAAGGACTAGAATTACTAAAGTTTGATTTGACATCGTTTAAGGACTCAAGAAAAGTATTGGAAAAAGTTTTAGCTATTGAGGGTAAAATTGATGTTTTAATAAATAATGCTGGTTCAGGATTTACCGGCCCCATCGAAGAAATATCAATTAAAGATTCAAAGCAGCTGTTTGACACAAATTTTTTTGGTCACATTGATTTAATACAAGCTGTCCTTCCTTCTATGAGAAAAAATAAGAGTGGTTTGATTTTAAATATAACTTCCATTGCTGGTTACAACAATATTCCTTTTGGAAGTATTTACTCTGCAAGCAAATACTCGATGGAATGTTTAGGAGCATCTCTTAACATGGAGCTTAAAGATTTTGGAATAAGAGTTGTAAATATTGCTCCTGGAGATTACAGAACTGAAATTTTTGATAAAAGAATTAAATTCAAATTAAATACAATCTCACCATATTATGATAAATACAAAAAATTCACTGAAATTAGTAAATATAATATGGACAATCAGTCAAGAGATCCTATAGAAGTCGCCAAACTAACACTTAAAATTATAAAAAGTAAAAACCCTGGCATTCATTACAAAGTAGGTCATTTTTTACAAAAGTTTAGCATATCTTTAAAAAAAATATTACCTGAAAAATTATATCAAAAACTAATCTTGGACCATTATAAAATCTAATTAATTATGAAATTTTTTATTGATACAGCCAACCTAGACCAAATAACTGAAGCTCAGAATTTAGGGATTTTAGATGGTGTTACTACAAATCCAAGTTTGATGGCAAAGGAAGGAATAACTGGTCATTCTAATATAATTAATCATTACGAGAAAATATGCGAAATAGTTGATGGGGACGTATCTGCTGAAGTAATCTCAACCGAGTTTGAAGGGATGGTAGAGGAGGGCAAAAGTCTATCAAAAATAAGTAATCAAATTGTTGTTAAAATTCCAATGACTAAGAATGGAGTAAGGGCATTAAAATACTTTTCAAATAATAATATTAAAACAAATTGCACTTTAATATTCTCTCCTGGACAAGCTTTGCTTGCTGCTAAAGCAGGTGCCAACTACGTTTCCCCCTTTATTGGTAGACTTGATGACATATCTTCTGATGGTCTTTCTTTGATTTCAGAAATTAGACAAATTTTTGATAATTATGATTTCAAAACAGAAATTCTTTCTGCTTCAATAAGACACAATATGCATATTATTGATTGTGCAAAAATTGGATCAGATGTTGTTACTACTCCCTTATCTTCAATTATTGGTTTACTTAATCATCCACTCACTGAGAGTGGTCTTAAAAAGTTTTTGGATGATCACAAAAAGGGCAATTAGTGACAAAGCCACATTGGATTTTCTTTAATTACTTTTTTGTAAATAGGACAAGACTTTTCGTGTGCACCTTTCAAATATCCTGCTGATATTAAAAATTCTCTACATATCTCCTTTCCCACAAATTTAAATTCATTTTTTAAAACTGATAGCCATCCGGATAAAGGAAGTGGATGGTGCATGTCTAAAAACCTTTTAAAGCTGTTATGTTTTTCAGTTATTGAGACAATTTTTTTAGCATTATATATTATAGCTTCTATTTTTCTTTTCATTCTTATCACTTCATTGTCGTTTAGAATTCTTTGAATGTCGTTGTTATTGAATTCTGCAATTTTAAAAAATGAATAATCTCTATATGCATTTTTAATTCCTTTCTCTTTTTTAAGAATAATATCCCATGACAAACCAGCTTGATTTATTTCCAAAACAAGCCTTCCAAAAAGTTCTTTTTCGGTTTTAGGTGGAAATCCATAAATATTGTCATGGTAATATTTGTGATAATAATTTAATTTTCCACTATTTACATCTGAGCAATAAGACATTAATTTGTTTTGTAGTGTTTTCTTAAAAGATTTTCAAAACTTTTTTCATAACCAAAATTTCCAAATCCTTCAAGAATGACACAATTTTTATCTAATATAATTCCCTTATTTAAAAGATTTATAACCCACTCACTTGTGGTGGTTTTATAATTTACTAATGCCAATTGATCTTTTATATCAATATTCATAATTTCTTGATAATTTCTTACAAGTTGATTGTATGGTTGAATTGAAATTCCTACAAACCTATAATTAGGAAATTTTTCTTTATAAACTTTTGTTCTTTCCTCATTTCTTTTAAAATGATTCATTTGAGTTTGAGACCAGAAATATAAAACTGTTTTTTGCCCCATTAAAGCCTTATTACTAGTTATAAGTTGACCTTTGTTATTTTCAAGCATTACAATTGGTAATGGTCTTCCAGTTCTCATCTGCATTAAAGATTTATTTAAGGCAATTATTTCATTAAAATATTCTTGATTAGGATTAATTAGAGAATATGACTTTAAAAATTTCTCGTAAGAAATTTGATTATTAAAGTTCATTATTTCTTCATATGCTACAGCTCTAGCAAGTATGTTTTTTAATTTGATATTTTTAATTTTCTTTTCTATAACCTCAATCCTCTTGATATTAAAGTTTGTTCTATTTTTTGCTAAATAAAAAGTTTCATCCTTTCCCAACGCTTCAAGACTTAAATAGCTCATTAAATAACTTATATAAGGTTCGAAGAATGACAATTCTTCATCGTTGTAATTTAATTTATCTCTGTAATTAAAATATGAACTATCAGCTTTTATATTTTTTGAATTACCCCTTATCAAAGCGTATCTAGCTTTTCTATTCGCGTAAGGATATTTGAAAGAAGCTTCAGTTATTTTTTTAGAAAAATTTGAGAAATTATTTTTTTTGATTAGGTTTTCCCAATTTATATATTTTTCAGTTTGTAGGGAATCAATAATTTGATTAAAGCTTTTACCGGATAAAGAGTATTTAGAGGACAAAAATGAAATTTCATCTTGAAGTTTAAGATATGTTTCCATTAAGAAGTTGTTTTTTGCAGCACCTTTTCCACTAAAAAACAAAGACCCATTAAAGTCGCTCATATTTGCTCGTGATAATATAGAGTCACCAGATTCAATAATAAGCATTTGATTTTCTGGAAGGTGTTCCATCTTAAATAAACCGTAATTTATTGAGTCAAATTTTTTAAAAAATCGTTTATCTCTCGATAACTTTAGAGTGTCAATTATTTTATTGTTACTATATAACAAAACATTATCCGATGAGGCATTGATTATTTCACCTATAAAATAGGCTTCTAATGACTTAATCTCATTTTTTTTACACTCAATAAATAAACAAACAATTAATATCCAGAATAAATTTTCTTTTAGGTGTATTTTCATTTTGAAATTTAAAAAACAATTGTGATATAGGAAACAAATTGTGTAATTTTGCATCACAAAAAAAAATAAATATTGCTTTCTGCTTCTAATTTATCGGTCCAATTTGGTAAAAGAATACTCTTTGATAATGTGAATATTAAGTTCACACCTGGAAATTGTTATGGAATAATTGGTGCAAATGGATCGGGAAAATCGACTTTTCTTAAAATTTTATCAGGTAAAATGGAAGCAAATAGTGGAAATATTTTCTTAGAACCTGGGAAAAGATTATCTGTTCTTGAACAAAACCATAATTCTCACAACGAACATACAGTAATTGACACAGTTTTACGTGGAAACAGTGTTCTTTATGAAATTAAAAATGAAATGGAGAGTATTTATTCTAAATCAGATTTTAGTGATAAAGATGGAGATAGGGTAGGTGAGCTGCAAGCAAAGTATGAAGAGAAGGGAGGATGGAACGCAGAGAGTGATGCCGCAACTGTTTTATCTAACCTTGGAGTCGATGAGTCCTTGCATTCGAGTTTTATGCATGAGACAGAAGGATTTATTAAAGTAAAAGTCCTTTTAGCACAAGCACTTTTTGGAAATCCCGATGTTTTAATAATGGATGAACCAACTAATGATCTTGATTATGAAACCATAATTTGGCTTGAAAACTTTATCAGTAATTTTGAAAATACCGTAATCGTCGTATCACATGATAGACATTTTCTGGATGCAGTTTGTACTCATATTTCCGATATTGACTTTGGTAAAATAAATCACTATTCTGGCAATTATTCGTTTTGGTACGAATCAAGTCAACTTGCTTTAAGACAAAGACAACAGCAAAATAAAAAAGCTGAAGAAAAGAAAAAAGAATTAGAAGAATTTATTTCAAGATTTTCCGCAAATGTTGCTAAGTCAAAACAGGCAACCTCTAGAAAAAAAATGATAGGAAAATTAAACATTGAAGAAATAAAACCTTCGTCTAGAAAATATCCTGCAATAATTTTTGAACAAGAAAGAGAAGCTGGTAATCAAATTTTAAATATTACAGACCTTAATTATTCTTTACAGGGAGATATATTATTCGATAATATAAATTTTAACCTTGTCAAAGGTGAAAAAGTAATCTTCTTCTCAAGAGATAAAAGAGCTGTGACTAAATTCTTTGAAATAATTAATGGTGAAGAAAAAGAATTTGAAGGCTCATATGATTGGGGAATAACTACAAAGAAATCTTACTTGCCTCTTGATAATTCAAATTACTTTAAATCGGATATTAATTTGATTGACTGGTTAAGACAATTTACTGATGAAGAGGAAGAAAAAAAAGAATTATTTATTCGAAGTTTTTTAGGAAAAATGATATTTAGTGGAGATGAAGCCCTCAAAAAAGTAAATGTTTTATCTGGTGGAGAAAAAGTAAGATGTATGTTGTCAAAAATGATGATGAACAAATCAAATATTTTAGTTATTGATGAACCTACAAATCATCTTGATCTAGAATCAATTACTGCTTTTAATAATAGTCTTAAAAATTTTAAGGGTACAGTTTTAATTAGCACACATGACAATACTTTTGCACAAACTGTTGGTAACAGAGTTATTGAATTAACACCTAAAGGTGCAATTGACCGTCTTTTAAAATTTGATGATTACATGAAAGATTCAAGCATAATAGAAATGAGAGAAAAGTTCTATAATTAACTACTCTTACCAGAAAAAAGCATATAAAAATGCTGTAATCATCATAACTGAAATTGCGGACACGTTAAATTGGCTTGACGTATGGAAAAGTTTATCAGTTATTTTTATTCCCTTTGGGTCATCATGATTTCCTTCAATATAGCTAATAAAATAGATTATAATGATTGTTCCAATACAGGTTGCCATCATTTGGTGCATAAATGGAATATTAATGAATATGGGTAAAGAAGACCAACCATTGGGGGCAACTTTAAAAAACATTGCGATTGGAATTGATGATATAACTCCCCATATAGCTGCATTGTTAGTAGCCTTTTTATAGAATAATCCCATCAAAAAAACTGCTAATATGCCGGGGCTTACAACTCCAGTGTATTCCTGAATGAATTGAAATACCTGGCCCAGATTACCTAATTGAGGAGCTATAAGCATGGCGATTATTAGAGATGCAAAAACTGATAATCTCCCTACTCTGACCATAGATTTGTCGTCTGCTTTTTTATTAATTAAAGATTTATAAATATCCATTGTAAAAATTGTTGAGGTAGAATTTAACATTGAAGCAAGTGAAGAAACAATTGCAGCAGATAATGCCGCTAGAATTAGACCTTTTATGCCTGATGGAATAAAATTTTTAATAAGCCAAGGAGCAGCATTATCATTAATTATATTTCCATTAGATCCAATAAATCCTATATCAACAGATTCTTTTGTTAAAATTCCTGATTCATCTAAATTCATAACATATGCAATCATACCAGGAAGTACAACAATGATTGGTATAATTAATTTCAAAAAAGCAGCAAAAGCGATACCTTTTTGGCCTTCTTTCAAACTTTTGGAAGCCAATGTCCTTTGTATAATGTATTGATTAAATCCCCAATAATAAAGATTTGCTACCCACATTCCTCCAACAAGAACTGCAATCCCAGGCAAATCATTCCAAGCATCTCTACCATTTGGAGTTATAATTTCACCCTTTGACAAAATCATAGTAAAACGTTCAGGTATTTTTTTATAAATAAAATTGAATCCGTCAATAAAATTCCCTGAATCAGTTACGTTGGCTAAAGCAAAGTAAGTCATAAGTAAACCACCAAAAATTAATAATACTACCTGAATTACATCTGTCCATGCAACCGCAGCTAATCCACCCCAAAGCGAGTAAGCAGCAGCAAAAAAACCAAGGCATATAATAGAAGTAAGAATAATTGAGCCATCACCACTTCCAATAATTGTATCTAAGGCTTTTCCACCTAAATAGAGGACTGTGGTTAAATTGACAAAAATAAAAAGAGCTATCCAAAAGACAGCAAGAATGGTTTTTAAGTTCGTACTGTATCTTTTTTCAATAAATTCAGGAATTGTATAAAGTTTTTTTTCAATAAAAATTGGTAAAAAATATTTACCAACAACCAATAATGTAATTGCTGCCATCCATTCATATGATGCTATCGCTAAGCCTAAAGCAAAACCAGATCCTGACATGCCAATAAATTGCTCAGCAGATATATTTGCAGCAATAAGTGAGGCTCCAACAGCCCACCATGGTAGTGATTTACTAGCTAAAAAGTAATCTTCTGCACTTTTAGTTTTACCTTCTTTGTTTCGTGAAACCCATAGTCCAACACTTAAAATTATTAAAGCATAGGATGCAAAAACAATAATATCTATGGTAG
>JBELIL010000104.1:0-5054 GCA_042090925.1 Flavobacteriales bacterium
AAGATGAAAATAATTGTAAAACTCAAATAATAGGAAAAATTCAGCACTTTGTGTCGCGAAAAGCAATGAATATTGAGAGCCTTGGTAGCGAAAGAGTGGCCTTATTATTCAACAAGAGTATAATTAATAATATTGCCGATATATATAATATTGAAGTCGAAAACTTAGTAAATCTGGAGCGAATGGCAGAGAAATCCGCTTTAAATTTAATAGAATCAATAAAACAATCAAAAAAACAGCCCTTTCACAAAGTTCTCTTTTCAATAGGAATTAGGCATGTAGGAGAAACAGTTGCATTAAAATTAGCTAATCACTTTGGGTCAATTGAAAACCTAATTAACTCTAGTTATGATGATTTAATATCAGTCGAAGAAATAGGAGAAAAAATTGTTAATAGCATCAGTAACCATTTTAATGATTCTCAAAATTTATTAATTATAGAAAAGCTTTCGAAAGGGGGTCTTAATTTTAAGAATGATGAAAATAATAATAAATCCAAGATCTTAAATGGTAAAAGTGTTGTAATATCTGGTACTTTTGAAACTTTATCAAGAGAAAAAATCAAACAATTGGTTATTGAAAATGGTGGAAAGTTGTCATCAGTTGTTAATTCTAAAACAAAATTTATGATTGGGGGTGAGTCTATTGGACCATCAAAAAAACAAAAGGTAGAAAATTTAAAAATACCAATTATTAGTGAAAAAGATTTTTTAAAAATGTTAGATACATAACACCTTAAACAAGTTTTAAAATAATTTATATTATATCTTTAACTGAAACTTAAGGTTTTGTAAATTTAAATAAGGTGATTAAAAAACTATTTCATTCAATAAAATACAGAAAAGATTTTCATAAAATGATTTCTAAAAATATTATCACATCTGATTTTAAAATAAAAAGTGTTAGAGTTGTTATGGATAAAAATCTTCCTGTTGATGAAAATTATTTTAGAAATCTTTTAGGAGAAATAACAGACTCAAAAATTTGTTTCACTTTTATCAAGTTTTCTCATACAAAAGAAGATATATCAAATGAAAAATATTGTTATGATACAAATCATATAAGTTTATTTGGGAATTTTAAAGATAAACTTGCAAAAGCGTGTAAAAGAAAAGTTGACTTACAAATTAATTTTTTTGGGAATGATGATTTATATTTAAAATGGATAGCAATTAAAGGTGAGAATAAGTTAAGTTTTGGATTTAGGAAAACAGATATAAGGATTAATGATGTTATTTTTGATTTTCTCCCACTTCAAAAGGAAATTTTCAAAAATGAATTCCGAAAATATATTAGAGTATTAAAAACTATATAGATTGAATTTTTTAAAAGGTACAGGAGTTGCAATTATTACCCCATTTAAAAAAAGTGGAGAAATTGATTTTAACGCATATTAATTATTGATCGATTTTTATATTAATAATAACATTAGTTATTTAGTGATTCTTGGTACTACAGGGGAATCGAATACTATTTCCTTCGAGGAAAAAAGTAGAATTCTTGAAAATACAGTTAAATTTAATAATGGACGTGTACCACTAGTTGTAGGTATTGGGGGGAACGATACCCAAAATCTAGTCAATCAAATTTTGAATTATGATTTAAAAAAATTTAGCGCTATTTTATCAGTTTGCCCTTACTATAACAAACCAACACAAGTCGGATTATATGAGCATTTTTATCAAGTCTCTAAAGCTTCAAATATTCCAATTATTTTATATGATGTTCCCTCAAGAACAGGTATATCAATATCCAACAAAACTATTTTAAAATTATTGGATCACTGTAAAAATATCATTGGAATAAAAGATGCTACCGGTGACATAAAAAAAGGGATAGATTTAATAAAAAATACTTCAAAAAGTTTTCATGTGATTTCTGGTGATGACTTTACTGCCCTGGATTTAGTCTTAAATGGAGGTTCAGGTGTTATCAGTGTTGTAGCGGGTGCTTTTCCATTGGAATTTTCTAAAATTATAACCTTAGCAAAAGAAAATAATACAAAAGAGGCAAGAGAAAGATTTAATAAAATTAAAAATATTATTGATCTTTTATTTAAAGAGGGAAATCCTTCAGGAATAAAAGCTTTTCTTTCATTAAAGGGGTATTGTGAAAATATTTTAAGACTTCCTCTAACCCCAGTAGATAAAAATTTATATGATGATATTAAAGAAAAAATTAAAATTTTTGATAAAAAATTATTGTAAAAAAATTAGATGTAATTTTGTGTTTCAATTTCTTATCTTATTTAATTAAATTTGTACATGTTTCCTTTTAATCTAAGAGTTAAATATTTTTTACTTTGTTTCTTAATACTCTCTTGTAACAGTTACCAAAAAATGCTTAATAGCAAGGAAACTGCTCCTAAGCTTAAAGCGGCTCAAAAGTATTATGATAATGGTGAATATAGAAGAGCTAACCGTCTTTACGAGCAAATTATCCCTTCATATAGAGGAAAACCTCAAGCTCAAAGACTGATTTATTTTTTCGCTAATTCGCACTATCAGCTGGGTAATTACTATTTAGCTGCATACCAATTCGAAAGTTTTGTAAAATCTTTTCCCAAAAGTGAAAAATTAGGTGAAGCAAACTTTATGATTGCAAAATGTTACTATATGTTGTCTCCAACATACAGTTTAGATCAGAAAAATACTAATGAAGCAATGGAAAAACTGCAAATTTTTATTGATAATTATCCTAAGTCAAATTATTTGTCAGAGGCAAATAGTTATATTAAAGAACTACAAGTGAAACTTGAAAAAAAAGACTTTGAAGTTTCAAAACAATATTATACTATTCGAGACTATAAAGCAGCAATAAGTTCTTTAGATAATTTTATTTCAAATTTTCCAGGCACCCCATTTAGAGAAAATGCATTATATTATAAGTTTTTATCTCAGTATGAAATTGCTAGCAATAGTATACCAAGTAAAAAAATTGAAAGACTTGAAGGAGCTATAGAAACCCATAATGCAATTTTGAGATACTATCCTGAAACACTTTTTATGGATGATATTTCAGAAAAGCTTGATGAAATACAAAAACAAATAAAAACAATTAATAAAACTAACACATAAATTTTTTTAAAATGACTAAATATAGAGAATCAAAAGCCCCAACCACAACATCTACCTATAATAGAAGTGAAATTGAAAAAGGAGTTGATAATATTTATGAAGCAATTTCAATAATTTCCAAAAGATCTAATCAGATAAACTTAGATATTAGAAAGGAATTGCACGAAAAGTTGGATGAATTTGCCACCCACAACGACAGCTTAGAAGAAATTTTCGAAAACAAAGAGCAGATAGAAGTCTCAAAATTTTACGAGAGTCTACCTAAGCCACACGCTTTAGCAGTAGAGGAGTGGTTTAAAAATAAAGTTTATCACAGGAATACTGATCAAGAAGTTTAATGCTTACACTTGGAGGTAAAAAGATACTTCTAGGTATTTCTGGAAGTATCGCCGCTTATAAAGCTCCTTTTTTACTTAGATTATTAATTAAAAATGGGGCAGAAGTTAAGGTGGTTTTAACTCCCAGTGCAATGGATTTTGTAACTCCAATTACGCTCTCAACCTTATCCAAAAACCCGGTTAATTCGTCTTTTACAGAAATAAAAGATGAACAGGATAATTCAGAATGGAATAATCATATTGAATTGTCTTTATGGGCCGATCTTATGATTATAGCACCAGCAACATCAAATACCATTTCATCGATGGCATCCGCTAGGTGTGATAACTTGTTATTAGCCTGCTATTTGTCAGCTAAATGTACAGTTTTTGTTGCTCCATCTATGGACTTAGACATGTATAAACATCCAGGTAATCAGGAAAATTTAACTAAATTAAAGCGTTTTGGAAATATAATTTTAGAATCTGAAACTGGTGATTTAGCAAGTGGTTTAAAAGGTAAGGGGAGGATGATGGAACCCGAAAATATAATTAAAATTTTAATTAGAAACTTAAAAAATGAACTTCCACTGAAGGAAAAAAAAATACTTATATCTGCCGGCCCTACCTATGAAAAAATTGATCCAGTTAGATTTATTGGTAATTTCTCCTCAGGAAAAATGGGCTTTTCATTAGCCGAAGCTGCCGCAAATCTTGGTGCAAAAGTAACTTTAATATCTGGCCCCTCTTCATCACAAATTTTAAATAGCTCTATTAATTTGATAAAAGTTGTTTCAACTGACGAAATGTATAATGAAATTTTAAAGTATTTTCTTAATACAGATATTTTTATATCTGCGGCTGCTGTAGCTGATTTTGTACCAAAGGAGGTAAATCATTTAAAAATTAAAAAAAGCCAAAAATTAAATGAAATTTCACTCAAGGAAAATATTGATATACTTTACAAATTAGGAAAAATCAAAACAAATCAATACACATTAGGTTTTGCACTGGAGACAAATGATGGGGATGAAAATGCTTACAATAAATTAATTAATAAAAATTTAGATGCAATTTTTCTAAATATTTTAAACGATAATCATAATATTTTTAATTCAGACTATAATCAAGGTAAATATATAACTAGAAAAAAATCTAAATCATTTGAATTAACCACAAAATTAGATTTATCATATAAAATATTTGAACAAATAATTAAAGATTCGTGAGACATTCTTTACTTTTTCTTTTACTATTGAACTATAAATTATTAAGTCAAACTGTTAATTGTAATTTTGTACTTAACTCAGATTTCGTAGATCAAACAAATCAACAAGTTTTTTCAACTTTGGAAAAGTCCGTAAATGAATTTATAAATAGTAACCTTTGGAATAATAAATCTTTTGAGACACATCAAAGAGTTAGGTTCAATTTAGTTCTGAACCTAAATTCCTATGTTGGATCAAATTTTACTGGCACATTACAGGTTCAAGTAGAGAGACCCGTATATGAATCCACCTATTTATCTCCTATTTTTAATTTTTTGGATAAAGATGTTTCTTTTCAATATGACGAATATCAGCCATTATTCTACAATCCCGTTAGTTTTGAATCAAATTTAATTTCAATTCTTAGTTTTTATGTTTATGTAGCGATGGGA
>JBELIL010000105.1:0-4976 GCA_042090925.1 Flavobacteriales bacterium
TCACCCAACGTCACATTTAATTTTCCAAAGTATTTCATCATGTAGTCTTTTGTATCATTCAGTGCTTGAATTAAAGTACTTG
This sequence comes from Flavobacteriales bacterium, assembly GCA_042090925.1. Classification (GTDB taxonomy): domain Bacteria; phylum Bacteroidota; class Bacteroidia; order Flavobacteriales; family Flavobacteriaceae; genus TMED96. Next base: position 83 of record JBELIL010000105.1, read on the forward strand.
GCGGAATAATTTTAGGTTCTGGAATTTCATCATAGTATTTGTAAAGTCTGTGATATAGTATAAGAAAAGTTCCTGCTCCAATCGAACTACTAGCAGCTTTCCTATCCCAATTTTGCAAATTTTCTATTAGAGTAGAGATACTAGGAAAACTTTTATTATCAAGTTTATCTAAGTGGTTTATATCCATCCACGAAAAATGATAGGGTTTAGGATATTGATTATCATATTTTATTTTTTTAAAATCATTGAAGGAAATTTTGTCAAAAGAGTCAATTAAACTTTTTAATCTTTTTGATCTATTATTATTATAAGTTTCAAAATTCATTTCATCAGGATACAGAATTTTTTTTGGATTATTTTGTTCATCGGTTGATAGAAATGGACTATGGTTTGCATTATAAACATAACCTGATTTTGGTTGTATGACTTGTGGTAATTCATCAATATTATAAGTCTCATTCCATAGGGTTTTACTGGTATTTCCAGGAACTGCTTCTTTCCAGTCGAAACCTTTGCTTCTTTTTGGAATAAGACCGTTAGAAATATAAAATATGGTATCATTTTTATCCGCGTAGACGATATTGTATCCTGGAATTTGCTTTAATTTTAGTGCGTTGTAGAATTCAGTAAAATTTTTTGACTTCCCCATTTTCCACCACTGTTCTAGTGCTCCTATGTTGAATAAAGATGGTGTTCTAATGGAGTAATATCCATACTTATTTTTTAATGTAGGTCCGTATATACTCTTGTAAAACTTCTTATTTATTTTAATATTAAAAAGACCAAGTAATTTATAATTAAGTTTTGCTTTGTAGGTATTTAGTTTTAAAACTTCGTTATCAAATTTGTAGTATCCCTTTTTTTTGTCTACCATCTCTAATTTAAAAACGTCAGTTTTATCTGGATAATTTACAGTATGAGCCCAACCTAAATATTTGTTTGCACCGATCAAAATATTAGGTGAACCTGGGAACAATGCACCAATAATATTTGTCCCTTCTTTACTGCACAAGTGAGCTTCATACCATGATACCGGTCCCTCCAGTGGTTGGTGAGTATTTATTGCTAAATAAGTCTTTCCGTCTTCTGTTTTTGAACTATTAAATGCAAACGCATTTGAACCACGATCGTTTGAAAAGTTTACCTCGTATCGAATATCCCCATCCAATATTTTCTTTATCCAATAGTCCCCTCTGGAAGAAATAAATAATTGAAGTTGTGCGTAAAGCATCATCTTTTTGGGTGTAATTGGGAAAAGTTCGCTGATTAAAATTTCTTCAGGATATTTTTTCGCATAGCTATTAAGCCCATTTGCATAGGCCTGAATTATCTTTTTATATTCTGGGCTAATTTTTTTTTCATATAGTGAATCGAATAGTTCGCTGGAGCCAATAAATTGACTTAAAAAATCTGCTCCGATTCCTTTGTTTCCTAATCTTTTACTTAAAATAGAACTACCAGCAAGATAGACACTTTGAATAGTTTCAAAATCATCTTCTGCATTAGCCCAAGCAAGGCCGTAAGCTACATCTGCATCGGTTTTACCAAAAATATGAGGTACTCCAAATTTATCCCTTACTATTTCAACATCTAAGGGATTAATTTGACAGTATACGAGGTGTGCTGATATAAGGAAAAAGATAAGTTTATTCAAAACATTATGTTCTTAATTATTGATTTCTTAAAAATAAATTGAAATTAAAATTCTATAAGCAAGGTAAACTCCGGTAACTGACCATATCCACCATCTATTTTTAAAATACCAATCCATAAATTACTAATCTTAAATGTTTGGGTCACAAGTAAACTAAAAAAAATTAGATTTATTTAGAAAAATCTTTCTTTAATTTCTGCCAGTATAAATAATGCAATACAAAGAAAAAAAGAACCTAATACAATACCTCCAACACCCATTTATTTTTTTGTTTAAAGTTATGTTTTATTTAAAATATGGGCAATTTTTTCTAAAATTAGTTTAACCTAAAATTTGATATTATTTTAATTTCTCTAAATGTATATTTGCAAATATTTTTTCTATATGTTAAGCCCCAAAGAAATTATTAAATCAGTTCTTTTTGGACTTATTTGTTTTTTTAATTTAAATGGCCAAAAAAATCATGATCCCTTTGCTAGATCGGCTAGATTGCCTGATTTGATTTTTGGATTTGGTTACCAATACAATACGCTTACAAAAAATGAAGTAAAAAGTGGTTCTATTGTTTTATCTGCTGACTACCTTTTAAAAGATAAAGATTTACTAATTGGTATTGAATATATTACAAACCTTCCAAAGTTAAATGAAGAACCAACCGCTAACAATAATCAATTTAGTGTTTTGCAAGGTTACATATACAATCACAATATAATTTCTTTAAGACTTGGACGCACAATTGGTCAAAAATTTAATCTGATAGGCTCTATAGGGCTAGAAAGTTTAAAAAGATTTGCTTCTTACAGTACTCCAATACTTAAGGACCCAGTAGAATTTTTTATCGATAGAAATAAAAAATCAACTTTGTTTAATTATAAAATTGCTGCCTTTTACAGGTTTGGAAGATTGGGATACGAATTAGGTCTATCAAGAAGGGGTATAGGCGCAAAAATTATGTGGTATATCAATTATTAAATAACATTTTAATAACTATTTTACTTTTAAATTAAAACTAATTTTAATAGATTTAACATGATCAAAAAGAATTTAACTATGAAAAAACTTATATTTTTCCTGTCTTTTATATTTATAACTACCGCTTATGGGCAAAATATTGTCTTCGATTTTTCTTTTGTAAAAGCTGAAGATGTAGGAGCATATGACCGAAATTTAAAATCCAAATTTCAAAAAGTAAATCAAGCTTATATTGATGCAGGTCAAGTTCTAGGGTGGCATGTTTGGAAAGTGGTAAATGGCCCACAGTTCCCCTATACTCACTTGGCTGTTACAGTATATGATTTAGAAAATTCAGATGAGGATTTTGAGGCTCCTAAATGGACTGAATTGTTTCCGGATCTAACTGAGGAAGAATTAGAAGAATGGGGAGAAAAAAATTCTGAAAATAGAAAAATTGTTTTTACAACTCAAGTAAAAAATGTTGCTGAAGTCCTTCAAAAAGGTGTGACAACTTATCCAGATATAGCAGTATGCAATTTTATGAAGGCTAAATATGGGTATAGTAAATCATACGAAAACTTAGAAGTAGCTAATACTAAAAGTATACCTTCAAATTCATTAAGAAAGGGATGGTCTTTGGCTAAGCGTATTGATAATCCAGGTACTGAAGTTTCTTGGTCTCACTTTACAGTTGACTGGTTTGATTCGTATGAAGATTTTTTAAAGTCAAGTTCTGGACCATCATTTGATTATGCTCTTGACCCAGTTGGTAAAAAGTTTATGAAAATGCGTGATTTATCCCACGCAGTGGTTTTCAGGAAATTTATATTTTTAAACAAAGAATAATTAAATTAAAAACTATGAACGAATTAGAAATTTTAAACTACTATCAATTAGCATTTGTTGCAAATGCTATTTACTGTTTGACCTTTGCTGTACTAATTTTTATAACATTTAGACTCGTTAGATTCCAAAGAGAAAACAATGCGAACACCTTTGGAAAGGTGCTTGTAACAATTTTTGGACTTTGTACTGTGTTTTTTGGTTACAATGTATTTTCTTATTTGTATAATTCTCAACTTGCACAATCATATAGGTTGTCCGAATTATTATCCAATGGTGCAGAATTATCTGAAGTAACCAAGAGCTTTATTGATTTTACTGGATATTCAGTAGCCGATGGTTGGCCTCCAGCATTTATACCTGAGCCAGCAGCACTTGTTTTTATAATAACTTTTGCGGTTATGGTTGTTGCGGGAGTTTGGGTCAACTTATCAAAAAATTAAATTTTAACCAATTAAATATCTAAATAATGAAAAACTATTTATTACTTATTATAACATTTTGTTTTGTCGTTTCAATCAATGCACAAGACAAATTATATGTAAACCTTTGGTATGGAAAGGTAAAAAATGAAAATGTGGAAAAACATTTGGAACTTGAAGAAAAATTTTTCTCGAAATACCACAAGGAAAGAATTAAGAACGGTGACATTGTAGGATGGGATATGTGGCAAATAGTAAATCCTGCTGCTAATGACATGACTACTACCTTTGTATATTCTCACCTTACAACTAGTTTATCAGGAGGAAATAACCCTTCTATTGACAAACTTGAGGGAATTTCTGCCGGCGATTGGAGAGGTGCTCAGATTCAGACTAGTAGAAATTATGTTCGAAATTATCAGGTTTTAGTATCACTAAAAGGAGGTTATGGCCCTCAAGCAAATGGAACACCTCCACCCGTTGTGGTTCTTAATTATATGGATGTAAAGCCATACAAGGCTGCTGAGTATGAAAAAATGGAACTAGAAACTTTTATGCCAGCTCACAAAGAGGCGGGTTTAAGAAAAGGCTGGGGATTACATAAGGTATTAAATCATTATGGTTCCGAGCAAGGGTTTAATTATATAACTGCTGATTTTTATGATGATTTAGAAACTGTATATAATAATATAGATCAAACAAGTCCGCTTGGAGATGACCAAGTAAAGAACTTACAGGCTATGGACGAAATTAGAGATCTTAAAAGAGCTCACATTATGAGGCTTGTGAAAAGCGTTAGATAATATGAATTTTTAATAGTTACCTCAAGTAAAAGGTCTAGTTTTTCTAGACCTTTTTTATTTACACTCACCATAAGTAAATTCAGAAATTCCGAAAGAGGAAGCAACGCAAGGATTAGAGTACGTTTTGTCATTGCAACCACAAACTGGTCTGTATTCTTTTGTGCAGGGAATTTCGAGTGGTGGATTTATTTCGTTACAATCTACCCGATTTTTTTTGC
>JBELIL010000011.1:0-26816 GCA_042090925.1 Flavobacteriales bacterium
GGAAACGTTACGACTAGGAGGGAAATGTTTTCTGGTGCATCAGTTTTTAATAATGGGGATGTTCCAGGTGATTCTAACAATCCGTTAAATTGGGATACAGCAAATGTAACTACTATGTTTAATATGTTTCAACTTGCTACAGTTTTTGATCAAGATATTACCAATTTTGATGTTTCTAATGTAACCGCTATGAACGGCATGTTTAATGGTGCAGTTGCGTTTAACAATGGTGAACCAGCCGGTTTTTCTGGAAGACCATTAAACTCTTGGAATACATCTAACGTAAGAGAATTTTTTGGAACTTTTCAGAATGCGGGTAGTTTCAATCAAGATATAGGAGAGTGGGATGTAACAAGTGCCGTAAAATTTCAATGGATGTTTCGGGAAGATGGTGTTGTTATGAGATTTGACAGAGATATCTCAACATGGTGTGTAAAACACGTTACTAATCCAAGTAAAATCGCATCTTTTAATGCTGGTGGAAGTATTAGAGCAGAATATCTACCTAGATGGGGAGAACCTTGTGGTGCTCGGGTCATTTTAACTGACTCAGATGGTGATAACAAATTAACCGATACAGAGACTGCGATTATTACAGCTACTTTTAACAAGGATATGAATAACAGTCCCCAGTATAGTTTAAATGGAGGTGCTTACTTAAATCTTACCTCAACCGGAGATCCTAAAATTTGGACATTTTTACTAGATCCAACCTCCCTTACACCAAATCAATATACTTTCACTGTTACAGGTACTTGTGTAAATGGTGGATACACTTACGATCCATCCACTGGGATTATAGATGGAGATGAAACCGGGGTTGACAGTCTCACTTTCGAAATTTTCAAACTACCAACAATTACTGCTTCAAACGTTGTAAAAAAAATTGGGGATCCTGACTTTTTACTAAGTCTCTCATCCAATAGTACAGGTAGTTTTAGTTACTCCGCTTTAACTCCTGGAATTGTTTCTATTTCCGGCGATAGTGTATCGATTTTAGCTGTTGGCTCAACGGTAGTTTCAATTACACAGCAAAGCGCTGGTCAATATTCCTCAAAAACAGTATCCTTTACAATAACAGTTAATAAAGCTGATCCTATAATTTCAGCACCCGATATTACAAAACTTTTCACAGATCCAGATTTTACGATATCTCTTGCCTCTAGTAGCACCGCTTCATTTACCTTTTCAACTTTATCCTCTGGGGTTGTATCTATAACCAATACTGGGAATGTATCCATTATTGGTGCTGGCTCTACCATTGTATCAGCAACGCAAGCCCAGGATATAAATTATAACTCAAAAACGGTAACCTTTACTATTACTATAAATAAGGCCATGCAATCTGTATCATGGACACCTCCTTACACAGCTGTATATGGAGATGCTCCCTTTAATGTAAATAGTCCAACTACAAATGGGGACTATACAGGGACTATATCCTACTCATCTTCAGGTCCTTTAATCGCATCGATTAATTCCTCTTCCGGTGAAGTTAATGTTTTAAAGGTGGGTAATGTGATTTTAACAGCTACTTTACCTTCAGATGGGAATTATCAGGCTACCACTGTAACTACAACATTAGACATTTTTAGTGCTTTACAGGCAATATATGTTCAGAATTTACCTTCAAGTAAAGCTTTAAAAGATTTTACTACATTTTCTGTTACAGCTACCTCCACATCTGGAGCACCGGTTTATATTGATATGTCACCGGGTTCGGCGGCATCTATTACAGGTACACAAAATCTCATTAATTTAAGTAATATTGCTGCAGCTGGTTTGGTAACCCTCACCTTTTACACTAAACTAGTAGATCATCCAAACTACAATACTGTATCGATAACTTTAGTAATGGATGTGATAAAATTAAATCAAAATATATCGCCTCCATCTTCACCAATTATCTATTTGAACTATACAGAAAACCTGACCTACACGCTAAATGCTTCCTCGGATTCAGGTCTCCCTACAAGTTACGCTCTAAATCCATCTTCTCAAGCTGCGGCTTCGCTTAGTTCAAATGTATTAAGTATAAGTGATATAGGAACTGTAACTGTTGATGCTGATCAACTTGGTGATGCACAATATAACCAGGCCCCTACTATGAGATTTATATTTAGGGTTTTACCAGGTATTAGTACACTATCCTCATTCAGTATACCAGATAAGATGTATGACGATCCTGATTTTGTTATAACTGGACCTGCATCCAATAGACCTGGCGTAATTAGATACGTAAGTAGCAATCCTTCGGTAGCTGAGGTGATTGGAAATAAAATTTCAATTAAAGGACCAGGACAGGTCACCATCACAGCATTCCAAGATGGAGTAAGAAAATATTATCAAGGAATAGCCTCAGCTTCCTTTACAGTTTTAGAAACCGACAATGACGGAGATGGAGTAGCAGTAGTATCTAATTTTGACAATTGTCCAGACATTTCCAACCCAGACCAGCTTGATACCGACTTTGACGGAATAGGGGATGCTTGCGACTCAGATGACGATAACGATGGCTTTTCTGATCAGACCGAAATCGAATGTGGTAGTGATCCACTTGATGTAAACAGTAGACCACTGGATACCGATGGAGATGGAAATCCAGACTGTACAGATCCCGATGACGATAACGATGGGTGGTCTGATGTTCTTGAAATAGAATGTGGTTCTAATCCACTTGATGCTTCAAGTACCCTTCCCGATACCGATCAGGATCAGCTTGCCAACTGTGAAGATGACGACGACGATGGAGATGGCTACTTAGATGTAGATGAAATAGCCTGCGGTACAGACCCACTGGACGTGCTAAGTGTTCCAATAGACACCGATAATGACAAGATTCCTAACTGTATCGACACTGACGATGATGAAGACGGCTTTTTAGATCAATTAGAGCTTGATTGCGGTTCTGACCCGCTTGATGCCTCCAGTACGCCGCTAGATACAGACGGAGATGGAGAACCAGACTGTATTGATGCCGATGACGACGGAGATGGATGGTCAGATGAAATTGAACTTAAATGTGGCACAGATCCATTAAATCCGTTTAGTAAACCACTAGATAGAGATAGCGATGGTATTGCTAGTTGTCAAGATCCAGATGACGATGAGGTTTACGTATCACCACTTTTAACACCTGGTGTTAATGGTCCAGAGGCTACATGGAAGGTAAAACATATAGAACAGTACGGCACCTCATCGGTTAAAGTATACAACCGAAATGGTCAATTGGTATTTAGTAAAAGAAATTACCAGAACGATTGGGCAGGAACCTATCAAGAGACAGGAGAATTACTACCCGCAGGATCGTATTATTATCTTGTTGAGGTACGAGAAACAGGAAAGATTAAAAAGGGATGGTTGTATTTGACTTATTAAACTAGTTCACTAAAGTCATTTATCTTTCCAATGCGATTGTATTCAAGATTTTCCTCTTTTGTATCTGTATAACCACTAACAAAAACGAAATCAAATTTATATTCACTGGCTGTAAAATTGTCGTATCTACTATCTCCAAAGAAAATAGTCTGTTTTTTAAGTTGTAATTCTTTTAAGTGCTGGATTTTTGATTTTGGTCCTCCCCCCAGATAGAAAATGTATTTATTTAATTTTTTCTTTTTAACTAAATTTTTCACTTCCTCTTCGTCAGCACCTGTTAGAACAAAAATCTTTTTTGACTTATAAAATTTTATAATAAATTCTTCAACTCCTTTTACAAGATTGCAATTATGAAGAGTAGAAAGGTTTAATGTATAGTACTGCTTTAATACTTTTTTTAAGATAAGTTCATCTTTAATAAATTTACCAAGTAAAATATTTCTTGAAATACCTGGATTTTTGGAAAAATAGTCAAAAGTAAGATTAGATAATTCTTGATTTAGGTTTTCATCTAAAACAAGTTTCATATTTAATTTTCTCTCTTTATTCGCGTCTAGTATTACACCGTCAAAGTCTAAAACTATATTTTTATATTTTGATACATTTATCATTAGAGAGTAAATAAAAATATAAACTTCTTTTTAAATGGAATCTTTGCTTTTTTCTCTTTCCAAAGGGTAGTAAAGTAATTCATGGCTAATTATTCCATTGCAAATATTTACATAATAAAGATTGCTATTATTATTGTCCTCTATTTGATTATAAAAATTACTTTTAATTAGCACATTGGTTGTTCCTGGAATAGTGTTACTATGTCCTACGATTAGAATATTCTTTCCTTTGTTTTCTTTCAAGAAGGTTTCGTAGCTTATATCTTCTGGGTTATATAAGTCAATTTTTATTTTTTTTTCCTCCGAAGTAGGAATAGCAGTTGATATTGTTCTCTTGTAGTTTGTTGACAGAATTTTATCGAGCTTAATATTTTTAAATATTTCAGACCACTTTTTTGCCCTTAAAATTCCTATTTCATTTAACAGTGGATCCTTTTCATTTTGGTCGATTCTAATTTTCTCTGAATGCCTGATCAGATAAATGCTTGTGCATTTATTGTTGTTTAATGAGTTGCAGGAATATATAAAGCTCAAGATTAATATGAGCTTTGATATGTGTTTTATATTTATGATTTCGTAACACTTAAGGTTGAACCCATCAAATTTGTTTCATAACATTCTAAAACATCATCGGTTGTTCCAGGTGTTGTACAATCGGATGGATACGAATTACTGTGGCTAGAACAAACAAATCTTTCTTGGTTATTGTTATATGACCAAGCATTTCTTGAACCAGCGTGTGGACAACTGTTTGTAAATGCTCTGTAAGAGGTATCACTGAGTTTTAAAAGTAACATATTCTGTTGAGTAAAATTCATCCAGCCTCTAGATTGAAGTATACTAAATGAAGGATCATCTAAATCAATGGAAACAACGTTACCTGTCACAGTCACTCCTGTTATAACTGTATCTGAACTTCCACTGTAACTGTCATCATCGCCTTTTGAACAAGCTTCAATCAAGCTTACACCAAACATTGCAAGGGCTACAGTTGGACACACATTTTCTAAAAACTCTCTTCTTTTATATTTACTTTTCATAATAATTTAAGTTAATTATTGTGTTTCGGTTTTTAATAGTTCTCTTATTATATCACATTCTTCGTCGGTCCACTCAATATAATCAACTCCTGTAAAAAAATCTTCAACTTCTCTTTGAAATAAAGTATATTCTACAGAACGGACATTGGGAGCCATTAACCCTCCTCCATCGTGAGATGCGTTAAATACATCATGTCCAAACTCATGGTACATAAGAAAAAGTTGCTCTCCCAAAGTCAAATTTCGAAAAACAGTTTCATCAACCTGTATTTTAACATAATCATGACAAGACCCCAACGCACGAGCTGCTGTTCCACCAGCTAAATCTGCTTCTGAAATAAATTCAACATCGGTAATATTTGACAAATCTTTACCGTAAAGAGCAGCTGACTCAACAAAAATATCCCAAAAAGTTGGAAGATTTTTTGGATTTGCTTTGCTATAAATTGGATCATTATCGTAGTCAGGTACTGTATTCTCTTCTTGCAAATAGCCTTTTAAATCGCCATCATCGTCACCACCAGAACAATTGGTAAAAAGGGTCAAGACCAAAAATATTTTTATTAAGGAAGTAGATAAATCTCTTATCATTTTTGTAAATGTAAACAAAATAAAAAAAAGCATCCCGAAGAGAGGATGCTTGTTTAGATAGTACTATAGGGTAATCAAATAGCTCCTTTCACTGTTTTGATTATTCTTCCTGCAATTTTATAAGGATCACCGTTTGAGGCAGGTCTTCTGTCTTCCAACCAACCTTTCCATCCGTTTTCAACAGTCATAATAGGAATTCGAATTGAAGCACCTCTATCGGAAACACCAAAACTGAACTCATTTATAGATTGAGTTTCGTGCTCTCCTGTAAGACGCTGGTCGTTATCAGCTCCGTAGACATCAATATGTTCTTTTACAACCGGTCTGAATGCTTCACATATTTTTTCATAGGTTTTCTTATCACCGCATGTTCTTAAAACGGTATTAGAAAAATTTGCATGCATTCCTGAGCCATTCCAATCAGTTGCACCAAGAGGCTTTGGATGATATTCTATTCCTAGACCGTAACTTTCGGCTGTTCTTTCAAGTAAGTATCTTGCAACCCACATTTCATCACCTGCTTGTTTTGCTCCTTTCGCAAAAGTTTGGAATTCCCACTGCCCAGCAGCGACTTCTGCATTAGTTCCTTCAACATTAATTCCTGCTTCTAGACAGATATCAAGATGCTCATCCATTACATCTCTTCCAAAAGTATTTTTTCCTCCAACAGAACAATAAAATTGCCCTTGTGGCGTCTGATCTTTAGGAAATCCGAGTGGAAGATTAGTTTCAGGATCCCACAAGAAATATTCTTGTTCAAAACCAAACCAAAAATCGTTGTCATCATCATTGATGGTTGCTCTACCATTCGATTCGTGGGGGCTTCCGTCAGCATTTAGTACTTCAGTCATGACTAAATAAGCATTTTTTCTAACTGGGTCGGGATAAACGGCAACAGGTTTAAGAAGACAATCAGAAGAACCTCCCTCAGCTTGTTGAGTGGAACTTCCGTCAAATGACCACATTGGGCAGTCTGCTAATTTTCCTCCAAATTTATCAACTATTTTTGTTTTACTTCTCAGGTTAGCAGTAGGTTTATAACCATCCAACCATATATATTCTAATTTTGTTTTACTCATAAGTTTAATTTTTTAATCTCTAAATGTATAATTTTGACACCCAAGTTGCTGCTAATAACGACTATAGATATCAACATGATTAATTATTTACGAATCTTTTAAAAATTGGAGATAATTATTAAAATTATATTAACGATTAAGATTAAATTTTGTTTTTATGCTAAAAAAAAAATTAAAAAAAATGCCATACTTTTAGACAAAAGTCTGATAAATATAAAATGATAAAAAGCAGATATGAATCTAGAGGTGTTTCAGCTGATAAAACCGATGTCCATGATTCTATAAAAAAAATTGATAAAGGTATATTTCCCAGTGCATTTTGTAAAGTTGTTCCTGACTATCTATCAAATAGCAAGGATCATTGCCTTGTAATGCATTCAGATGGTGCGGGTACAAAATCTTCACTGGCTTATGCTTATTGGAAAGAAACAGGGAGCTTGGATGTTTGGAAAGGAATTGCCCAAGACGCTTTAGTCATGAACATTGATGATCTTTTGTGTGTCGGAGCTACCGATAATATAATGTATTCCTCAACAATTGGCAGAAATAAAAAACTAATATCTGGTGATGTGATCTCATCTATTATAAATGGGACTGAGCAGCTAATAAAAGAATTTAAAGAATATGGAGTCAATATTTATAGTACAGGAGGAGAAACTGCCGATGTTGGAGACCTTGTAAAAACAATTATTGTTGACTCAACTGTGGTTGCAAGATTAAAAAAATCTGAAATAATTGACAACGCAAATATTTGCGATGGTAATGTCATTGTTGGTTTAGCTTCATTTGGAAAAAGTATTTATGAAAATAAATACAATAGTGGTATTGGCAGTAATGGTTTAACTTCAGCCAGACATGACGTTTTTGATTCCTCCATTGGAAAAAAATTTCCCGAAACTTATGATAATAACATTTCTAAAAACCTAATATATTCTGGCAGTAAAAAACTACTAGATAAAATAGATGGTCTTCCTTTAGATATAGGAAATTTAGTTTTATCTCCAACTAGAACATATTCCCCTGTTGTAAAAAAGATTTTTTCTGAAATTGATAGATCTAAAATCAACGGAATGGTTCATTGTACGGGTGGTGGTCAAACTAAAATCTTACACTTTATTGATAAACTCCACGTCATAAAGGATAATTTGTTTCCTATTCCTCCTTTATTTAAATTAATTCAAAATGAGTCAATAAGCGATTGGAAAGAAATGTACAAAGTTTTTAATATGGGCCACAGATTAGAAATATATACTGATAAGTATTATGCAAATGAAATAATTGAAATTTCAAAATCTTTTAATATTGATGCTCAAATCATAGGGAGGGTTGAAAGTTCAAATCATAAAAAACTCACAGTAAAAAGTTCTGTAGGTCAATTTATATATAACCATTAAAATTAGTAATTAAAAGTGCATATAAAAGCTACATTTTTTATGTTTTTCATTTTTTCTATCGTTTACGGTCAAGAAAATAAGACTCTTTTAAATTCTCTTTTTGATGAAAAAGATGTCAAAGAGAATGAAAAATTATTACCAGAAAGAATGGTCTTTACTCAATCTATTTTGTGGGGTGAAAAAGGAATATTTAGAAAAACTGGAATATCAAGGCTCAACAAAGAACAAAGAACAAAAGAATTAAAAATCAGAAAAGTAATGCTAAAATCACACCAAATAATAGGTTACTTAACCCTTGCAGGGATGATTGCCCAAGGTATATTAGGGGGTAAACTTTACAACAACTGGGAAAGAGATCTTTACAATACCCATAAAACAGTAGGTAATATTGTTACAGCTTCTTATTTTACTGGAGCGGGTTTATCTTTATTTGCACCACCTCCTTTGGTGAACAAAAAAGTCGAAGGATTTAATTCTATTAAAGCTCACAAGATATTAGCAACCATTCACTTCTCAGGTATGGTTGCCACAAATTATTTTTCAAAAAAAAACACAGATTTTCACAAATATTCAGCCTATACAACTTTTGCCAGCTATTTTGCTGCTGTTGTGGTTTTTAAATTCAAATAAATGACTAGATACCTTTTATTTTTCCCTTTTTTTTTCATTACAAATCAATTTTTTTCCCAGTCTATCAAATGGTCTTTAGATATTAAGGACTCATTTATAAGTTATGACGGAAAACATTTCCTCCACAGTTGGTCAGGTAAAAACGAAAAGATTAGAGGTGTTATTATAGAAAACATTGAAGAAGAGAATTTTGAACAAATAGCTATAGCAATGTTTGTAAAGGATTTTGATAGTGGAAATGGAAATAGAGATTCAAATATGATGGAAATTTTGGAGGTTATCAACTTTCCTAAAATTGAATATTACTCTAATAAAATTTCTCTAGATAAAGATGAAATTTCATTTTCAGGTAACCTAAATTTCCATGGGATTTCAACAGATTTAAATATAAATTCTGAAATAAAAAAAACAAACAAAAAATTAATTTTAAGTGGAGAATTTAATGTCTCACTTGTGGATCACGATGTTAAATTGCCAACTTTTATGTTAAGAAGTATTGAAAAAGAAGTTTTGATTAAATATCAATTACTTTTCAATAGAAGTGATAATTAGAATTAATAAGTAAATTTGCATTTATAAAATCTAAATTAAATGCTCGATAAATTCGCTGTAATTAAAAACAGATTTAAGGAAGTTTCGGAGCTTATTTCAAGCCCAGATATTGTTTCCGATAGAAAAAAATATATTGACTTAAGTAAAGAATATAAAGAGTTAAATAAACTAATTGAAAAGTTTAAGATTTATGAAACAACTCTTTCAAATGAGTCAGAGGCGCTAGATTTAATAAAAGATGAATCAGATCCTGAAATTCAGGATATGGCCAAGAAGCAACTTGAAGAATCCCGTAATATAATACCAAAGCTAGAAGATGAATTAAAAGTTCTTCTTATACCTAAAGATCCCGATGATTCTAAAAATGTTGTAGTTGAAATAAGAGCTGGTACTGGTGGAGACGAGGCCAGCATTTTTGCAGGGGATTTATTTAGAATGTATACTAAATATTGTTTAGATAGAGGATGGACCGCTAGCACTGTTGACATAAGTGAAGGTACAGCTGGAGGATTTAAGGAGATTATATTTGAAATTGCTGGTGAGGATGTTTATAGTTTTTTGAAATTTGAATCTGGTGTTCATAGAGTTCAACGTGTTCCTCAGACTGAGACTCAAGGTAGAGTTCATACCTCAGCCGCAACAGTAATGGTACTTCCCGAAGCGGAGGAGTTTGATATACAAATAGACATGAATGAAGTTAGAGTTGATTACTTCTGTTCCTCTGGACCTGGAGGACAATCGGTAAACACAACATATTCCGCAGTTCGATTAACCCATGAACCTACAGGCATAATAGCCCAATGTCAAGATCAAAAATCACAGCACAAGAACAAAGAAAAGGCACTTAAAGTTTTAAGATCAAGACTTTACGAATTAGAACTTTCTAAAAAAATGGAAGCTGATTCTGAAAAAAGAAATAGTCTTGTTTCATCAGGTGATAGATCAGCTAAAATCAGAACATACAACTATCCACAAGGAAGAGTAACAGATCACAGAATAGGTCTTACTCTATATGATTTACAAAATATAGTAAATGGTGGAATAGATAAACTTATTGAGGAATTAAAACTATACCAAAATACTGAAAAACTTAAAAAAGCCGGAGAGGTTTTTAAAACATGAAACTAAGTAGTCTAATTGAGCAAATCAAATTAAAAAAATCATACTTATGTGTTGGTATAGACCCCGATTTAGACAAGGTTCCAGTACATATTAGAAATCAAAAAGATCCCATATACACTTTCTCAAAATCAATAATTGACTCTACTGTAAAATTCGCAGTTGCATTTAAATTCAATATTGCTTTTTTTGAAGCTTATGGTATTGACGGTTTAGTTTCACTGGAGAGGCTCATTAAATATGTTAATAAGCAATATCCCGATATTTTTACCATTGCCGATGCCAAAAGGGGAGACATAGGAAATTCTTCAAATAGATATGCCAAAGCATTTTTTGAAAAATTTGGTTTTGATTCAATTACTGTTTCTCCTTACATGGGTAGAGATTCTATTGAACCTTTTTTGACTTTTAAAGATCGGCATACAATTATATTAGCACTTACCTCAAATTCTGGAGCTGAGGATTTTCAGTTTATATCATCAGAAGGTAAAAAAGTTTATGAACACGTAATAGTTGAATCTAAAAAATGGAACGGTAATAAAAATATTATGTATGTCGTGGGCGCAACTAAAGCTAGTTATATAGAAGAGATTAGAAAATTAACACCTGACGCTTTCCTTCTTATACCAGGGGTAGGCTCACAAGGGGGAAGTCTAAAAGAAGTTTCACTTTTTGGGATGAATAAGAATATTGGAATTTTAGTTAACTCTTCAAGATCTATTATTTATGCATCAAAAAAAGAAGATTTTGCGGATAGAGCTGGTTTTCAAGCAAGGAAGCTTCAAAGTGAAATGGAATTGATTCTAAAAGAAAAAAGTATTATATAAAAAAAACCCCTCCAACATATAAAATTTTTAGGAGGGGATTAATTTTAAATTAAAATCTCTAATTATAATAACCTTTTAAAAGAGTAATTAAATTTAATTTTTATTGGTGCTAAAGTCAGCGTAGGCGTCCATTGAGTGTTCAGAAATATCTAAACCTTTAAGTTCCTCTTCTTCACTAACTCTAATACCAACTAATGCTCTTATAGCTAATATAATAACACTTGCACAGACCACACTAAATACTCCAACAACTCCAACACCAATTAACTGATTTATAAATTGGTCTACACTGGCCATTGCACCAAAAATACCAACGGCTAATGTTCCCCATATTCCACATATTAAATGAACAGCAACTGCACCAACAGGATCGTCTAATTTAAGTTTGTCTATTAGAGATACCCCGAGTGGGAGTATTATACCGGCGATAATTCCAATTAAAGCTGCATCTGTTGGACTCATTTGATCCGCCCCGGCAGTAATACCAACTAACCCTCCTAAGACTCCGTTCATAAACATAGTTAAATCATATGTTTTGTAGAGTATATTTGAAAAAATGGCAGCAGAAACACCGCCTGCAGCTGCAGCAATACAAGTTGTAACTAGGGTAAGAGATGTTAATTCGGGATCTGCTGAAAGAACAGAACCACCATTGAATCCAAACCATCCGAGCCAAAGAATTAAAACTCCTGCGGCTGAAAGTGGAAGATTGTGACCAGGAATAGCTCTAGGTTTACCATCTTCATCAAATTTACCAATTCTGGCACCTAAAAAATAAATTACAACAAGTGCACCCCATCCACCGACAGAATGAACAAGAGTTGAACCGGCAAAATCATAAAATCCAAGGGCATCTAAAAATCCACCTCCCCACTTCCAAGATCCTATAATTGGGTAAACTAATCCAACATATAAAATAGTAAATATCATAAATGCATTTAGTTTTATCCTTTCTGCTACTGCACCTGAAACAATCGTAGCTGCAGTGGCTGCAAACATCCCTTGAAAGAGGAAGTCTGTCCACCAAGTATATCCACCATCGGCGTATCCAGGTGTCATACCACCTTCGGGAGCACCTATTCCAAAACCTGCAAATTTAAAAAAACCTGCAGAACCTTCTTCAAATCCCGGATACATCAGATTGAAACCACCTATCATATACAATAGAAGACCAATTGTGATTACAAAAAAGTTTTTAAATAAGATGTTTACTGTATTTTTTTGTCTCGTTAGTCCAATTTCTAGAAAAGAGAAACCTAAGTGCATAAAAAAGACTAAACCTGTACAGATCATCATCCATACATTATTTGCTGTAAATAAAGCTGTATTTTCCATTTTTTTTAATTTAAAGTTTTACCACCATGTTCCCCAGTCCTAATTCTGATTGCATCTTCAATTGGAAGAACAAATATTTTACCATCTCCAATTTTATCTGTAGCTCCAGATTTCACAATTGCATTAATGGTTTTCTCTACATAATCGTCATTTACAACGATAGACAAAAAACGTCTTTGAATGTCAGAGGTTGAGTAACTTATTCCCCTATATACTTGACCTTGTTTTTCATTTCCTATCCCAGTTACATCCCAGTAGCTAAAAAAATTTACATCTACTTGATGAAGGGCGTCTCTTACTTGAGAAAATTTTGATTTTCTAATAATTGCTTCAATTTTTTTCATATAATTTATTTATGGCTGAAACTAATATTATTGAATGATATTTCAATATTTTGGTTTAATAAAATATTAACTAAACCAAAGATTATTGTTAATAAACTATAAGGTTCCCTTAAATTTATTTAATATAAAACCCCCCCAAAGCAAAACAAAATGAATGCTAAGGAGGGGAAACCAAACAATTAATCAAACACTAAAATGCATAGATAGCCGCAAGAACAAATGAGGCTAAATTATCTGTTGTTCCAGTTAAAGATTTTTGATAGAATTCAGCAGAGCCAGAGTCAACTCTAAATTCAGGTTTTATTGTTAAATTACCAGATGTGAAACTCCCAGTGATTGTGAAAGAAGTGTTGTCTTGATCAGTACCACCTACATCATCTAAGATTCCCGTATCATCATTAAATATTTCTCCTCTTAAACCTAGAGTAAAAGAATCACTTAAGGCCAATTGTGGATATAGTGCCGCACCAGAAAATTTTCCAACACCATCTATGTCAGCTGATGTAGCATTTATCCCTAAGAAAAAAGACTCAGACAAATCAAAACCACCTGTGAAATCAATTTGAGTGTAGCCATCACCAGCCAACAAATTTAAATATTGTCCAGATATTCCTAGTTGTGCTCCAAACATGTAACTATCAAATGGTTCAGAGCCAATACTTGCAGGAGAATCAAATGTATCTGCAAGGCTATCAAAATTACCTTCAGTAAAATCTGTTTGATTCATAACCCCAAGCATCAATGAAGTACTCTCACTTAAGGTAAAATCAGCTTTAATACCTGTGTGAGAAAAAGGCCCATAAGAAAACATATAAGAGGTGGAATAATTAAAATTACCTGTAGGTGAAATAACCTCATAACCCAAAAACGTATTCCAATTTCCTAACGTTAATGTCATATTATCACTAACATTCATGTATACATATAATTGATTTACAATATTTGATGATCCGTTAGATGCAAAAACTGCGTCTGTACCTCTTGGCCCATAAACAAAATCAGCAACAAACCCAACTTTTTCCCCTTCGTACGATAAAATTACATTAGCCATACCA
Source organism: Flavobacteriales bacterium (assembly GCA_042090925.1). GTDB lineage: Bacteria > Bacteroidota > Bacteroidia > Flavobacteriales > Flavobacteriaceae > TMED96. Next base: position 13,956 of record JBELIL010000011.1, read on the forward strand.
AGTCCAAATCCAGGAAGATTGGCAAATGACGTACCTGGGGCATAATCAGCACTTCTAAAATAGGTGTCAACTGATCCAGCAACAGAAAATGACGGTTCTTCCTCAGTTGTTTCTTCTTGTGCACTAAGAGCAAAGCAAGTCACAAGTGCAAAGAAGTAAGTTATAAATTTTAAATTTTTCATGTTTATTTATTTTAATTAGTTAGTTATTTTTATTTTTTATTTTGTTTGACCCAGGCTTCGAATCCACCACCTTCAAATCCACCGATTCCGTGTTCTTCTTCATCAAGACCATTTATCTCAACTTTTTCAGAAACTCTCAAACCAATTGCAGATTTTAAAATACCAAATCCGATAAGTGCCGTAATAGAAGCCCAAGCACCATAAGCTAAAACACCTATTGCTTGAATTCCAAACTGTGTGGCTCCACCACCATTAAAAAGACCGATACCAGCATCTCCGTCTACACCCCATAATCCAATTACGAGTGTACCCCAAGCACCTGCAACTCCATGAGCAGAAGCAGCACCAACAGCATCATCAATTTTTAAAACTTTATCAATAAATTCAATCGAAAAAACCACGATAATCCCACCAATTAAGCCAGCCATAAAGCCTCCACCAAAAGTCATATTACCACAGCCTGCAGTAATTGAGACGAGACCAGCGATAGCACCGTTTAATGTCATACCTAGATTTGGTTTTCCATCTTTAATCCATGTAGTTGCCATTGCACCCACTGCACCTGCAGCAGCAGCAATATTGGTAACCATTACAACAGCAGAAGCAGCGATAGAATCATCCCCTCCCCATGCTAATTGTGAACCTCCGTTAAAACCGAACCAACCTAGCCATAATATGAATACTCCAAGGGCACCCAATAGAAGGTTATGTCCTGGAATAACATTTGATTTTCCATCAACATATTTTCCAAGTCTTGGACCTACCATCCAAGCCCCAACAAGTGCTGCCCAACCACCAACAGAGTGGACAATGGAGGAACCAGCAAAATCAATGAAGCCTAAATTAGCCAACCAGCCATCACCATTCCATTGCCATCCTCCAGAAATTGGATATATAAGGGCAGTTAGGAAAACTGTAAAAAATACGTAAGTAGTATACTTAGTTCTTCCAGCAATAGCTCCAGACACAATTGTTGCAGCTGTAGCACAAAATACTGTTTGAAAGAAGACATCGTGAGCACCGTCTCCAGGATTGAAAAAGATTCCAGATGTGGCAATATATCCATTGGATGCACCATACATTAGCCCATAACCAATAGCCCAATATGATATAGTCCCGACTGAAATATCGAGAATATTTTTCATAGATATATTGACTGCGTTTTTAGATCTTGTAAAACCTGACTCTACTAATGTAAAACCAGCCTGCATAAAGAATACTAATATACCGGATAATAAAATCCAAAGAATTGTAAAATCTGCATTAGCATCTAAAGTAATGAAATTATAATATAGAAAATTAATCATTTTGTTATGTTTTAGTAGTTAATGGTATAAAACTATTAATCGAAAAAAATGATGCTCCAAAAAAAAAAAAAGATTATGAAGAATTATGAAGTATATAATTTCAAGGTATTTTTTTTTTGGACATACCTAAATTTTATATATTATAATTGAGAATTATTTAAAAAAACTTAAATCATTTAAAAATCAAAAAACCTAAACAAATAAAAAAAAATCCAATAAAAAAATTTACACTAAAATAGGTAATAAGGTTTTGAAAGTTTTCGTTTTTGAACATATAGAAGATATCTAATATAAATGTTGAAAATGTTGTTAAACCGCCACAAATTCCAATAGATACGAATAAGAATATATCCTTTTTAGGAATATCATTTTTACCATAATAAGCAATTAATAATCCTATTATAAAACATCCAATCAAGTTTGAAATAGATGTTCCTATCGGAAAAGAAATTAAATTTTTGTTGGAATATTTTGTGATCAAATACCTAATTGAACTCCCGATACCTCCACCAAAAAAAACTAAAATTAAAGATTTTAGATCCAAATTAATTACATTTAATTAAATCAAAATTAACCTATTAAAAAATACTTTATACAAAATAGTAGAAAGAAAAAAAGAATAAAAGCAAATAGAATTTTATAACTATCTCTGTAAAATAGATTTATAGTTTTTCTATCCTTTTTATAAGAAAAAAAAATAATTACTATAAATGAAATGAAAAAAAATAAAGCGAAAACAATTTGACCAGCAGTAAACATTGATTATTTTACAAATTAATTTCGAAACTAATAAATATTTTGATGATAAAAAAAGAGATTGATTCAGTAAAGTTGTTTCACAAGAAGTTTAATATTAATTATTTAAATGTACCAAAGGCAAATATTCCATTAGAAACCAAAGAATTAAGATTTAAATTAATGGAAGAGGAGAATTTAGAATATTTAAAAGCGACAAAAGAAAATAATCTTGTTGAAATTGCAGATGCTCTAGGGGATATGCTATATATTTTGTGTGGTACTATAATAAGTCACGGACTCCAAGATAAAATTGAGGAAATTTTTCAAGAAATTCAAAACTCAAACATGAGTAAACTTGGTAAAAATGGAAAGCCAATATACAGGGAAGATGGAAAAGTCCTGAAAGGTCCTAATTATTTCAAGCCTGATATTAGAAGAATACTTAAACCTTAATGGCAGACACTTCTGATCGCCAACCGTAGGGGTCTTGGATCAAATTGTATTGAATTTTTGTAATAGTAGATTTTAGAGTGGTTGCGTAACTATTTTCAGTAATTTTTAAGTTATAATTTTTTCCTTTATATCCAAAACTAGAAATTTCACTAACTACAACTGCAGTTCCTGAACCAAAAATTTCTTTGAGTCTCTCGTTTGAGTGAGCTTCAATAACCTCATCAATAGATATTGGCCTTACCTCAACCTTAATATCATTGTCTTCAGCAATCTTAATAATGCTTTTTCTGGTAATGCCGTCAAGAATTGTATCAGTAGTTGGAGCTGTAATTAATGTATCATCAATACGTACAAATATGTTCATTGTTCCAGCTTCTTCTATAAACTTATGATTTTTGGAGTCAGTCCATATAATTTGATCGTACCCTTGTTTTTGTGCTAAACCTGTTGGATAAAATTGTGAACCATAATTACCTGCAGCTTTTGCAAATCCAACACCACCATTAGCCGCTCTAGAATATTTTTCTGCTACAAGAACTTTAAGTGAACCAGTGTAATAACTTTGAACCGGAGATAGAATAATCATAAATTTATATTTCCTTGAAGGAGAGGCTGCAATACAGTGTTCACTTCCAAAAACAAATGGTCTTATATATACTGAGTTTCCAGTGCCTGGTTTTACCCAATCAGAGTCAAGGGTTAATAATTCATTCAAAGCTGACAAGAAAAGACTTTCTCCAAGTTCAGGCATAGCTAATCTTTCTGATGAAATAGATATCCTTTTGTAATTTTCAGTCGGTCTAAAAAGCCAAATTTTTCCTAAATCGTCTTTGTATCCTTTCATGCCTTCAAACACAGCTTGACCGTAATGAAAGACGTTTGCAGATGGTTCTATTTCGATTGGTTTGTATGGTACGACTCTTGGATCAACCCATTTTCCGTCTTCGTAATCACACACAAACATATGATCAGTGAAAGTTTCTCCGAATTTTAAATTATTAAAATCAGTGCTATCTAATTTTGAAATGGAAGTCTTTTCTGTTCGCATATAAATATGTAAGAGCTAAATTAGTATTAAATTTAAAATTTACCTCTATAAATTTACACTTTGAAAGTTAATTAATGAAAAATTTTAAAAAATTGATTTATGTTACTGACGATGGAAGCTCTACAATTTTTTTACCTGATTTTAATGAGTATTATCATTCTAAGCATGGTGCTATCAGTGAGTCGGAACACGTTTTTATTAAAAATGGATTGTTTTTCTGGAAAAAAAATAATCCAAATAAGAAATACTGTAATATTTTTGAGGTTGGTTTTGGTACAGGTTTGAATGCATTTTTAACTTTTAAAAATTCTAATTTTATGCCTAATATAAACTTTACTTACTCCTCCATAGAAGCACATCCGCTTAAAGTTTCAGAAATCAAACAGTTGAATTATGACAAAAACTTGAATGATAATGATAACAAATTTCGTTTTATTCATCATTCAGTGTGGAATTCACCAGTCAAATTATCAAAAAATTTTACATTAATTAAAAACAATTCAGCTTTACAAAATTTTAATATAGAAATTAATACGGATATAATTTATTTTGATCCATTTTGTCACAGAGTTCAGCCTGAAATGTGGACAAAGAAGATCATAAACCCTATAATCAATTCAATGAATAAATTCTCAGTTTTCGTTACCTTTTCATCCATGAATATCCTGTATAATTTACTTAAAGGTTTGAAAATGGACGTTGAAAAAATACCAGGGCCAAATAAAAAGAAAAAAATGATTAGGGCTGTAAAATATTAGTAAATATAAAGTTTTAAAAAATTGAAGATGAAATTTTTGATAACAGGTGGTACTGGTAATATTGGTTCATTTCTTATAGAGGAAATTTTATCTAAAGGTTATTCAGTAAATTATCTAACTCGCAATCAAATAAAAATAAAAAAATCATCAAACCTGAATGGATTCTTTTGGGATATTGACAAACAGATAATTGATTACAAATGTTTTGAAGGTGTAAGTCATATTGTTCACTTATCAGGAGAGAGTATTTCTAAAAGATGGACTAAAAAAAGAAAAAAAAATATTTTATCTAGTAGATTATTAACGACTAAGCTTCTTTTTAAATCTCTATCGAAACACAGAAGTTTATGTGAAATAAAGCATATAGTGTGCGCATCTGCTATAGGGATTTATAAATCTTCATATGATAAAATTTATGATGAAGAATCAATATGTAAGGGAAAAACATTTTTGCAAAAAGTTGTTATAAAATGGGAAAAAGAACTTCTAAATTTTAAAAAACTTGGAATAGATATTACCATTTTTAGAATTGGTCTTGTTTTAAGCAAGAAAGGAGGAATCTTAAAAACACTTCAAATACCGACAAAATTTAATATTGTGGCTCCTATTGGCAATGGTAAACAATACCAATCATGGATACATGAATATGATTTATCAAATATGATAATGGAATCAATATTTAATAAATGGTTTGGAGTTTATAATGCTGTGAGCCCAAATCCAATCAAACAAAAAAAATTCATAAGGCTTTATGCAAAATCATTAAATAAAATGTCATTACCAATACCTATACCAAAGGTTATTATTAGACTACTTTTTGGGAAAATGAGCGTTTTAATATTTAACAGTCAATATGTAAGTTCAAAAAAAATTTTAAATTCTGGCTTTAGTTTTAAATTTCCAAAGATAAAAGAAGCCTTTTTGAATTTAGTTAAAGATTAGGGATGACAATTTGACAATTTTCATAATTTGGCAAAAAATTTGATGAATTTATATTAAAAAAAAATTAAAAGTGGCAAAAAAAATCGTCAACAAAAAACAATCAAAACCAAAAACAAATAATAACAAGTTTGAAAATCAAATTAATGATTTAAAGAAAGAATTAAAGGAAGAAGAAGATAAATATCTGAGACTTTTTGCTGAATTTGAAAATTATAAAAAAAGAACTACCAAAGAAAGAATTGATCTATATAAAACAGCAGGACAGGACGTAATCAGTAGTCTTTTACCTGTATTAGATGATTTTACAAGAGCGATTAAAGAATCTAAAAAAATGAAAAATTCTGGAGACTTCGTTGGTTTAGAGCTGATTTTTAACAAATTCAATGATATCTTAAAAACAAATGGTTTATTGGACTTAGATGTCAATAAGGGAGACTCTTTTGATGCTGATTTGCATGAGGCCATTTCTCAAATAAAGTCAGAGAAAAAGGATTCAGGGAAGATAATTGATATCATAGAAAAAGGGTATAAAATGGGAGATAAAATTATACGTTTTCCTAAGGTAGTAGTTGGTCAATAATTATGTTATGAAAGAAGATTATTATGACATTTTAGGTATTTCTAAGAGTGCATCCGATGCTGAAATAAAGAAAGCATACCGGAAAAAAGCTATACAATATCATCCAGATAAAAACCCAGGTGATAGTGAGGCTGAGTTGAGTTTTAAGAAAGCTGCAGAGGCATATGAAGTTTTAGGCGATCCAAACAAAAAAGCCAGGTATGATCAATATGGTCACCAGGCATTTGAGGGTGGTCAGGGTTTTGGCTCTTCAGGTATGAGCATGGATGATATTTTTAGTCAATTTGGTGATATTTTTGGGGGTACTTTTGGTGGTGGTTTTGAAGGTTTTGGTGGAAGTAGCGGAGGAGTGTCCAAAGGTGCAAATTTGAGAATTAGAGTAAAATTATCACTAGACGAAATCTTTAATGGAGTAGATAAAAAAGTCAAAGTTAAGAGAAAGATTAAAGCAGAGGGCTTAAACTTTTCTACCTGTCCAGTATGCGGTGGAAGTGGTCAAACTGTAAGAGTTGCTAATACTATTTTGGGTAGAATGCAAACAACAACTACATGTTCTAATTGTAATGGGACAGGCCAGGTAATTAAAGATAGACCTAAAGGGAGTGATTCAAATGGAATGATTTTTTCAGAAGAAACTGTAAGTATTAAAATTCCTTCTGGAGTTGAAGAAGGTATGCAATTAAAAGTGTCTGGCAAAGGAAATGAGTCTTTTGGCAATGGAATGGCAGGTGACTTAATTGTATTGATTGAAGAATTGGTACATGATAAATTTATAAGAGACGGAAGTCATTTGCACTTTGATTTATATGTATCACTCTCAGAAGCGACTTTAGGTTGTTCTAAAGAGGTTAAGCTTGTTGAAGGTAAGGTTAGAATAAAATTAGATTCTGGGATTCAGTCCGGAAAGACTTTACGTCTTAGAGGTAAGGGGTTACCTGACTTAAATTCCTATAGTAAAGGTGATCTTTTAGTTCATATAAATGTATGGACGCCTCAGGTTTTGAACAGAGAACAAAAACAATTTTTTCAAAAGATGAATGGTGATGAAAATTTTGAACCAAGACCTGAAAAGTCTGACAAATCATTTTTTGAAAAAGTAAAGGATATGTTTTCATAAATTTATTTGATGAGAAAGATTTTGATCATTGAAGATGAGGAGCCAATTAGAAGAGTTTTGAAAAGAATTTTAATTGATGAAAATCCGGAGTTTGAAATTTTTGAGGCGATTGACGGGAATGATGCAATTGATATATTATCAAAAGATAAATTTGATCTCGCAGTGTGTGATATTAAAATGCCCAAAAAGGACGGTTTAGATGTTCTTAAATTCTCCATTAAAAAGGATTTAGCGACACCATTTATTATGTTAACAGGCCATGGAAATATTGAAACTGCAGTTGATGCTATGAAAGTGGGAGCTTACGATTTTATTGAAAAACCTCCTGACTTAAACAGGTTACTTATTTCTGTAAGAAATGCTTTTAAAATTAAATCTCTACAAAGCGAGAATAGTAGGTTGAAGAAAAAACTTGTTAAAAATCACGAAATGATTGGTAGTTCACCGAAATTCAAAAATGTTTTAAAATTAATTGAAAAAGTTTCGCCTACTAATGCAAGAATACTGATTACTGGAGAAAATGGAACAGGAAAAGAAATGGTTGCTCAACAAATACATTTTAAAAGTATGAGAAACAAAAAACCATTGATAGAACTAAATTGTGCAGCCATTCCATCCGAATTAATTGAAAGTGAATTGTTTGGTCATGTAAAAGGTTCTTTTACATCAGCATTTAAAGATAGGGTGGGTAAGTTCGAGTTAGCAAATGGTGGAACACTTTTCTTGGACGAAATTGGTGATTTAAGTCTAAAGGCGCAAGCAAAGGTTTTAAGGGCTTTACAAGAAGGTAAAATTCAGAAAGTAGGTAGTGAAAAAGAAATTGAAGTAGATGTTAGAATAATTGCTGCTACTAATAAAAAAATCAAAAAACTAATTGAATCAAATGATTTCAGAGAAGATCTTTTCCATAGGTTGGCTGTAATTGAAATAAAACTTCCCACTTTGACTGAAAGGAAGTCTGATATAAAAAACTTATGTAGCTATTTTATTGAACAAATATCTAAGGAGCAAGGTATGTCCAGAAAGAAAATTAGTAAAGAGGCGTTAAATACATTAGAAAATTACCCTTGGAGTGGAAATATTCGTGAATTACGAAATGTTATTGAAAGATTGATGATTCTTGGCGATAATCCAATATCTACTGAAAACATAAAGACATATGCTACAAAATAATTCAATTTTTTTTCTATTTTTTTTTCTATGTATCTCAAAAATTTTACTACCCCAGTCTGAAGCTGAAGCCAATATTCAAATGTTATTTAAGAAATCTTTGACTGAAGGGAAAAGTTATGAGTGGCTAGAACATTTGTCAAATAAGATTGGTGGTAGGTTGTCTGGTTCTTTAAACTCAAAAAGAGCAATTGAATGGTCAAAAAATGAACTAGAAAGTTTAGGACTAGATAAAGTTTATTTGCAACCCGTAATGGTACCTAAGTGGATTCGAGGCACATTTGAATATGCTAATATTGAAACAAGCCCTGGCAATACAATTAATGTTCCTGTTTGCGCATTGGGAGGTTCTATCTCTACTCCACTAGGCGGTCTTAGAGCCAATGTGGTTGAAGTAAAGACATTTGATGAACTTTCTGAAAAGAAAAAAAATATAGAAGGAAAAATAGTTTTTTTTAACAGACCAATGCGTCTAGATTTAGTTGATACTTTTGAAGCCTACTCTGAAGCTGTTAATCAGAGATTACAAGGAGCTGAGATTGCAGCGAGACATGGTGCAGTAGGAGTTATTATTCGTTCATTAAATCTAAAACTAGATGATCAACCTCATACAGGAACTATGAGTTATGGAACTTTACCATTATCTAAAAGAATCCCAGCTGCATCAATTAGTACAAATGGAGCAGAACTTCTCAGCTCTATGCTTTCTCTAAATAAAAATCTTAAATTTTATTTAAAACAAAATTGTAAAAATTTACCCGATGTTAAATCATATAATGTGATTGGAGAAATTAAAGGAAGTAAACATCCAGATGAAATTATGCTTGTTGGAGCTCATCTTGATTCTTGGGACCTCGGAGATGGAGCTCACGATGATGGAGCTGGAGTAGTTCAATCAATGGAAGTTCCTCGATTATTGAAAAAAATTAATTACAAACCAAAAAGAACACTAAGGATCGTACTTTTTATTAATGAAGAAAATGGACAAAGAGGTGCTGTCAAGTATAGTGAACAATCAAAAATTAATAAAGAAAATCATGTGTTTGCAATAGAATCTGATGCTGGTGGATTTACACCTAGGGGTTTTAGTATTGATTCAAATAAAGAAAAGTTTCAAATCATTGAAAATTGGCGTAATTACTTTAAACCATACTTTATACATTACTTTGAAAAGGGTGAGAGTGGAGCAGATATTTCCTATCTGAAAAATAAAAATAATGTTTTGGTTGGTTTTAAACCTGACTCGCAAAGATATTTTGAGTATCACCATTCAGAAAATGACGTTTTTTCCTCAATCAACAAAAGAGAATTAGAGCTTGGTGCAGCAAGTATGGCTTCTTTAATTTATTTAGTAGATTATTTTAAACTCTGATTTTGGTCAAATTATTCGATTATACAAAAGAATTTAAATATAATTTAACTTTATCTTATCCTGTCACCCTAGGACTTCTAGGTCACACTATTGTACAGTTGACTGATAATATAATGGTTGGTAAATTGGGTACTAACGAACTAGCGGCCGTATCACTAGGTAATAGTTTTATTCTGATTGCTATGTCTGTTGGAATAGGTTTTTCTACTGCAATAACTCCTTTAGTATCTGAGTCAATTGGAAAAAAAAATAATTCCGAAAAAGATTTTCTAAATCACGGTTTGTTATTGTGCTTACTTTTAGGATTGCTTATGTTTATTAGCGTATACAATTTAAAAGATTATCTGTTTGTTATGGGGCAGCCTTCAAATGTTGTTTCTTTAGCTTATTCTTATTTAAAGTGGGTTTCAATATCTCTATTACCACTTATTACTTTTCAAGCTTTTAAACAATTCACAGATGGTCTATCAATGACTTATCCTGCTATGTATGCCACTGTTTTTTCTAATATTATAAATATAATTTTAAATTATATTTTAATTTTTGGAAAATTTGGTTTCCCCCCATTAGGAATTGAAGGAGCTGCATTAGGTACTTTAATAGCTAGATTTTCATCTTTGATATTTATTTTTTTTTATTTTTATTTTCATTCAAATTTAAAAAGATATTTATCCACATTTACTCGAATAAAATTTAATTATAAAATCTTAAAAAAAATAGTTTCTTTAGGTTTTCCCACTGCACTTCAAATGTTTTTTGAGGTTTTTTTCTTTATAGCGGCTATATGGATGTCTGGACTACTGGGAAAAAACGAACAAGCTTCCAATCAAATTGCATTAAATCTCTCATCAATGACATTTATGGTTGCTATGGGTTTTTCAGTTGTAGCTATGATAAGGGTAGGGGAAATGTTTGGAAAAAGTGATATTATCAGTTTAAAGAGAATAGCATATTCTTTATTCCTTATCATACTTCTTTTTGATTTATTTTTTTGTGTAATTTTCATACTTTTCAATGAATATCTGCCATGGATTTATTTAAGTAAAACTGTGGATAAATCAATATCAGATGTATTTCAGGTAATTGAAATTTCTTCAAAACTTATAATGATATCAGGTGTTTTTCAGATTTTTGACGGTTTACAAGCTGTTGTTTTAGGAGCACTGAGAGGTATTCAAGATGTATTTATTCCAACGGTATTAATTTTTATTGCTTATATATTAATTGGTTTACCAGTATCCTATTATTTAGGCCTTAATACTCATCTAGGGGTTGTAGGGATATGGTTCGGTTTATTAATTGGTTTAGTGTCATCGTCAATTTTTTTACTTTTACGGTTTAGATATGATTTAAATTTTATTTTTAATAAAAAGTAATTTAGATTACATGATGGAAGAAATTGTAAATTTCGATAAAGTTGTTTTTTTATATTTAAACTCGTTGGGTTCCAAAAACTTTGATTTTTTCTGGTTATTAATCACAAATAAATTTTCAAACTTTATTATTTATTTTTCACTTCTTTTTGCTGTCTATAGAAAGTATGGCACAACAAAAACACTTAATGTTTTTTTATTAGCTTTAATATTAATAGGTATAGTTGATCAAACTACGAATCTTTCAAAGTTTTTTTTTGAGAGACCAAGACCTTGTTATGATGAGCAAATTTCATTGTTGTCAAGATTAGTTTCTAGTAAGTGTGGAGGTAAATATAGTTTTTTCTCTGCCCATGCATCAAACTCATTTGCTCTCGCTACTTTTTTTTCATTTATTTTTAAAAATTTTAAATTTTTAAAAGTTTTTATTGTGTTTTTTGCAATATTAATTGCGTACAGTAGGATTTATATAGGAGTGCATTACCCATTAGATATTATAATTGGAGCCCTAGTTGGTGTTTTTTTTTCAATTACTTACATCCATTTTATAAATATATATTTAAAAAATAAAATTTTTATTTATTAAAGGATTCTTTCAATAACTCTGGATATAATTTTTTAAATCGATTTATCCTTGGAATGGAAACATTTTTAACATAAGGATCGTAAGGATTTAATCTTTCATAATTTTGATGATATTCCTCAGCATAATAAAAAAATTCAAATGGGACAATTTGTGTCACAATTTCGTTGCTGAATATTTTATTAGTTTCTAAAAGTTTTATGTAGTCGCGAATAAGTTTTTTTTCTTTCTCATTTTGGTAAAAAGCAATAGACCTGTATTGTTCTCCTTGATCTGGGCCTTGCTTGTTTAGTGTAGTTGGATCATGAGATCCAAAGAATACTTGCAATAAAGTTCCATATCCAATTTCCTCATCATTATAGAGTATTTCTATTGCCTCTGCATGTCCTGTTCTACCTGTGCCTATTTGGTAATAAGTTGGATTTTTTAAATATCCTCCAGCATATCCTGAATATACTTCATAAACTCCTTTGACACTCTCAAAAATAGCCTCTACACACCAAAAACAGCCTGAAGCAAAATATGCTTTTTTTAAATTTTTATAGCTATTAGCTGGTGGTTCCCATATTGGATTTTCATTATCCTTTAGTTGTCCAATTGATATACAAGAGTTTAATAAAATTAAAAGTACAATATATCTCATATGTTCTATAAATTGAATATTAAATATTAAAAGTAAACTTCACAAATTCATCTGCAAACTTTTCCCAAGAATATTTATTTTTATTTTTCTTTATATTTCTTGAATAAAAAGAATTATTTTTTTTATCCAAAACCATATCGATTGCATTTGCTAAATCTTTAGAAGTATTATTAAATACAATTCCTGACTTATCATCTTTAACATATGATGTTAAGCCATCTAAATTGGAAACAACAATTGGTTTATTAAACAAATAACATAGTGATATTACTCCACTTTGTGAGGCAGTTTTGTATGGTAAGATTACAGCTTTTGATCTTATAAAATAATTTGTGATTTCTTCGTTTCCAACAAATTTATCAACAATATCAACCCTTTTTTTAAGATTTAACTTTTCCATTAAATTTAAATATTTTTTTTTATCGTCGTAAAATTCACCTACTATTAATAATTTAAAATTGTGGTTATATTTCATTGACTTTATTAAGGTTTCAAGACCTTTGTATTTTCTAATTAAGCCAAAAAATAACACATAATCAGATTCATTTTTATTGTATTGTTTCGATTCTGATGTCTTGAATTTTTTTTCACTTGG
>JBELIL010000106.1:0-4914 GCA_042090925.1 Flavobacteriales bacterium
TCTATCAGTAATATCACCATGAACTAATTGATAATTGGATTGGAATGCAATATCCTTAATTTTTTCTTTATCCCCAGCATAAGTTAGGGCATCGAGATTAATAACCTGGGTGCATGGATATTTATTTACCAATGTTCGAACCAAATGTGATCCAATAAATCCCGCACCTCCAGTAATTAAAATTGTTTTTTTACTCATCCTATTTTTTCAAGACAATCCCTAAGTGCTAATTCCCAAGAACTAGGTTTTAAGTTAAATTCCTTTTTTAGTTTCTCACAACTTAAGACAGAATATTTTGGTCTTGGGGCTTTGGTAAGGTATTCGGCAGTATTCACAGCATGGATTTTACATTTGGTATCAACTTGACTTTGTATAGCTTTAGCTAATCCATACCAAGTAGTATGTCCACTATTGGTGTAATGATAAACTTTCACCCTGTCAAATAAAGGTTTTTTATCCAATACTTTTAGGGTTGCAGCTGCCAAATCTAATGCATAGGTTGGACTTCCTGTTTGATCAGCCACTACATTTATTTCATCTTTATTTTGTAATAAATAGAAAATTATTTTTACAAAGTTTTTACCATAGGGGCTAAACAACCAAGAGGTGCGAATGATCCATCCATCTATCCCTGACTTTAGCATCACCGACTCTCCTCTAGCTTTAGTCTTGCCATAAATACCTAAAGGTCTAGGGCGGTCATCCTCTGCATAAGAGCTGTTCGCTGCTCCGTCAAATACATAATCGGTGGAAAAATGAATGAGTTTAAAACCGAATTGTTTAGATAATACACAAAGGGAATCGATAGCAGTAACATTTAGTTCTTGTGCCTTGTCTGGATGATCTTCGGCCTGATCCACAGCAGTATAGGCAGCACAGTTGATTACATATGATATAGGGGTTTTTTTGAAATATTGCTCAAGTTGGTCTCTCTCCAAAATATTCAATTCAGGAAGGTCTTTAAAAAAAAATTCAAAATTGGGGTAATGAGGGGCCCAATATTGGAAAGATTGTCCCAATTGGCCCTTTGCACCAATAACCAATATCTTAGTCATAGAGCAATTGATTATAATCGAAGTACTTTGCAGCTTCAAAACTGGAATGTTCCCGGTCTTTTGAAGAAAGTATTTGTTTTTCCAATGGGACTTTCCAGTCGATCGCTAATTGAGGATCGTCAAAAGCAATACTTGCTTCAGAATTTTTGTTGTAATAGCTATCCACTTTGTAGGCTAGTATTGCGGTTTTACTTAAACAGGAAAAACCGTGGGCAAAACCTCGAGGAATAAAAAGTTGTTTTTGATTCTCGCTACTCAATTCAATTCCAATGTAATTCCCAAAACTTGGTGACCCTTTTCGAATATCTAAAATCACATCTAAAACCTTTCCACTGATTACCGAAACTAACTTAGATTGCGCGTTAGGAGGCATTTGATAATGTAAACCCCTGATTACCCCAAAGGAAGATTGTGTAATATTCTCTTGACAGAAGTAGAGAGGGTGTCCTACTTTTTCTTCTAATAAATTTTTACGGAAGCTTTCCATAAACCAACCTCTTTGATCCATGATTTTTTCGGGTTTTATTAACAAAACTTCTGAAAGAGAGCAACGTTTTATGATCATTTAAAGCTTTTTTTGATAGCGATTTAAAAGGTATTGTCCATACTTTGTCATAGATAATTCTCGCGCCATTTTCAACAACTGATCTTTGGAAATTAATGAACTCTCATATGCTATTTCTTCCAAACAGGCAACCTTTAGTCCATGTCTCTTCTCTAGGGTATGAATAAATTGTCCTGCCTCTAATAGAGACTCGTGTGTTCCTGTATCAAGCCATGTAAATCCTCTATCTAATATTTTAACACGTAATTTATCCTGATCTAAAAAAGCTTGATTAACAGAGGTTATTTCTAGTTCGCCACGTTCACTTGGCTTAACTTTCTTTGAAATTTTAACTACTTCATTTGGATAAAAGTAGAGCCCTATAACAGCCTTATCACTTTTTGGGTTTTTGGGTTTTTCTTCTATTGATAACGCTTTTCCCGATTCATCAAAATTTATAACTCCATAACGTTGAGGATCTTTCACAGTATAGCCAAAAACTGTAGCTTTATGAGTTTGGCTAATAGCTTCTTTCATAAGTAAATTTAAACCCTCACCATAAAAAATATTATCCCCTAAAACCAAACAAACTGGATCATGACCTATAAATTTTTCTCCTATAATGAAGGCTTCTGCAAGACCTTTAGGTTCTTTTTGTTCGGCATACTGAATTTTAATCCCCAGTTGACTACCATCATTTAGTAATTTTTTATAAGATGGCAAGTCAACTGGAGTGCTTATTACTAAGATTTGATTCATTCCTGCAGAGATCAAAATAGAGAGAGGATAGTAGATCATTGGTTTATCATAAACAGGTAATAATTGTTTAGATACCCCAAGTGTAACAGGTGATAATCGGGACCCTAAACCCCCAGCAAGAATAATTGCTTTCATTTAAATCTTAAATTCTTTAATTTTTTTTAATTTATGATAAAAATATAGGGTTTTATTTAACTCTATTTTATTTTTTTTAAATGCCCTAAATTCTTCTTTTAAAATATCAATCTTACTCTTAATGGTTTTATTACTTATTCCACCGACTTTCATATTAACAAGGGTATGATTTACATATTTAGACCTAATTCTGTTTTTTTCCAAAAATCGTAACATTAACTCATAATCCCCAGCAATTTTATAATCTTCATCATACATTCCTAGCTTTTCATAAATACTTCTTCTGCAATAGAAAGTAGGGTGTGCGGGCATCCACCCTTTTTTAAAAACTCCAGGTTGAAATTCAGCACTTTTCCATATCCTTTTTATTTTTTCATTCCTATTAGTGTAGATTAAATCTCCAAAAATACAATCAGTGTTATCATCAAAACTCTCGGAAATAATATTTAAAGAAGTTGAATCAAAAAAAGTATCATCTGAGTTTAAAAACCCAATAATTTCTCCAGTAGATTTTTTTATCCCTTTGTTAAAGGCATGATAAATCCCATTATCAGGCTCTGAAAATATGTTAGTCATATCTGAAAATTTTTTGGCAATTTTCAATGTCTCGTCTTTGGAGTCAGAATCAATTAAAAAATGTTCAAAATCCTTAAAATCTTGATTTTTTACAGATTTAAGGGTATTTAAAATAGTTGAAGCCGAATTGAAAGAAATTGTAATTAATGAAATTTTCAACTAAAAAAGGATTTGACTAATTTAATAACTCTTCTTATTTCCTTATCTTTTAAAATAACTGAAGATGGTAATGATAAGCTATTTTTAAAAATTTTTTCAGAAACATCAAAATTATCTTTGATGTTTAAATCCATATTTTTGTAACAAGGCTGAAGATGAAGAGGATAAAAAAAATCTCTTGTTTGAACACCATTGGAAAACAAAAATTCTTTAAGACTTTCCTTTTCGTTTATATATATAGATGAAAACCAGTAAACCGGATTACTCTGGTCATTTATTTTATAGAATTCAATTTCCTCAATAGAGTTAAGCTCAGAAAAATACATATCAAATATTCTTTTTTTCCTTCTAATAATTTTATTGAGTTTTTTCATTTGAGCAACCCCGATAGCTGCTTGAAGATCAGTGAAAGCAAAATTATATCCAATATTTTCATGAATGAATGTGCCTTTTTTATCTCTTCCATGATTTTTTAGTCTGTAGCACGATTTATAGATTTTTTCATTCTGGGTTAAGATCATTCCTCCTTCAGCTGTTGTAATTGTTTTGTTCCCATAATAGGATAAAACTCCAATATCTCCATAGGTACCAACATGTTTATTTTTATAGTGGACTCCAACACCTTGAGCAGCGTCTTCAATAATCTTTATTTTAAATTCCCTTGAAATTTTTAAAATTTCATCCATCTTACATGGATAACCGTATAGGTGGACGGGAATGATTGCTTTTGTTTTATTATTTATTAATGATTTTATTCTTTTAGGGCAAATACCTAAATTTTCTTTTTCAACTTCACAAAAAACTGGTTTTGCACCTGCCATAATAACCGCGTTTGCAGTAGCAATAAAGGTTAAATTTGGCACAATGACCTCATCACCTCTTCCAATCTTAAGGGATTTTAAAGCCGCGTAAAGAGCTAGTGTACCGTTAGCGTATGCTATTGTATACTTTGATTTAGTTAGATCTTTGGTTAGTTTCTCTAATTCAAGTGTTTTTTTACCCTCGGTTATGAAAGTAGACCTTACCACTTTGATAATTTCTATTATTTCTTTCCAGTTGATCCAGGGCTGAATTTGAATAATCATTCTAAAAGTCTTTTAATATAATACTTTTCTTCGTCAGTTAATTCTGGATTATTTGGAAAGTAAAACCCATTTTCATGAATATAAGACGCGTTCTTTAATTTTAAAGATAAGGAAGAGTATTTTTTAAAAAAAGGTTGTTCAGTTATATTTCCAGAAACTATTGGCCTAATTTCTACCTTATTCTTAAGAAATTTTTCTCGATAACTTTTATACATGGATTTACTTTTAAAAATTAAAGGATATGCGAAATTTGAAATTTTTTCTAATTGATTTACTTTAATATTTATTATGTCTTTGTTGAGAACTACCTGATCTGAAAAGTAATTAAAATTATTTTCTCTAATATTTACCATTTCTTTCAAAAATTTAATTTGATAATTTCCCAAAAATCCTGTTATTTCAGTTGGTCTTAAATTGAAACCAAGATCATAAAAAGTATAATTTTCGAAGTCAAGTTGTAGGATCCATAAAAAATTTAAATATATCTGACCATATCGATAGAAAAAAATTAAGATTTATGGGTGATGGATCTGCATACAATTATATTGCAATGTTAGAGTCTATTAAAGATTCCGGTTTAGAAGAAAAAGATGTCAGTAAT
>JBELIL010000107.1:0-4841 GCA_042090925.1 Flavobacteriales bacterium
TTTTGAATCAAATTTAATTTCAATTCTTAGTTTTTATGTTTATGTAGCGATGGGAATTGAAGCAGACACATTTAAGATTAATAGTGGAACTGTTTTTTTTAAAGAAGCTCAAAAAATTGTTTCACTTGCACAACAGAATAATATTAAAGGTTGGAACCAAAGTGATGGAACAAGAAACAGATTTTGGTTAGTTGATACATTATTATCAAATACTTTTAGAGAATATAGGACTGTTCAATATGAGTACCATAGGGGAGGAATGGATTTTATGACATCAAATTTAAAAAAGGCAAAAAATGGAGTTTTATTATCTTTAGAAAAATTTTTACCCCTCTATAAACGTAGACCAAATGCTTTTTTGATTCAAACTTTTTTTGATGCAAAATCGGATGAAATTGTTGATATTTTTTCTCAAGGGCCAGAAATTGATTTAAAACAGACTTTAAATACATTAAATAAGATTGCTCCATACTTTGGTCCAAAATGGAAAAAGATTAGATAAAAAAATTTAAAAAGTAATAGTAAACATTGATTTAATTTTAACGATATTTAAATAAACAAATTAATTTGTTAAAAGAGCTGACTATTTCAAACTATGCTTTGATTGATTATTTGAAGGTTGATTTATCTCAGGGATTTACCTCAATCACAGGAGAAACCGGAGCTGGAAAATCAATACTTTTAGGAGGTTTGTCTTTAGCATTGGGTAAAAGAGCAGACACAAATTTAGTTAAAGATAAAACTAAAAAATGTTTTGTTGATTTACTATTCTCAATAAATAATCTTGATTTAAAAAGTCTTTTCAATTCATTAGATCTTGACTACGATCCCTTAACAACAATCAGAAGAGAAATTATTCCTTCCGGAAAATCAAGAGCTTTTATAAATGATACCCCAGTTAATCTGGAAATTTTACAAAAACTTTCATTTGAACTTATTGATATCCATTCACAATTTCAAAACCATTTCATTATCAAAGAAGAATATCAAATTGATATATTAGACTTATTAGCAAAAAATCAAAGTCTAATTGAGAAATACACTCTAAATTTTTCTTCATTTAAAGATGTTAAAAATAAAATAGATAAACTCGAGGCATCAAGATTAAATATTAATCAAGAAAAAGACTATAACATTCATCTGTTAAATGAAATTAAGTCTATCGACTTTAATAATTCTATAGATTCAATGGAGCAAACATTCAATAAACTAAATAATTCAGAAGAAATAAACATAATATTTAATCAGATTTCAAATATTTTACAAAATGATGAAAATGGAATCAGTATAAAATTAAATGAAGTTAGAGCGTCACTAAAAAAAATAACTAATATTTCTTTAGAATACAAAAGAATTTTTGAAAGGATTAACAGTGTTATTATTGAATTAGATGATATAATTAAGGATGTTAGGGGTGAAAATGACATTATTGAATTTAATCCCGAGATGAAAGAAATTTTGAGTCAAAAGCTGGAAAAAATATATTCGCTATTCAGAAAGCATGGGGTAAATAAGTTAGATGACTTAATTTTAATTAGAGAAAGGTTAGAAAGAAAGGTTTCAGAAACTGAAAATATTGATATTAGGATAAATGATGAAAAAAAGAAGTTAGTTGAAATTAGATTAATACTTAATGAATTATCAAATGCAATTAGTCAAAATAGAAAAAAAGTCATACCTGTTTTAAAAAGTCAAATGGAAAAATTACTTAAAGAAATGGGAATGTTAAATACTTTTTTTAAAATTGAACTGCAAGATTCCGATATTTTTTTAAAAAAAGGAAAAGACAAGCTGGTATTAAATTTTTCAGCTAATAAGGGTGCTCCACTTGGTCCTTTGAAAAAAACTGCATCTGGAGGTGAATTATCAAGAATTATGCTTGCACTAAAATCTATTTTATCAAATTATAAAAATCTTCCAACAATTATTTTTGATGAAATTGACACTGGTGTGTCAGGTGAAGTAGCAAACAGCATTGGAAGAATTATGAAAAACATGGCAATGAATATGCAGGTGATTTCAATTACTCACTTACCACAGGTAGCTGCAAAAGCAAACAATCATTTTAAAGTTTTTAAGACAATAAGAGATGAAAAAACATCTACAGAACTTAAAAATTTAAATTTTGAAGAGAGAGTTTCAGAAATTGCTGAAATGCTATCCGGAGACGAATCTGCTGAGAGTGCGTATGATTTGGCAAAGGAATTACTTAATTAACTTATATTTGTAAAAACATTTTATGCCACATAATCTATTAAAAAACAAAAAGGGTATAATCTTTGGAGCTTTAGATAATAAATCAATAGCATGGAAAGTTGCTGAACTTGTAAAAGCTGAAGGTGGTGAAATAATATTGACAAATGCTCCGGTTGCTTTAAGAATGGGAGAAATTAATAAACTAGGTCGTGAGTTAAATTCACCTATAATTCCTGCTGACGCAACAAACGTTTCTGAATTAGAGAACTTGACTCAAAAGGCTCTTGAGCATTTTAAAGGAAAATTTGATTTTGTATTGCATTCAATTGGGATGTCTCTAAATGTTAGAAAAAAAAGACATTATACAAACCAAAATCATGAGTGGACCAAAAAAGGTTGGGATATTTCAGCCCTTTCATTTCATAAACTTCTACAGGTTTTGTATGAAAAAGATGCATTAAATAAATGGGGCAGTATTGTTGCATTAACATATATTGCAGCTCAGAGAACATTTCCAAATTATAATGATATGGCAGATAATAAAGCTTATCTTGAATCAATTGCGAGAAGTTTTGGTTATTTTTTTGGAAAAAATAAAAAAGTAAGGGTAAATACAATATCTCAATCTCCTACTAGAACCACAGCAGGTCAAGGAGTTGAGGGGTTAGAGAATTTTTTAAATTTTGCTGAAAAGACATCACCTCTAGGCAATGCATCAGCATTTGAATGTGCTCAATATGTAGTGTCACTTTTTTCTGATTTTACAAGAAAAGTTACTATGCAAAACTTATTTCATGATGGAGGATTTTCTACAACTGGAGTTGGTCAGGAAATAATAGAGGATTTCTAATTTAAGTGTCTCAAGAAGAACCATTTCTTAATTCATTACAGAAAGCCCTCGGCTACAAGGGAAGAATTAAAATGTTTATTTCGTTTGTGGCCATATCATTTGTAATTTGGTTTTTTAAAAAATTCTCAAGAGAGTACCAAGAGGAAATTAAAATGAAGATTGAACTAGTAGATATTCCTAGATCATATATACTTTCATCAGTTTCAGATTCGATTTTAAATCTCAATTTAAAAACCACTGGGTTTCAATTTCTTTACTATTATTTTTTAGACAATACAATTCAAATAAGTTTTCAAAAAGCTAGCTACACAAATAATATAGGACAGTTAGAAATCGCTTCTGAATTCAATAAAGTTCAAGATCAATTATTAGGTGACACACAAATTTTAAGTTTTTTCCCAAGTAAAATTCAAATAACATATCAGTCCAAATTTTCCAAAAAGGTTCCAATAGTATTTCCAAAATTTAATTTAGATGTTGGTTATTCCATAACAAAGGTTAATTTGGATCCTGACAGTATCATAGTAACTGGACCAAAGAATATTCTAGCTGATATCACTCATGTGGATTTAAATCACAAAAATGAATTACCTATAAAGTCAAATTTTTTAAAAAAAATACCTATTAAACCTAAAGAAAATGAATTGAGCTATAATTTCACTGAAGTTAATGTTGAGGTATTAGTAGATCTTTTTTCAGAAAAAATTTTAAAAATTCCGATATCAGTTTCAAATTTTCCAAAAAATAAGGTCTTAAAATTATTTCCTTCTCAGGTTGAATTAGTATTTTCATCATCTATAAATAATTTGAAAAAGATAAAACTATCAGATTTTAAAGTAGGGTTTAATTATGATAGTATTGATAAAGAAAAAAATACTGCAAAAATCAACTTATTAAAATCACCACTAAGTGCTGATAATGTGAGATTGAATCCTCAGGATGTTTTTTTTTTAATTAGAGAATAAAATGTCAAAAGTAATTGCACTAACAGGAGGTATAGGTAGTGGTAAAACTTATGTTGCTTCTATTTTTCGTAAACTAGCTGGTATTCCATGCTTTTACTCAGATTTTGAGGCAAAAAAAATAATGAATGAAAATAGCTATATAAAGAAAGAAATAATTTCAATACTAGGTTCTGAGTCATTTATAAACAATAAATTAAACTCTGAATTCTTAAGAAATAAAATTTTTAACTCTCAAAATAAATTGAAATTAATAAATGATTTAGTACATAAGGAAGTTAGAATTATTTTCCAAAAATGGCTAAGTTTCCAAACATCAAAATATATACTCAAAGAAACAGCCATTTTGTTCGAGCACAAATATCATTTAGATGTTGATTTATCAATACTAGTAATAGCACCAGTAAATATTAGAATTGAAAGAATAATTAAAAGAGACAATATCTCTCAAAAAAAAATTGAGAAAATAATTGAAAACCAATGGGATGATAAGAAAAAACTTCACCTTAGTGATTACTTTATTGAGAACCTTAATAAATTAAATACTATAAAAAAGGTACAGGAGTTGATAAAAGTTTTTTCAGCGATTTAGAATTAATAATTTATAGATACATCATTAACATTGTTTTAGCAAAATAAATCCAATATAATTAAGAAATTTGCAATTTAGAATTCAAATGAAAAAAAGTTATTTCTTTTTTTTAGTATGTTTTATGATATTATGTGTCACTGGAATAATTTTAGTTCAATGGTACTTTATCAACACCACCATTCAAAACAGAGATCAAGAGTTTTCTCTAGCTGTGAAACAATCATTAAATTCGGTTGCAAAT
>JBELIL010000012.1:0-11401 GCA_042090925.1 Flavobacteriales bacterium
ATTTTGACTCATGCATGTCACAACCCTCAGCGATATGTAAATATGAAAAATCCGCAACCAGTTTTCCACAATAATGAATATTAACTCCTTGAGCTCCCCTACTTTGTATAAAGAATAACAAAATGATTAATATTTTAATTCTCAAAAACATATAACAAAATTAATATTTTTTTTGCACAGGGGTTTCAAACATCATATTTTAACGATATATTAATAATAATTTTAACTTTTTATTGGTTAACCATTCAACTTTACTTAAAAATTGTCTTGACATTTTAAATAAATGTGCAATAGATAAAACATTTGCTTTAGCAAAGATATGTAATTTATTAAAAGAAAAAATTGATTATTATGATTGGGTGGGGTTCTATTTTATAGATAAAAATAAAAAAAAACTGATTCTTCGAAGCTTTGCAGGTAAACCCACTGAACACGAAGAAATACCAATAGGTAAAGGGATTTGTGGACAAGTTGCAAAAATTTCTAAAAGTCTTATTATCGATGATGTTTCTAACGAAAAAAATTACATCTCATGTGACATTGATGTCAAATCTGAAATTGTAGTACCTCTTTTTGTAAATGGCTTAAATATTGGTCAAATAGATGTTGATTCTAAGAAGATTAATGCTTTTGACAAAAACGATGAAAATTTTCTAAAACAAATTAACGAGTTAGTATCAAAAAACTTATTTTAGTTATAATATGAAGTCCAAAATCAAGATTCGTTCAGCATTAGTTTCTGTTTTCAATAAGGTGGGGTTAGAACCGATAATGAAAGAATTTGAGAGAAATAAAATTATTACGTATTCTACAGGCGGAACTGGTGAATTTTTAAAAAAATTAGGGGTTAAATATATCCCCGTAGAAGATATTACATCCTATCCTTCAATATTGGGAGGCAGAGTTAAAACTTTGCATCCAAAAGTATTTGGAGGAATATTAAACAGAAAAGATAAAAAAGAAGATCAAGAAGAATTATTAAACTATGAAATTCCTCAAATTGATTTAGTTGTAGTTGATTTGTATCCTTTTGAAGAAACAATCAGATTAACTAGAGATGAAAAGAAAATTATAGAAAAAATTGATATTGGTGGAATTTCCCTTATTAGAGCAGCTGCAAAAAATTTTAATAATGTTTTGTGTATATCCGATAAGTCTGATTATGATGATTTATTGAAAATTATAAAAAGCTGGGGTGCTCAGACTACTGTTGAGACAAGAAGAAAATTTGCACTTAAAGCATTTGATGTATCATCAAATTACGACACAGCAATTTTTAATTTCTTTAATAAAGACAAAGTAATTAATACATTGAAAATAAGTTCAAAAAATTACACGTCACTCAGATACGGCGAAAATCCACACCAAAATGCTAAATTTTATGGGGATTTAAAAAAGAGAGTTTCACAAATTCATGGTAAAAAACTATCATACAATAATTTACTGGACATTGACAATGCTGTCAATCTAATTTCTGAATTTAAAAAAGGTGGTCCAACTTTTGGAATTTTAAAACATAATAATGCTTGCGGTATTTCAAGTAAAAAATCAATTTTATTGGCATACAAAAGTGCTTTGATGAGTGATCCGATTTCTGCATTTGGAGGGGTATTAGTTTCCAATACCGAGATTGATTTTGAAACAGCTAAACTGCTAAAAAAATTATTTTTTGAGGTGTTAATAGCACCTAAATTCAATAAAAATGCTTTGGAAATATTGAAAGAAAAAAAGAATTTAATAATTCTAAAAAACAATATTATAAAAAAAGAAATGTTAAATTATAGGTCCTGCCTAAATGGATTTTTAGTTCAAGAAAATGATTTTAATACAGATTCTGAAAAAAATTTAAATTTTGTAACCAAAGAAATTCCCAATAAAAAAGAGGTCAATGATTTAATCTTCGCATCAAAAGTTAGTAAACATACAAAATCTAATACCATTGTCCTGGTTAAGAATTTTCAACTTTTAGGCTCTGGTATGGGCCAAAGTTCAAGAATAGACGCACTAGAACATGCTATCAAAAAAGCAAAAAGTTTTGGATTTAGTCTAAAAAATGCCGTAATGGCAAGTGATGCCTTTTTTCCTTTCCCGGATTGTGTTGAAATTGCTAACAAGGAAGGTATAAAATGTGTCATCCAGCCTGGGGGTTCAATTAAAGATAACTTATCAATTGAGTATTGTAATAAACATAAAATGAAAATGGTGTTTACTGGAATACGTCATTTTAAGCATTAATTTCTTAAATTTGCAATACTTTTAAAAATTGAAATATTTTAATGGGTTTTTTTGATTTTCTTACGGAAGACATTGCAATTGATTTAGGTACAGCTAATACACTTATTATTCACAAAGATAAGGTTGTTGTAGATAGCCCATCTATAGTCGCTATTGATAGAACAACAAACAAGGTTATTGCTATAGGACACGAAGCTAGTATGATGCAAGGTAAAACTCATGAGAATATAAAAACGATTAGACCTCTCAAAGATGGTGTTATTGCAGACTTCAATGCTTCCGAGCAAATGATAAGTATGCTTATAAAAAGTGTTCCTACTTTAAAAAAGAAAGTTGTCACTCCGGCACTTAAGATGGTAATTTGTATTCCGTCAGGCATAACAGAGGTTGAAATGAGAGCCGTTAGAGAATCGGCGGAAAGAGTAAACGGAAAAGAGGTATATCTTATTCATGAGCCAATGGCGGCTGCTATTGGAATTGGAATCGATATAAAACAACCAAAAGGGAATATGATTGTAGATATTGGTGGAGGTACTACCGAGATAGCTGTTATAGCCCTTTCTGGAATCGTTTGTGAAAAATCTGTCAAGATTGCAGGAGATGTATTTACCAATGATATAGTTTACTATATGAGAAGACAACATAACTTATATGTTGGAGAAAGAACAGCCGAAAAAATCAAGATTAACGTTGGTTCTGCTTCTGAAGATTTGGATAACCCTCCGGAAGACATGTCTGTTCAGGGTAGGGATTTATTATCTGGTAAACCTAAACAAGTAGTTGTTTCTCATCGAGAAGTTGCTAGGGCCTTAGACAAATCAATACTTAGAATCGAAGACGCAATAATGGAGGCTCTTTCTCAAACACCACCTGAATTAGCCGCAGATATATATAATACTGGAATTTATCTAGCAGGGGGAGGTTCAATGTTAAGAGGTTTAGACAAAAGAATATCTACCAAAACAGATTTACCCGTTTATATAGCTGAAGACCCTCTCCAAGCTGTAGTTAGAGGGACTGGTATTGCACTTAAGAATATAGATTTGTATAAAACTATTCTTCTTAAATAATTCAAATGCAGTGGCTACTTGGTTTTATACTGGGATATAAAAATTTACTTTTATATCTTTTTTTTGTAGCTAGTATTTTATCATTTTCATACTATCAGAGCGAATATCATAAATCAAAGATTTTTAAGGCTAGTATTTTTATTACTGGTAAAACTTCAGAGCCCGTAAAAAAATTAACTTCCTATTTTAGGCTTAAAAAAATCAATACACAACTTGTAGAAGAAAACTTATATTTAAAGTCTTTAGTTATAGATAAAAATTATAAATCTAACTTTGAAGATAAGATTAAGAACTCTCCATTTACGCTAATTTCAGGTTCAGTAATAAAGAACGATATATCTAGTTCTAGAAATATTATTTTAATTAATAAAGGTTCATCGGATATGGTTGAGAAGGAAATGGGAGTTATTGGTAGTAAAGGAATAATTGGTATAGTAAATCAAACTACTGAAAAATTTTCCTCTGTTCTTTCAATTCTTCATATAGATATAAAAATAAACGCAAAACACAAAAAATCGAATGCTTTCGGGTCTTTATTTTGGGAAGGAAGTTCTCCTGATAAAGTAAAGCTTTCTGACATTTCAATTATCAATAAAATAGATGTTGGAGATACAATAATTACTGGAGGTATGTCAGCATATTTCCCAGAAGGTATTCCAATTGGAAAAGTGATAGAGATTGAAAATGACGAAAGATATTATTCATTAAAAGTAAGGCTAATCAATAATATGACGAATGTAGATAATGTTTATATTTTAAAAAATATAAATAAATCTGAGATTAAATCTCTTTACAATTAGAAAAAAATGAATCAGTACTATCCAAAAGTTTTTTTGATCTCCTGCTTTTTGATTTTTTTACAACTTTTAATATTTGATAGAATAAATTTATTCGGGTTCGTGAATCCAAGTATTTATATTATAGTTTTAATTATTCATAGATATAATTTAAACCAATTTAATTTTATAGTAATTGGATTTTTATTAGGATTTATTATGGATGTATTGAGTCAATCTGCTGGATCTCACAGCTTATCTTGTGTAACCGTTTCATTCTTAAGACCATTAATCGTCAAGTTTTCTCTTGGCCCAAATTACGATGATTTTTCATCCCCTTATTCACATGGAATTCTGATTTCTAATAGAATTTTGTATTATTTATTAATCATTATAATTCATCAAATAATTCTAAATGCCTTCTCATATTTCAATTGGACACATACTTTTGTGGTTTTAAAATTGACAATTGTAAATTCAATCTTTACTTTTATTGTAATTGTATCAATTCTAAATCTATTTAGCAGCAAAGAATGATAAAAGTTTACTTGTTAAAATTATTGACAATTCTAATTAGCGGTATTTTCTTAATAAAACTTTTTAGTTTACAAGTTTTAGACAAGAACTACGACAAATTATCTCAAAATAATGCTATTATTGAAATAGAAGATTACCCAGAAAGAGGTTTTATATTCGACAGAAAAGGGAGGATTTTAGTTTCAAATCAGCCAGCGTATGATATTATGATTATTCCTGAAAATCTATCTCCATTCGATACTTTATCTTTTTGTAAGCTAACTGGTATTAATAAAAAAAAATTAATTGTAAACTTAGAAAGTGCTAGAAAGTATTCTAAGAGATTACCTTCTGTTATAGTGAATCAAATATCAAAGGAGACATACGCAAGACTTCAAGAGCAAATGTGGAAATTTCAAGGTTTTTTTATTCAAAAAAAATCAATAAGGGACTATAGAGTCAATTTTGGATCAAATATCCTTGGTTATGTAAATGAGGTTAATACTCAGGATCTAATTGAAGGTAAATATTATAGACAAGGAGATTTAATTGGGAGACAGGGAATTGAAAAATCCTATGAAAAAGAATTAAGAGGTAAAAAAGGAAAAAAATTCCTCCAAAAGGACAGATTTAACAGGATCATTGGTCCTTATAAAAATGGTAAATATGACATTAAACCATCCCTGGCACAAAATATAAATTTAACAATTGACATTGAATTACAATCTTATGGAGAAAAACTAATGAAGAATAAAAGAGGGGGTATTGTAGCAATTGAACCAGAAACTGGTGAAGTTTTGGCATTAATTACAGCTCCTTCCTACAACCCAAATCTTTTAGTCGGAAGACAGCGTTCAAAGAATTATAAAGCTCTTGCGAATGATACAGTTTCTAAGCCATTGTTTGACAGAGCTTTACTTGCACAGTATTCTCCCGGATCAACATTAAAGCCTATTAATGCATTAATTGCATTACAAGAAAAAGTAATTGATAATGAAACCAAACATACTTGTAACAAAGGTTTTTACTATGCTAAAAATGCTCACATGGATTGTAATTGTAGATACGGAACCAAAAATGATTTAATTAGAAGTATTCATAAATCTTGTAACACTTTTTTTTCTAAAACTTATATGAATCTAATAAATAAACCAAAATCAGCTGCTAAGGGAGTTGAAACTTGGAAGAAGTATCTTGAAAGCTTTGGATTAGGAAATTACTTAGGATATGATCTTCCGATTGGAAGACCTGGTTTAATTCCAAATTCAGAGTTTTACAACGACCTATATAAAGGAGAAAATTGGGGTGCAACCAATATAATTTCAAACGGAATAGGTCAGGGGGAAGTTTTAGCAACTCCAATACAACTTGCAAATTTAACAAGTGCGATAGCCAATAAAGGATTTTATTTAACTCCACATTTTGTTAGAACTAAAGACAAAGAAAAAGCCAAAACTAAATTATCAAAAATTAACACAGAAATTAAAACAGATCATTTTTATGATGTTATTGATGGGATGCATAAAGTAATAGAAAAAGGCACTGCAAGAATTGCTAAGATCAAAGGGCTGGATTTATGTGGCAAAACTGGAACCGTAGAAAATTTCACTTTAATTAAAGGAAAAAAAACACAACTTACTGATCACTCAATCTTCATAGCCTTTGCTCCTAAAGAAAATCCTAAAATTGCAATTGCTGCATTTATTGAAAATGGGTATTGGGGTTCAAGATGGGCGGCTCCAATTTCAAGCTTAATGATTGAAAAATATCTAAACAATTATATTGCTAGACCAAGATTAGAAAAAAGAATGTTGAATGGTAGCCTTGAGTATGAATATAAGAAACCGCTATCAGGAGTAAATTTTAATATAAATGAATAAAACATTCCGAATAGATTGGATAACAGTAATAATATATTTTTTATTGGTGACTGTTGGGATTTTGAACATATTTTCTTCCACTTATGACATTCAAAGCTTCAGCTACGCGAGTGTTGACAGTCTTGCCTTCAAACAATTTGTCTTTTTTATATTCTCCCTAATTTCAGGAATATTGATTTTAATTGCTCCTTCAAAATTCTTTCAAAAATTTTCAAGTCTCATCTATTTATTTTCTGTATTATTATTGATAGGCCTTTTCGCCTTTGGCAATAGTGTTTATGGACACAAGTCATGGTATACTTTTTTTGGAATTAGCATTCAGCCAACTGAAATAGCAAAATTTACAACTAATTTAGCAGTTGCAAAATTATTGAGTGAAATTCAAATCAACCTAAAAAAAATAAAATCATTGATTCAAGTTTTTTTTATTATCATGATACCTGTGATATTAACTTTAATGCAACCTGACTTTGGGTCCGCTTTGATTTTTTTATCTCTTATATTCGTTTTATTTAGAGAAGGACTGAGTCCAAATTTTATTTTATTTCTAGCTCTATCTTTAATATTAGCTTTCTTTGCTCTTATTAAACCATTTTTTTATGTTTCAGTTTTCTTAACTGGATTTTTTGGTTGTTTTTACTTTTTATCAAAAAAAATAAATAAAAAAGTTTCGATAATTCCTTTAGTTACAGTTTTTATTTCAAGTTGTTTTTATGTTTATTCAATAAATTATGTATATGATGATTTTTTATCTCAAAAACATAAAGATAGAATTGATATTTTTTTAGGAAAGGAAAAAGACATTATGGGAATTGGTTACAATTTAAATCAATCAATAATTGCAATTGGGTCAGGAGGGTTATCAGGAAAAGGTTATTTACAAGGAACACAAACTAAAGGTAGATTTGTACCTAGGCAACATACTGATTACATTTTTAGTACAATTGGTGAAGAATGGGGTTTTTATGGTACCTCTGTTGTAATAATTTTATTTGCAACGCTTATTTTAAGAATATTATCTCGAGCTGAACAGCAAAAAAATATTTTTGGCAGGTCTTACGCTTACGGAACAGCCAGTTTAATTTTTATACACTTTTTTATTAATGTTGGAATGTCAATCGGCTTAGTTCCAACGATCGGTATTCCCTTGCCATTTATAAGTTATGGAGGGTCTAGTATGTTTACTTTTACAACTTTAGTGTTTGTTTATCTAAATATTGACGGTAATAGGCTAAACGAAACTAGAGTTTAGAGGTATTATTTGATATTTTGAGCAACTTTCTTGTAATTAACTGAAACTTTACTTAAATCATTTAAAATATTAACAGCTTCGTCTATATAAATATCTTTAGTTAAAATTTCCTCCCAACGGTCTCTTTTTTTAATTAAAATAGAGTCATTTGAAATTTTATCAAAATCAATTTTTGTTGGATAGAAAGATAAAGTATTATTGAATTCATTCAATTTTTTAAATTTTTCGGACTCAGAATTTTCTTTCTCCTTCTCCTTGACTAAACTCTTATAATTCAATGTGAATTCTGAATTTTCTTGCCTTTGTTTAATTAGTTTAGCTTGTTCATCTATTAATTTCACATAAGGATTACTTTCAAGTCTTTTAGTGCTTTTCTCAATTATATTTAAAAATCTTTCCTCATTTATAAATGTGTTGTAATTGGCTGGTGAAATTTTATCCCACTTTAAAGGATTTTCTTGATCCTTCTCACCAACCTCAATGTAAGAATATCTATTTGGAAAAATAACATCACTTTTAACTCCTTCCAACTGAGTAGAACCACCATTGATCCTATAAAATTTGTCAGTTGTTAACTTCATAGCACCCAGGTCACCATAGGTGTTCCCAGAAATTATTTTATTTAAATCAATCATATTCTGAACAGTCCCTTTACCATATGTTTGTTTGCTTCCTAAAACAATACCCCTTCTATAATCTTGAAAAGCAGCAGCTAAAATCTCAGATGCTGATGCTGAGAATTCATTAACTATAAGAACAAGAGCTCCATTCCATTCTATTTGGTTATCCGTATCAAATAAAATTTGTTTTTTACCTCCTGTTGACTTAACCTGAACAATAGGTCCGTTTTCAATAAAATATCCAGCCATATCAACTACTGTCTGCAAAGATCCTCCACCATTATTCCTGAGATCTATAATAATTCCTTGAACATCTTGTTTCTTAAGTTTTTGTATTTCATATTTCACGTCAGTAGCCGCATTTCTATTACCATAATCTTGAAAATCTACATAAAACCTCGGCAAATTAATTAAACCGTATCTAATATTATCTTTCTCAATAATTGTAGACTTTGCAAAAGCTTCTTCAAGTTCAATAACATCTCTTGTCAAGATAACGTCAAGTATGGAACCATCAACTTTTTTTACTGTCAGAATTACTTGAGTACCCTTAGGCCCTTTTATAAGCTTGATTACGTCATCAAGACGCATTCCAACAACATCCACTGGTGTTTCATTCATTTGTGATACCTTAAGTATTTTGTCTCCAGGTCTTAATGAGTTTTCTCTCCAAACAGGACCTCCTGAAATTATGTCAACGATTTCAACTTCTTGGTTCCTTTTTGTTAGCCTAGCACCTATACCCTCAAATTTACCTGATATATTTTGATCAAATCTGTCTTTAGCACTAGGAGCAAAGTAAGATGTGTGTGGATCAAATTGAAGAGCAATCGAATTAACATAGATAGAAAAATAATCATTTCTATTAAGGTCATACCTTGCTTCAAAAAAAAATTTCATGTCTTCTTTAAGCACATTTCTAGTTTCTATTTCTATTTCTTTATCGGTTTTTAAATTATACTCGGGGTTCTTTTCCTTTTTTCGATTTTCATCATTTTTTAAGTTAGAGTAAATTCCAAGTGCATTAAATTTTAAAAATTTTCTCCATTGTCTTTTTAATTCTGATAACGATTTTGAATAAGAAGTATTCTCGAAATCTAAATTGATTTTTTCATCTATGCTAAAATCAAACGATTGATCTAATAATAATGGGTAAAATGACTTTACCTGATCCAATCTCTGAAGGTATCTTTGGTGAGAAAGATTAAAAAATTCAATCTTCGACGCTTTAATTTGGTCATCAATTTCAAACTTAAACGAGTCAAAAAAATCTATATCACTTTGAATAAAAAACAAATGTCGGCTATCAACCCCATTTAGAAAATTTTTATGAACTTCTTCGGAAAATTGATTGTTAATTAGTGAGGGGGAGTAATGGCCTTTGTTTAAAACATAAGAAACAATCTCTATTAGTAATTTATCTTTAGACGGATTGTTAAAATTTAACACATAGCTAGAAATGTACGTGAGAAAGAGAAATATTGAAAATGGAAGTTTTATCATATAA
The DNA here is from genome assembly GCA_042090925.1 of Flavobacteriales bacterium. Lineage (GTDB taxonomy): Bacteria > Bacteroidota > Bacteroidia > Flavobacteriales > Flavobacteriaceae > TMED96. The sequence continues at coordinate 9,857 of JBELIL010000012.1, forward strand.
AGAATTCAAATTTATGTATTTGCTTGAAACCAAGCAAAATTATTTATTTGATTTTAACATTATTTAGCACTACAGTTTTGTAATTTACTAACTTTAAAAATAAATATCAAAGATGGCTAAACGTCCTCTTATTCTTGTTACAAATGATGATGGTATAAATGCCCCCGGCTTAAAATATCTCGTAAATATTATGTGTACTATTGGTGACGTTGTGATTGTTGCTCCTGATTCTCCAAAATCTGCAACTAGTCAATCAATAACAATAAATTCTCCATTATATATTTCTAGATGTTCTAATCATTCTAATGCTAAATTGGAGTACCAATTGTCAGGAACACCTGCTGATTGTATAAAATTTGGTGTGAATGAAATATTAGAAAAAAAGCCTGACATATGTGTATCAGGAATCAATCATGGCTCAAATTCTTCAGTAAATGTGCTTTATTCTGGAACAGTGGGCGCAGCAATTGAAGCTGGCATTCAGGGTATCCCTGCTATTGGTTTCTCAGTTCTTGATTATAGCTGGAATGCGAAATTTGATCACATGGAAAAATTTATACTATCAATTACTCTTAATGTTATTAAAAACAAACTCCCAAGCGATATTGTACTTAATGTAAACTTTCCGAAATCAAAAGTGAAAGGTGTGAAGGTGTGCAGACAAGCAAAAACCCATTGGGAAGAAAAATTTTGCAAAAGAGAAAATCCAATGGGAAAAAAGTACTATTGGTTAACTGGTGATTTTATTAATAATGACAAATCAAATGAAACAGATGAGTATGCACTTAAAAAAGGTTACGCCTCAATTGTACCAATCAAGTTTGATTTGACTGCAAAGGATTATATCCATAAATTAAAAAAGTGGGACTTTAATGATTAAAAAAAAACTAATGGGGTTTGTAATTGGAATAACTGCGACCATAGCAGGGATTACTTTTTTTACAATAATTTTTTCTACTGAATCAATTTCCAGAAGCTTAAAATCTCTTTTTGTTCAAAAAAAGTTGGGTGCTTTAATTAGTATAGGGTCTTTAATAAATATCCCTTTATTTTTTATTTTATTAAAACTCAATAAAATAAATCAAGCATATGGATTGATATCATTTCTTCTACTTTTAGTTTTTATTGTTGCTGTTTTAAAAATTGTATAAATGAAATACTATATTATTGCTGGTGAAGCTTCAGGAGATTTACATGGTTCTAATGTTATGGGGAGTATTAAAAAAATTGATAAAAAAGCCAAATTTAGATTTTGGGGTGGAGAAAAAATGAAAGGAATCGGAGGTGAAATGGTTAAACACATAAATCAATTATCTTTCATGGGGTTTTGGGAGGTTTTAAAGAATATAAATACAATTTTAAAAAATATTAGATTTTGTAAAAGTGACATAAACACTTACCAACCAGACAAAATAATTTATATAGACTATCCCGGTTTTAACATGATAATAGCCAAATGGGCAAAGACAAATGGCTTTCAAAATCACTTTTATATTAGTCCACAAATTTGGGCATGGAAGGAAAGTAGAATAAAAAAAATAAAAC
>JBELIL010000012.1:11501-19127 GCA_042090925.1 Flavobacteriales bacterium
ATTATGAGTTTATAATAGCAGGTGTATCAAATATAAGAAAAGAGTGGTATGATAAATTCTTGAAGGATGATAAAATTAAAATTGTTTATGATAAAACTTACAATATTTTAAAAAGATCGACTGCGGCAATTGTGACTAGCGGAACTGCGACTCTTGAAACCGCTCTTTTTAATGTCCCACAAATTGTATGTTATAAGAGTAGTTTATTTTCATATTTGGTTGGAAAAATATTTATTAAACTAAAATTTATTTCTCTGGTAAATATTATAATGGAAAAAGAAGTTGTTAAGGAATTAATTCAGAATGATTGTACAAAAAGAAATATTGTTTATGAATTATCACAACTCTTAAAAAATGAAAATATTTTGAGAGTTAAAAAAGAATACGAAAAATTAAGAAGTAGATTAGGAGAGGAAGAAACGAGTTTAAAAGTAGGAAAATTAATTACTAAGGTTTAGGAAAATAATCATTGTCTAAATCTGTATGAAAAGTTTTCAATATACTTTTCAATATCATCAGAGTCTTTAAAAATTGCATAATCCCCTCTTTTTATCATTTTTAAATACGGTTCTATTTGCCTAACATTAAAATAACCCGTTAGGGGTATGATTGGATCCCCTTCCTCACTAAAAAAAACAATTGTAGGATACCCTCGAATTCCTAAAAACTTGGTGAAATCATGAGTTGAATTTCTACCTTTCCTATTCGGGTCGTAATTTGAGTTAGAGAATTTTTTGTCATAAAAATATATTTCTTCTTCACCTTCTGCATTAAATTTAACAGCATAAAAATTTTGAGAAATATATCTTGAGACATCAAAATTACCAAAAGTTTTCTTATCAAGCAATCTACATGGGCCACACCAATTGGTATATACATCCATAATAATTTTTTTAGGCTCAATTTTTTGTGCTTTTAGAGCTTCATCCAAAGACATCCATTTAATCTGTTGAGAATAAGATATATTTAATATAAAAAAGAATAGCAAAATAGCGGTTTTAGTAATACCCATGCATTCTTCTTATTAAATTGTTTCTAAATAAAAAAATTATAGATCCAATTAAAATTGGAACCAAAGTAAAAATTAAAAAGAACCCAGTAAGACCTACTTTCAATGATATTTTATCAATATAACTACCAGTAAAACCTCCTATAAGATTTGCAAAAAAACTGGAAAGTAGCCAAAATCCGAACATTAATCCTACAAGTCTGATAGGGGCAAGTTTACTTACGTAAGATAAGCCAACAGGTGATACACATAGTTCTCCAAGTGTATGAAATAGATATGCAAATACCAACCAAAATATACTTACACTTGCTGTTTGGGCCCCATATGGAATTGACATTGAACCGTAAGCTAGAAATCCAAAGCCAAAACCGAGCAAGGTTAAACCAATTGAAAATTTAACTGGTCCACTGGGATTAAATTTTGAAGCCCAAAGCATTGAAAAAATAGGTGCAAAAATTATAATAAATAGAGAGTTTAAAACCGAGAACCAAGAAGCAGGGATTTCTGTGTCATCAACTTCTGAAAGATTCCATTCAAAAGGAACATAGTGTTTAAAAATTTCCAAATAATCAATTAAAAACAATGAAATAGATTTAGGAAGCAATCCTAACATAAATAAAATTATTGCCCATATTATGATAAAACTAGTACCGAGAAATAAATTAGACAAAAAATATTTTTGAAATATATTTTGAAATAATTTAATTAAAACATATGTTATAACTAGCATTGGAACTATTGTAATTACGGTATTCACAATTTTAAATACTAGCGATGCTTCACCGGTTAAGTTTCTATCCGTATAGTCATTTGCAAAAATTGTCATTGACCCTCCAGCTTGTTCAAAAGCCCACCAAAAAAAAATTGTAGCAGCTGAAAAAACTAAAATGACAAAAATTCTATCCAACTCCGTTGATGTCATGGGAGAATCATTTTTTATCTCATTAATTTCTTTAACTTTTTTTTGTGGTTTAAGTCCTATGGAACCAAAAATATTTTGGGCAAAATAAAATTGTAACATTCCAAAAAACATAAAAATTCCAGCAACTCCAAATCCCCAATGCCATCCAATAGTTTCACCTAGATAACCGCATAACAAAATACCTAAAAATGCTCCGCAATTGATACCCATATAAAAAATGGTATATGCCCCATCTTTTCTAATATCTGCATCCCTATATAATTGCCCAACCATTGATGAAATATTTGGTTTAAAAAAACCATTCCCAAGTATTAATAAACCAATCCCAATAAAGAAAAAATAATTTTCAAAATATTCTAACGCCATAGATCCATGACCTAAAGCCATAATTAGCGCACCCAATACGGTTGCATTTCTATAACCTAAAAACTTATCAGCTATAATTCCTCCAATAAGAGGGGTAAAATAAGCTAAACCTGTATACCAACCATAGAGTACTAAGGCATCTTCTCTTTCCCACCCCCATCCGTCATTTAATAGTGAAGATGTTAAAAAAAGTACTAATATTGCCCTCATCCCATAGTAGCTGAATCTCTCCCACATTTCTGTAAAAAAAAGAACAAATAAACCTGAAGGATGATTAAAAATAGTTCTTTGATTTAAAAGTGAGCCATTAAATTGGAATTCACTTTCCCTCAAATAAATTAGATTTAATTGTCATAATTTTTTTTCTATAAAATTAGTCATTTTATTGTACAGGTGAATAGATGTGTTACCACCATATATTCCGTGGTTTTTGTCTGGATAAATCATCCATTCGAATTGTTTGTCTTCTTGAATTAATTCTTCAACCATACGCATAGTATTTTGTAAATGAACATTGTCATCTGCAGAACCATGAATTAATAAATAATCTCCTTCTAGTAAATGGGCAAAATTTAGAGGAGAATTTAAATCATAGCCTTCAGGATTATCTTTTGGAAGTCCCATAAATCTTTCTGTGTAAATTGTGTCGTAAAACCTCCAATTTGTAACTGGAGCTACAGCGATTGCAAGTGAAAATATGTCATTCCCTTTTAAGATACAGTTCGTTGATATCAAACCTCCATAACTCCATCCCCAAATTCCAACTCTATCTTTATCTATGTAGGGGAATTTAGACAAATATTTTGCAAAAGAAATTTGATCTTCTGTTTCGTATTTAGCAAGCTGTCCGTAGGTTATTTTTTTAAACTTTTTACCCTTAAATCCTGTCCCCCTTCCATCAAGACATGCAATTATATACCCTTTTTGTGCTAACATTTGGTGCCATAAGTCTCGATTACTATTCCATCTGTTTTCAACCTCTTGAGATCCAGGACCAGAATATTGATAAATAAGTAAAGGATAATTTTTTTTTGGATTGAAATTAGGTGGTTTAATCATCCACATGTTAAGTTCCTCTCCGTTTAAATTTATCTTAGAAATTTTTTTATTAGAAAGATTAAATGGTTTAAGTTTTGTGAGTAGTTCATTGTTATTTAGCATCTCCCTTACTAATTTACCCGATTTACTGTCTCTAAGTGAATAGATTAGGGGGGTATTCTTGTCTTCAAAAGTGTGAATGAAGTACTTATAATTAGATGTAAATGATGCCCCATTAAAGCCAGTTTGCGGCGAGACTACTTTTTTATTTTTTCCGTTTAAACTAATACTGTAAATAACTCTTTCAGTTGAATTATGCTCGGTTGAGGAATAATAAATTTTAGTATTATTTAAACCCAATAATTTCGCGACGTCCCAATTCCCTCTAGTAATTTGTTTTAAATTTTTTCCCTCATTTTGTGCTAAATAGATATGATCAAAACCACTTCTGTCGCTAATCCATAAGAAATTATCATTTTCTAAAAAAAAGAGTTTTTCTTGAATATCTACATATGTGTCGTTTTTTTCTTCAAGTATTGTTTTAATCATTTTTAAATCTAGATCATATGTTGATAAGATTAATTTATTTTGTAGTCTATTTAAAGATTGAATATATAGTTTATTAGAGAATGGACTAAATTTTAATCTTGGAATGTAATAATAATCATTTGTGGTTTTACTAAAATCAACTGAATTACTTTTTTCACTTTCCAGATTATATATTTTTAAATCTAGACTAGAATTTATTTCACCTGCCTTAGGATATTTAAAATTATACTGAAAAGGATATAAATTATTACCAAAAATTTCCATTGAATACTGCGGAACATTAGTTTCATCGAAAACAACATAAGCAAGATTTTTGCTGTCCTTATCCCAATCAAATGCTCTAACCAAACCAAACTCTTCTTCATAAACCCAATCAGCTATTCCATTAAGTATATTTTCACCTCCTGTAAAAGTAATTTGTTTGATAACATTAATTTTTAAAAATTTAATGTATAAATTTCTATTATAAATGAATGCAACTTTTTCTCCATCAGGTGAGAAAAAAGGCTCTTGAATTAGACCATTAAAAACATAACTTATTTCGTCATTTTGGGTGTCGTAAATATAATATTCTGCTAACTTAGACCTTCTGTAAAGTGGATAAGAATTTGTTTCTAATATTATTTTTCTTTCATCAGTTGAAAAAAAATAATTTGTAAAAAAGGGTATTTTGGCCGATGATGATGAGTCCAAAACAACATCTACAATTTCTCCAGTTTCATAACTTCTTAATACAATTTTTGATTTCTTTTGACTGTGATTTATTTCAATCGTTGAGTAATAATTTATAGTTTTAAAATGGTATATTGATTTGTAGATTTTTTGCTCAAATTCAAAATTCCATATATCCTCATTATTAAGTAAATTTTGTTGAGAGAAAATAGAATTTAAAAAAAATAAAAATATAATATATCTCAAGTCTTTAATATTTAATTAGATGTTAAAGTTAATTTCTTTTACATAACATCCAAAAATTGTTCTTCTAATATGGTATCTTTAACAAAAATCCAACGCTATGAACAATTTTGTGAATGGCTTCTCAAAAAAAAATAGGCTAGAAAAAATTGATTGGATAATAAACAACCATTTTCACAACAATAAAAAAGCTAAAGACATTCTATTAAGTTATTTGAATAATGACTCATCAATTCAGAACCTTCATGATGAATTTATTGAAAATACTATATCAAACTTTTATTTACCTTTTGCAGTGGCACCTAATTTTTTAATTAATGGTAAATATTACACCATACCTATGGCAATAGAAGAAAGCAGTGTTGTTGCTGCAGCTTCTAATGCAGCAAAATTTTGGGCAACCCTAGGAGGGTTTAAAACAAAAATTTTGGGTGTGGAAAAAGTTGGACAAATTCATTTTTTTTATAATGGTTCTTTTAAAAAACTTGAATCTTTTTTTAAAAAAATAAGTACAGATATAATTAAAGATCTGAGGCCAATAACATCAAATATGGAAAAAAGAGGAGGTGGTATCTCAAGTCTAGAACTCGTTGATATGAATAAAAAAATTGATTGTTATTATCAAATTTTCGTAAAATTTAATACAATTGATTCGATGGGTGCAAATTTCATAAACTCTTGTCTTGAAAAGATAACTGAGGTTTTTAAATTTTATATTGAAGAAAAAAAATTTTTAGACGGCGTTACCGAAAAAATTGATTTCATAATGAGTATTTTATCAAATTATACTCCTAATTGTATTGCCAAGGCAAGTGTTAATTGTAAAGTGAAAGATTTAGAAAAAAACAATGAATTAAACAATACAAATTTTGTTGAAAATTTTATAAGAGCAGTAAAAATTTCTAAAGTAGACACTTTCAGAGCAGTGACTCACAACAAAGGAATTATGAATGGGATAGATTCAGTTGTAGTTGCAACAGGGAATGATTTTAGATCTGTAGAGGCTGGTATTCATGCTTACGCATCTAGAAATGGAAGTTATTCAGGTTTATCAAATGCCTACATTAGAGATGACTCCTTTTATTTTGATTTAACTATCCCCATATCAATTGGCACTGTCGGTGGATTGACCAACCTTCATCCATTGGTGAATTGGGCACACAATTTACTTGGAAATCCTAGTGCTATTGAACTAATGCAAATCATTGTAGCAACAGGCTTAGCCCAAAACTTTGCTGCTTTAAAATCATTAGTAACTACAGGAATTCAAAAAGGACACATGAGAATGCATTTACTAAATATATTAAATCAGCTTGGAGCTGACTTAATACAAAAGAACGGGGCTATTGAATATTTTAAAACAAAAAATGTAACATACAAAAATGTGAGGGAATATTTAAATAAAAAATAAAATGAATTACTATAGTTCTGGAAAATTATTAATTACAGCTGAATATCTTGTTTTGAAGGGAGCTAAAGGACTAGCAATACCTACAAAATACGGTCAAAAACTATCTATAAAAAAAAATAAGGGGGGGAGGATTATTTGGGAAGCTTACACTTATGATAACGAAAAATGGATAGATTGTATGTTTGACTTAAACTTTAAATTAGTAAAATCTAAAAAAACTAAAACAGAATATATCTATTCACTGTCAAAACTATTAAGAAAAATAAATGAATTGTCACCAGGATTTGCTGGTCAAGGCCTAAATATTTCAACAACCTTAGAATTTAACAGAAATTGGGGTTTAGGATCTTCTTCAACTCTTATTAACAACATTTCTAATTGGCTTAACGTAAATCCATATGAATTATTAAAAAAAACTTTCCAAGGAAGTGGCTATGATATAGGAGTTGCAAACTCAAAAAAACCAATTTTTTTTCAAAAGAAAGATGACTTTAATAAAATTATACAAACAAAATTTTCTCCACCATTTAGGGATAATCTTTTTTTTATTCACCTTAATAAAAAGGTTAATAGTCAAAAAGAGGTAGTTAAATTTTTGAATCATAAAAATGAATTTAAGGATGATATTTCAAAAATTAACTCTTTGGGAGACATGGTTGTTAAAGAACAAAATCAAGACAACTTTAATGAAATAGTAAAAGAGCATGAAGAAATTATCTCAACTATTATCTGCAAAAAACCAATACAAAAGACTCTTTTTAAAGATTTTAGTGGCCAAATAAAAAGTTTAGGTTCTTGGGGAGGGGACTTTATACTTGCCTCTGGAGACAACGAAACACCAAGCTATTTTTCTAATAAAGGATATAAGGTTATTATACCGTTTTTAAAGATGAAATTATAATTTATGAATCAATAAAATATTGATCTATTGTCTTTAATTTCAGCAATATTTTCCAAAGCAGAAATTATCAGACTAGGGAGGTTTTTTCTTTCTTCAATTTCTAACTCTAATGCAAGTTTTGAATAATCAGATAAATCTTCCGCAATAGATTTTTTTTTGATTTTTAATTTATAAACACCTCTATTACCAACTAATAATTCAGAAATTTCGAGTTCTTCTAGTCCAAATGCCTTGCCAACAATAAATGGCTCTTCACCAGAACCAACAATAGTTCCACTTTTTTGGTTTATAGCGTTTGCCGTTACAATCTCTAGTTTATTTTTGCCTGCGAATTCTTCTAAAGTAGTAAGAGTCAAATTATTTTTAATTATTAAATTTGCTTTCTTTTTATTTAGAAGCTCACGAGTTATTTCATCTCTTACTTCATCTATATCTGAAACTGTTTTATCATTTATATTTTTTAATTTTACAACAACATAACCGCCAAAAGAAAGATCAAATCTTTTAATTTCTCC
>JBELIL010000012.1:19227-26189 GCA_042090925.1 Flavobacteriales bacterium
ATTTTAATAATATGGAAGCCAAAAGATGTCTCAACTAAACCAATTTTTCCTATCCTATTCTTTTTTGCAAAATCAAAAAAGGCTGGTTCAATCTGCTTTTCAGTAAAAAAGCCGAGATCCCCTCCTAATGACTTAGAGGGACCATCCGAAAACTCTTCGGCCAAACTTTCAAATTTTGACTTATTTCTTAAAATTTGTCTAAATAAGGTATTCGCTATTTTTTTTGCTTCGTCCTTATTTCTATCAACATTTGGCGGCTTTCTATTTGACTCATTATGCGAAATCAATATATGACTTGCTCTTATTGAACCATTTTTCTTTTTATCAATTAGTTTTGAAATTTTAAAACTATTGATGTCTTTGTATGGTCCAAAAGACTCTCCTATTTTAAGGTTAAATAGGATTTCAGCGTAATCAGAGGGTAATTTTCCTTTAGTTAAATAGATTGAATCAAACTCCTCTTCGGAGTGTCTATTGATAAAGTCGTTCAAATATCTTGTGTTGTAAAATCCAATAATGGTGTCCGTTAGCTTTGAAACATCATTATATTCAAATTTATCCTCAGTCAAATTTGTTAATGATTCCCTTATATCTTTAATATCTTTTTCTGTTGGATTTTCAAAAAAGGAAACATATTCTATTGATCTTGATTCATTTCTAATGTATTTATCTTGATTTTTATAAATATAATTTCTGATGTCTTGGTCAGATAATTTAAAGATTGTGTCTGATATTTGTGAGTAAGGATATTTAACATATTCAATATCAATATTATCATTTTCAATGTGATGATAAATTTCTGCATCTTTAGGGGTTACAGATACACTTGATTTAATAAGATCAAAATAAATATTTTCCTTAGCTGATGATATTATAGATAGCTCTTGTTGTTTCCATGATTCATATGCCTGGGGATTAGTATTTTTCATTTGGACAATAAAATCAGTAAATAAACCAAAATCAAAAAAACCTGCTTCATTAGTAAATCTTTCATCATTAATTATTGACTCAGTTGAAGAAACTACTTGCTCTATTTGATCTCTTCCAGCATCAATTCCTAAAATTTTAAACTGATCTTCAAAAACAAAATTTCTAATATATTGCTTCCATACATTGTCAACGGCTTGCATTGTAGTTAAACCAAAATTTCTTTCAGTTTGCTCTACCATAAATCTAAAATTATCTAAGGGAATTTCTTTTCCATTTACAGTACCAATTGGTTCGTTGGAAGTACTATCTGAGTCCCCAGTCCCAAGTGCACCAGAAATCACAAATGCAAACAATGCTAGTCCAATAACTATTATGAGAAATATTGACTTTTCCCTTATTTTACCTAATAAAGCCACTCTTACAATTTAACCTCACGAATTTACAATTTCTTAATTAAAAATAAAATGTGAAACTGATTTTGTTTAAAATTCAATCAATTACTTTTTTTACAGCAACTTTTTCTATTTTATTTGATAGAACGCTAACAACCTTTATTTCCAAATCATTTATTGATAGAATTGTGTTTTTTTTGGGAATCTCTCCAGTTACATGAAAAATTAACCCACCAAGAGTTTCATAATTTTCATCTTGTGGTAAATCCAATTTATATTTTCTAATCAAATAATCAATTTCAAGTCTGGCTGAAAATTCAAAAGAATTAATATTAATCTTTTTTTCGTAGTGTTCTATTATATCATATTCGTCCTCAATTTCACCAAATAGTTCTTCAACTATATCTTCAACTGTTAGTAATCCTGACGTTCCACCATATTCATCTAAAACAACTGCAATGGTCTTTCTTTTTCTCGTTAATTTTTTTAATACGTCAGTAACTAAATTTGGTTCATGGACATATTCAATTGGAAGTAAAATTTCAGAAATTGAATTTGGTTTTTTAAGCATTTCAAAAGCATGAACAAAACCAATTATGTCATCAATATTTTCATCAAAAACTGGAATTTTGGAGTATCCTGTAGACTCAAAAAGAGAAGATAATTCTAATATATTTTCAGATTTATTAATGCCGATTATTTCGGCTCTAGGAATCATAACCTCTCTTACTTTTGTTTCAGAAAATTCTAAAGCGTTTTGAAAAAACTCTATTTCTGAATCAAGTTGATCTTTATTTTGAACGGCTTCAACTTGTTCTTCAATATATTCTCCTAACTCATTTTTTGAAAACGTTAATTGAATTTTGTCTGATTTGGAGTTTGAGAAAAATCTTAAAAAATTATCTGTAATATTTAAAATCAACAAACTGATTGGCATAAAAAATGTATAAAAAATAGAGCTTGGAATAGCAAAATACTTCACCATTTGATTAGCATATAATTGAAAAAAAACCTTGGGGAGAAATTCAGCTGTAATTAATATTATAAAAGTTGAAATCAAAGTTTGAATAAATAATATATTTAGAGGTAATGGTTCAGTTTTCAAATTGGAAAATAAAATTTCAACAATTTTTTCACCCATAAAAATTCCGTAAATAACAAGACAAAAATTATTACCAACTAACATTGTTGTAATAAATTTTGAGGGTTTAGATGTTAAGTATTTTAAAACCTTAGCTATTATCCCTTTTTTATTTTTTTCAATTTCTAAAAAAACTCTATTACATGAAATAAAAGCTATTTCCATTCCCGAAAAAAAAGCAGACATGATCAAACAAATTATGATAACAACATCATCTATATTCATCTAAGAGTCATTATTTATTTTTTTTCTAATCGATCTTCTAAAAAAAAACATAAAAATTGAAATGATGAAAAAACCAAGAAATAAATAGGCCCTTTTCGGATTTAAACTCCATAATACATATGTTTCCCTAAGAGATATTATGGATATAACTAAGTAAATTAATTCCGATATTCGATATTTAATCATTTTTTTTTTCTTTCATGAACACTCATTGTGCCCGTTAATCTCCCCGTATTGAATTTGGTGAACTGTTTATTTGCATCTAATCTTTTAGCAACGACATCATAATCGGAATTCCAAAATTTGAAATTTTTATTCGTAAAAAACCAATCTGATTCAGCATCCCAATATAATTGGCTAGTTTCAAGATAATCTCCATCACTAGAGAAAATTTTCACGTTCCCAACCAAGTCTAAAATTGAGGTATCCTTATAGATTGTACCGTAGTCAGCTTCAACTGTACTTGGACAGTCAAAACCATCATAAAAAACAAGTTTTAAACCGTCTGGAAAAATTGAATATTTAAAAAATAAATTCCTATAATCTTCATGCTTTGGTGCTGTCAGAATAGAATTAATTTTTAATGAATCCGTATAAACCATTCTTATTTGAAAAGATGTTGCCAATGGATCAATTACAGAACTAGCTTTCAATTCGGACTTATCCCAGTTTGAACAGGAGGATGCAAAATTTATTATCAAAATATAATATAAAAATTGATATTTAAGAATAGAAAAATTCACTTACAATTTTGGAACTTTTACCTTATCGTTAATCCAACAAGAAAACTGAATTACTTTACCTTCCATTCCATCTGTAAAAATATCTGTTTTAGAAGGGGCTCTGCCATTGAAAGCTGCAACAGATTTGAGTGCACTTTTTTTAATTGAAGCGTCTACATTTGCGGCTTTTCTTGCTGTATTTGCTGCAAGCCAGTATACTGCTCTTTTTTCAAATTGTGATTTACCACAATTATTAGCACTATTTGCATATAAATTGGCAATCATTAAATATGCTTTCCCTAAAGATGGTTGAAAACTTAAGGCCTTTCTAGCATAACTTCGTGCTGTTTTTTTCCTTCCCTTTTCTTTAAATTTTAGTGCAATTTTATACAATATTTTAGCTTTTTTATAAGGGTCAGTTTCTAAATCAAGAGACTCTTCCCAATAAGCTACAGCTTGTTCATCTTTACCCTTTTTATCATTAAGTGAACCTAAATAGTATGCTGAATCAGCGGAAGGCTCAATACCATACATGGCCTCAACTAATTGAACAAAAAGTTCACTGTTAGAACAATTCTTAGCATACATTCTAGCACTTGCCCTTTTTAACCAAACAATATTACTTTTATTTTCATCAAAATTTCTTTCGTATAATAAAATCAAATTGTCGCAACTTGATTCTTTACTCATTATAGCATCCAAGCTTTTTAGCGATAATGCTATAGCATTTGAATATGAATCATAAACTTTTCTAAGCTTTAGGTCTCTTGTTGTCAAAGGTTCTCCTCCAGATTCTTTTTTTAAGATTTTATCTAAATTTTTTGAAATCTTTACACCTTCAATTTCGAACTTCTCTGATACCTCTTCGTATTTATTAAATAATTCTTCAGTGGATATTTTCCCATTTCCAGATTTATAAATTTCATAAAATGTTTTAAAATAACTATATAGTCGTTTTGGATTTGAAAAACTCTCGAGGCCTTTTTTGAATGCGTCGTCAAAAATTGAATATACTTCAATATCACTGCCTATTTTAAAATCAATCATAGTTTGTGCTTTTGCCGACAAAATATTCCCAATATCATTTCTGCCTTTTTTAGTTGGGAAATATTTAGTCCAATCGTCATATAACTGAAGTAAATCGGCTTGACGTTTAATTTTTTCGGATTCTAGACTTTTTTTCAGTCTGTCTTTAAGTATTCTTTCTCCATATGCATATATAGCAATATTTAAATCAGGGCACTCATTTCTAACTAAGCTCCAAGGTAAATAAGCTGCATCATAATTTTTGACTTTTGCATTTTCTGCAAAAATTGACAAATTTTGGGCACATTCATCACTATTTTGTGCCAACATTTTGACTCCCAACAAAAGGGGTAATAATATTAAATAAATTCTATTTTTCATTTCTAATTATACTTTCTTTTAATAAACCACAAATCGTTTAAAGATAATCCAATTCTTAAAGCCCAAAAACTTTCTTTGACTAGACTTTCTGAATTTATACCCCTCGAACCAAATTCAAAACCTACATTCAAATTTGAAAATCCTGATACATTATTTGCACTATAATATCCACCCATAGGAAAGCTTGCTCCAATCGAATAAACACTTTCTTTTAAAATACTATTATCAATTTTTATACCAGTATTTTCACTTCTAAATCCTAACCGATAAACTATTCTTTTCCAATAATCAGTAATAGAGCTGTAGTCAGGAATTAAAAATCCTCCAAATGAAATGGAATTTGCATTTTCATAAGATATATTACCTTGATTAATAAACTCATTTTTAAAATTTTCAGATTGGGCAAAGGAATATTGTGACCCTAAGAACCATTTTTTGTCTTTACTAACACTTAAACCGTACTTATAGCTTTGTCCAATTCTTAATCTTATTAAGTCCAAGTTACTTGAAGCCAAATCTACTTCCTTGAAATCACCAATATTTTGATTTTGTAATGAACGAGTAAAATATACTCTTTTGTTTCTTGAATTTAAGTTGTTCTCAGGTTTGAATGTTAAAAAACTTTCAAGAAAAATCTTTTTTGATACATTAAATTTTAGATGAGTTCCTATTTCATAATCAAGTCCCGACAGAGAGGACTCACTACTTAGAAAAGTTCCAAAATCTATGTTTTCATTTTGATTTGAAACCTGAGTTGTGATTCTGCCAAAGTTATAATTTATGGTTCCTCCTAAACTTATAAATTTTAATAATTTAAATCCGACAGTAAAAAATGATTTGTTTGTACCTCCTCTTCCCTCATACCGTGAAATTACAACTTCATCTTGATTCGAAAAATCATTGGCTTGTAGTCTATATCCAACTGACGAATAGGGAATAATTCCAAAACTAAATGAAAAAAACTTCGTTGGAATTGAAACTGCAATATAATCAAGAGAGCCTGTTCTACTATTGTCTATTGAATTACTTGAGGCTATTTGGGTGTTTTTATAGTGAACACCTACCGAAAAAGTAGTCAATTTTAATTCACCTAAACTTGCTGGGTTATTTAGATTAGCATGGATTGAGTCTGAAAAAACACTAACTCCACCCATCATTCTATTTATCACATTGCCCTTGAAGGTTACATCTCCTAACCCACCTAAAGAATAAGGGGATGCTGTACTATTTTGTGCTAGAGAAAACTTTATAAAAAGTAGAGATAAAATTAATTTTAATCGAATTAAAATTATAGTTTGTTGCATTTCAATAAGTTATTTAACCCTGATGCTAGAAATTCTTGCTCGGCAAAGATGCTATTTTTAATTCTTTTATACAAGTATTTAGCGTCCCCCCCTGTTAAAACTACTCTTAAATTTGGTGTTTTTCTTTTAAATTTTTCAATTTGTCCTTTTATTTCAAAAATAAATCCTTCTAGAGTCCCAGTTTGAATTGAATTTTTGGTGTTATTACCAATCTCCATTTTTTTATCTTTAAAATCAATGAGTGGAAGCGAACTTGTGTATTGATTCAAAATTTTGAATCTAATCAATAATCCAGGAGATATTAATCCTCCTTCATGAACTGATTTTGATGATATTAAGTCAAATGTTAAGCAACTTCCAGCATCAATTACAAGACAATCTTCTTTAGGGAATTTATTAATTGCTGCTGTTATGAGACCGATTCTATCATCTCCAAGGTTTTCATAGTTATAATTTGTTTTAAAAGGAAAATCAAGAGCTTTTACTTCATAAACTTTTTTGTTAGGAAAGTTTTTTTCTAAATCAACTTTATGGTATTTCCCTGTAACATCAGACAACAAAATATTTTTTATATCGGGAAAGTTTTTTTTAATTTTTGATTTCCAATCATCTTCCCATTTAAAAAGGTTTTTAAACACTAATCTATCGTCTTTGAAAATAAAGTATTTTAAATTTGTATTACCGCAATCTATAATCAAATTCATAATTAAAAATAAATTAAAATTCTGTCAAGTTTAAAAATTTAAAAACATTTGCTAAGAAAAAAAGAGATTATATATTTGCAAATCAATGGTACCTTAGCTCAGTTGGTAGAGCAAAGGACTGAAAATCCTTGTGTCCC
>JBELIL010000108.1:0-4683 GCA_042090925.1 Flavobacteriales bacterium
AAATTAATATCAGCTATATGATCTACTAATTTTCGGTTAGTTTCTTCAGGCACACGCTGATCAAAACACCTATTCCCCGCTTCCATATGAAAAATTGGAATCTTTCTTTTCTTAGCTGGAATTGCAGACAGACAACTGTTTGTGTCTCCAAGAACTAAAAAAGCATCTGGTTTAATTTTTTCTAATAGCACATCAATTTTAATTAAAATTTTTCCAATAGTTTGTGCTGCATTTTCTCCAGCCGCTTTTAGGTAAAAATCTGGCTGAGGAACTTGAAGATCCTCAAAAAAAATTTCATTTAATGTATAATCATAATTTTGACCAGTATGAACAAGAACATGTTCTATTACCTCTGAATTATGTAATCGGTCAATTACCCTAGAGAGACGAATGATTTCTGGTCTAGTCCCTACTACGGTCATTACTTTAATTGGATTTGATTTCATATATGTAATTTACACTTTTTCAAAATAGACATCTGAATCCTCTGGATTATAGGACTCATTAATCCAAAAAATTGTGACAAGGTCTTCTTCCCCTGTATTTTTAATATTATGAGTTGTCCAGACAGGCATATCAACATAAGAAGGTTTTTCACCAGTGAGCTTAAACTCAATTGGTTTTTCTGTTCCAATTTTTCTCATCTGAATTATTGCTTCTCCTTTTATCACAGAAAAACGCTCTATTTTTCTTGTGTGGAAATGATCTCCCCTGGTTACGCCGGGTTTTGTTACAGAGTAAGACTGTTGGCTTTGAGAGAGGCTTCTAACCAATTCAGAAAAAAATCCTCTTTCATCAATATGAAGTTTATATAATATTGGAAAGTGCTTCAAAGGATCCACTGCTGATCGAAAGGCGTTGAATAATTGGATATCAAATATGTCTTCTAGCTTTGGAATAGAACCTTTTTCAATATAAGTCTGATGAAAATATTTTAATTGGTCTAAAACCTCTGAAACCTTTTTTTCAGTTTCATTATGAATCTCTATTTCATGAATTCCCTCGTTATCAATTTGATTTAAAATATGGTTTACTGCAGACTCAACATATATTAAGGGAATCTTATCGTCTTTAATTATTACTGAAGCTTTACCCTGGATTAGTTGATGAGAAAAAGTAGCAATAAAAGAATTATAGTTTGGCTTTCCAAAAGGGCCAAAAATGTTTGGTAATAGTAAGTTGATGAAAGAAAATTTTCCATCAGATGCTGCTTTGGCTAAAATTTCACCAGCTTGTTTTTTTGATTTACCATAAGGTGTATCTTTAAATATTTGAAGGCTAGAAGAATAAATTAAACTTCCTTCAAAATTATTTTTAACTAAACTTATGGCTAGGGTTTTTGCTAATCTAATATTGGTTTTTTCAATTTCCCCTGGAGAATTGTGTCTGTTTAATCCAGCTAAGTGAATAATAACATCACAACTGTTAGCAAAATTTGACATTGCGCTATCAATTTGAAAATACTCTCTCTCAAAATTAACGATCATCAAATCTTTGAACTTATATTTTATCACGTTTTTTAGGTGAGTCCCTAAGAACCCATTGTGTCCAGTAATTCCAACTTTTATACTAGCCATTAATTTCCTTTTGTACCTCTGGTAATTCTAATAAAAGCTCTTTCATGCCGTTAACATCAAGACGTTTTGTGTTTTCTGAATTATATTCTCCCGAGAGTTTCGTTGTTTGACCCTCTGAAAAGTATTTTTTATAATTTAAGTCTCTATTGTCAGCCTGAATTCTGTAATACTCTCCTAAATCGTCTGCTTTTAACATTTCTTCCTCAGTTACTAAGGTTTCGTACATTTTCTCTCCATGACGAATTCCCATGGTTTCAATAGGTAGATTAGAATTAAATAATTCTTTTAAAGCTTGGGCTAATGTTTCTATGGTTGCAGCAGGTGACTTTTGGACAAATAAATCTCCTTGTTCACCATGTTCAAAAGCAAATAGAACTAATTCAACAGCATGGTTAAGCGTCATCATGAATCGAGTCATATCAGGTCGGGTTAAAGTCAAGGGCTTACCTTGTTTGATTTGTTCTATAAGTAGTGGAATAACTGATCCCCTAGATGCCATTACATTACCATATCGAGTACCACAAAATACTGTCTTTTCTGGATTAAGATTTCTTGACTGAGCAACCATTACTTTTTCCATTAGGGCTTTACTCATTCCCATTACATTTATAGGGTATGCTGCTTTATCAGTACTTAAGATTACTGCTTTTTTTACCCCCTCTTGTGCAGCACAAGTCAAAACATTTTCTGTTCCCAATATGTTTGTTTTTACAGCTTCTAGGGGGAAAAATTCACAAGATGGAACTTGTTTTAATGCGGCAGCATGAAATATATAATCTACTCCTTGCATTACATTTTGAACTGAATTTACATCCCTAACATCTCCAATGTAAAACTTAATCTTTGGCGATGATAATTTTTTTCTTAAATCGTCCTGCTTTTTTTCATCTCTTGAAAAGATTCTAATTTCATCAAAATTTGATTCCCCCAGTGATTTTTCTAAAAAAGCATTTCCAAAAGATCCTGTTCCTCCTGTGATAAGTAATGTTGACGATTTCATGTTTTATGTACTTGAATTATATCTTTAAAAGCGAGCTGTTTTAATTTAGCCACAAATTTTCTTATTAAAGATACGAGATTTGTATGTTTCATTTCTTTTATGAATTTTACATTCGATTTACCCTTAATCTCTAATAATTGACTTATATATGGTTCATAAATGTTGTTTAGAAGCACCCCTTTTGGAGAAACATAATAACTGCTAAGATTTGTTTTAAATGTATTTTCATTAAGTTGTTTCAGGCCTGCATAATGATAAAATAGTAACGGTTGGTCATCTATATAAATTAATCCTTTATTGAGGTTTAACTTATAATTTTTTACATTCCAAATTGCAAGATTAGCCCCTTTATGTTTAAGAATTTTTAAGTTGGAGTATTTTTTGGGCCATTGATCTAAATATTTTTGGTCTGCATATTTCCCATGCTCTAATTTTTGGTAGCACCAATCCATGCATTGCATTGACCAATCAGAAATACATTGTCTCCCGATTTTATCATTCCTAAATGAAATCCATCCAACATTAAAACTGCCATACTTTTTTTTTAATTTATTTGACCAATGGAATTTATGTTCTATAATTCCAATTGAAGCTTTTCCCAGTTCGTTAATAAGCGGTTTTAATGAACTAAAAAAATATAAATCAGAATCTACATAATTTAATAGTTCAATTTCAGGGTTTTTGTCAAAAACAAAGTCGCATACTTGAGCAGAGCAGGTGAAAAAATATTCCACGCTTGATCTTTCTTTTTTGATTTTTTTTAATCTCGGTCTAAAATCAATTAGTTGATCATGACTATAAACTACAGAATTAGTAATCGGTTCTTTTTCTAAAATATCAAACAATTCTTTATCCATGCATACAATAAAAAGGGTGATATTTTTATTATACTTTAGTAAAGATTTGGAAAGCAATTTTGCATACGGTAGGTAGTTTAAATCAAAATATGTGCAAAAATAAAAATGCTTCATTTAAAAAAACTTCTAATCTTTTCGATAATATAGTCCTGATCTACCCTTTTTAAACCTGGATATAATGGAATACTCAAAAGGTTATTCGACAAAAATTCAGCTATTGGAAAATCCCCTTTTTTAAAGTTTAATTCTTTATAGGCTATTTGAAGATGGGGAGGGATTGGATAATGAATTGCTGTTCCGATATTATTTTCTTTTAAATATTGTTGAAGTTTTTTTCTCTGGGGAGTTAGAATAACATATAAATGAAAAACAGATTTACTATTTGATGATTGATAGGGTAGAATACAATTCTCATTATTTGGAAGGTTTTTATTATAATACTCAGCCTGTATCCTTCTTTCTCCCGTAAAATCCTCTAGATAATCTAATTTGACATTTAAAAAGCCTGCCTGAATTTCATCAATTCTAGAATTTATCCCTTTAATTTTATTTATATATTTCTGTTCTGAACCATAGTTCCTAAAAGCCTTACAAAACTTCATTATTTCCATCGATTCAGTGGTAATACATCCTGCTTCTCCAATAGCGCCAATATTTTTTGTTGGGTAGAAACTCGTTGCATTGACATTTCCAAAAGTCCCTGTAAATTGACCTTCCCATGTTGCTAATTGTGCTTGTGCATTGTCCTCAACTACAAACAAATTATGTTTATTTGCAATTTTCATAATTTTAGTCATATTACAAGCTTGTCCATATAAATGAACAGGCATAATCACTTTAGTTTTTGGTGTAATCTTTTCTTCAATCTTTAGGGGATCTATGTTATAAGTTTTTGTGTCTGGTTCAACTGGAACAATTTTAGCCCCTAATTGACTTATAGCTAACCAAGAAGCAATGTAAGTATTTGAGGGAACTATAATTTCATCACCAGGCATTACGTTAAGTGCTCTTAAAGCAATAATAAGACCATCAAGGCCACTTCCAACTCCTACTGCATATTTTGATTTAAATAAGTTTGCAAATTCTTTTTCAAAAAAACTGACTTCGTTACCTAAAACGTAATATTTACTTTCTAAAACCTTTTCGACTTTTTTTAGAAGTTTTTTACCTAACAGATTTTGTTGATAGTCAAAAGAAAGGAAGGGTATCATTTCTTGGAGAGCATAAAAGATTTAAAATTATCTATTGT
>JBELIL010000109.1:0-4644 GCA_042090925.1 Flavobacteriales bacterium
ATTTTACAATAAATTAAAATTTGAAAACAACAACTTTTGATGTAATTATAGTTGGCGGTGGATTAGCTGGATTAACAAATGCCATTCATTTATCTCAATTCAAGCAACGAGTCCTACTTATTGAAAAAAAATCATATCCAAAACATAAAGTGTGTGGAGAGTATATTTCTAATGAAGTACTTCCGTATTTAAATTCTCTAGGAATTGATCCCATTAAGGAAGGGGCTAAAAGAATTAGTAAAGTTCAGGTTAGTTCCACAAAAGGTAATTTAATAAAAGGTGTTCTTCCTTTGGGAGGTTTTGGAATGAGCCGCTATTTTTTAGATAGCTTATTATTAAAAAAAGCTCGTTTCAATGGAGTGCAAGTTTTAAAAAACTCTGTAGACTCAATTCGTTTTAAAAATGGAGTTTTCACAGTTCAAACAAAAGACTCAAAATCGTTTCAAAGTAAAATCACTATTGGTGCGTTTGGTAAAAGATCAGAACTGGATCTGAAAATGAATAGAAAATTCATTCAAAAAAAATCACCTTATTTAGCTGTTAAAATTCATGTAAAAGGGAATTTTTCAGAAAACCTGATAGCATTACATAATTTTAAAGGAGGTTATTGTGGCGTATCTAAAGTAGAAAATAATTCTATTAATTTATGTTATATCACAGAATATCATTCATTTAAAAAGTATAAAAATATTTCAGATTTTCAGCAGCAAGTTGTATTTAAAAATCAACATTTAAAAAAAATATTTAAAGAGTCAATTTCTGTTTTTGAAAAACCTCTAACAATCAGTCAAATTTCTTTTGAAACTAAAAATCCTGTAGAGAATCATATCATTATGTGTGGAGATACCGCAGGTATGATTCATCCATTATGCGGAAATGGAATGGGAATGGCCATTGCAAGTGCACGATTGGCAAGTGAACTGATCCTAAAGTTTTTAAATGGAGAAATAAAAACAAGAGAAAGCTTAGAAAAACAATATTTTAAAAATTGGAATAAACAATTTAAAACACGACTGAAGACTGGACATTTCATCGCTAGGTTGTTCAGAAGTGAAATATTTTCTCAAATTGCATATTCAATTCTAAAAAAGATCCCTTTTTTATTGCCTAAAATGATTGAATTTACTCACGGAAAGCAAATAAAACCAATATGAGTTTTTTAGTTGACACCTCAAATCGATCCTCAGAAACGGAAATTATGGATGATTTTACAATGAAGGGAGTTTTGTTTAGAGACACATTAGACAAGCTAGAAATCATTAATAGACTTTTGGGGGGGAATAAAGTAACGATTAAGGGACTAAAAGAACTCCTTAAAAATAAATCAAAAAACAAGATAATTACAATTGTAGATTTGGGCTGTGGACATGGTGATATCTTACGTGATATTGCTAAGTTTGGCAGAAAGAATAACTATACTTTTAGACTTATAGGAATTGATGCAAATATTGCAGCAATAGATTATGCTAAGGAATTGTCATGCGAGTATTCGGAACTTAGTTTTAAAGCTATTGATATTTTCTCCGAAGATTTTAAGAAACAATCGTATGATATTGTTTTATGCACATTGTTTTTGCACCATTTCAAAAATAATGAACTGATTTCATTTTTAAAAATGACTATTGAGAGAGCAACAATTGGAGTAGTTGTTAATGATTTACATAGACATAAATTAGCATACTATCTGTTTAAATTAATAGGTTTTTTTGTAAAAAATAAAATGATTCGAGAAGATGGATTAACTTCTATTTTAAGGGCTTTTAAAAAAAAAGATTTAGAAAATATTTCAAAACAAATAAAAGTATATTTTTCAATTCAGTGGAAATGGGCTTTTCGTTATTTATGGATCCTAAAAAAAGATTTTATTAAATAAAAAATTTATTCATTATGCAGTAATTATTATGAGTATAAAAATATTATCAGTAGCAAAGCAGTTGCCAAATTACAATAGAGAAACTAAAGAGATCATTCCTTTTGTGAAACAATGGATGAAAGGTCAGGAAACCAGGTTTCAAAGAAAAGTTTTAAAACTTTTTGAAGGTGCAGGCGTAGACAGACGTTACTCTATTATGGAAGCAGATGAAGTTTTTTTGAATTCATCTTTTGAAGAAAAGAATAATATTTATGTTCGAGAAGTAATAAAACTCGCAGAACAATCATTGCAAAAATCCTTAAAAAAAGTAGATTTACAGCCTACAGATATTGATTATATTATAACTGTTAGTTGCACAGGAATTATGATTCCTTCTGTAGATGCATATTTAATCAATAGTTTGCAAATGAGACAAGATATTGTGAGGCTTCCCGTTACAGAAATGGGATGCGTTGCGGGAGTTTCGGGAATCATTTATGCGAAAAACTTTTTAAAAGCGAATCCAAATAAACGGGCTGCCGTTATTTCTGTTGAAGCACCGACCGCAACCTTTCAGCATGAAGATTTTTCCATGGCAAATATTGTGAGTGCTGCAATATTTGGAGATGGAGCCGCAAGTGTTATTTTATCATCTTATGAACAAGATAAAGGGCCTAATGTTATTGATGAAGCTATGTATCATTTTTATGATTCTATTGATGTAATGGGTTTTAAATTGGTAAATACAGGATTAGAAATGATTTTAGATAAAAAGGTTCCGGAAACTATTTCAAGTCATTTCCCAATGATTGTTCACCCTTTTTTAGAACGGAACAACTTAACAATTGAAGATATAAATCATTTGATTTTCCACCCAGGAGGAAAGAAAATAGTAAACACTGTTGAAGCTTTATTTAAGTCATTGGGTAAAAATATTGATGACACAAAAGAAGTTTTAAAATTGTACGGCAACATGTCAAGTGCAACCGTTTTATATGTTTTAGAAAGATTTATGGATGGAGATAGACAACAGGGAGAAAAAGGTCTAATGCTTAGTTTCGGACCAGGATTTTCTGCACAAAGAATATTATTAGAATGGTAAAAGAATTTAAAAATAAAAAGGAATGGGCGTTAATCCTAGGAGGATCAAGTGGATTGGGTTTAGCTACAGCAAAAAAATTGGCCAAACACGGAATGAATATTTGTATTGTTCATAGAAACTCTAGATCCCAGTTAGGTCAAATAGAGAAAGATTTTAAAAAAATCACTCAAGAGGCAGTAGATTTTGTAAGTTATAATATAGATGCTATTCATTCAGAAAAGAGAATATTGTTAATTGAAAATTTAAAAAGAAAATTGGAGGAAGGCAAAATAAAAATATTAGTGCATAGTCTTGCTAAAGGAAATTTAAAACCTATGGTTTCTGATTCAATTCCAATATTACAAACAGACGATTTTCAATTAACAATCCAAGCAATGGGAATTAGTTTGTATGATTGGGTGAAATCTGTTTTTGAAGCAAAACTATTTTCAGAAGATGCTCGAGTTGTAAGCTTTACCAGTGAAGGTAATAGTAAAGCCTGGAAAAGTTATGCAGCTGTTTCTGCGGCGAAAGTAACATTAGAAGCTATTACAAGAAGTATTGCATTAGAATATGCTCGATTTGGAATTAGAGCTAACTGTATTCAGGCAGGAGTTACGAATACAGCCTCTTTGAGAATGATTCCAGCAAGTGATGATATTAAAAAACATTCTTTACTGCGTAGTCCTTTCAACAGGTTAACATTACCAGAAGATGTTGCTAACGTTGTATATTTATTATGTAAAGATGAAGCTGCTTGGATTAATGGAACTATTATCCCTGTTGATGGAGGAGAGCATATTAGCTAAAATAGTTTATCCAATTTCTAAGCATTAGAGACACTAATAATAAATTTAAAAACTAAGAAAAACCAAAATAGATTTTTTGTTAATTGAAGACAGAAACCATTATAAAGCTTTTGCCCTACCAAGCACCCTTCTTATTTGTGGAGGAACTAACTTATATTTCAGAAAATGGAGTCAAAGGCTACCATAGCTTTAAAAATGATGACTATTTTTATCAAGGTCATTTTAAAGATAACCCAATAACTCCAGGAGTTATTTTAACGGAAGTTATGGCGCAAATAGGTTTGGTCTGTTTAGGAATTTATCTCTTAAAAGATGAATTTTCTGAAATAAAAAAGCCACAAATAGCACTTACCTCTTATGATATAGACTTTTTTTTACCTGTTAAACCAGAGGAACGTGTGGAGGTAGTCTCAGAAAAAATATATTTTAGATTCAATAAACTAAAATGTAATGTTCAGCTGTTTAATCAGAAAAACGAGTTAGTTTGCAAAGGAACCATATCAGGAATGCTCAAACTAATGGATGATAAAACATAGAGTAGTAATTACTGGGATGGGTGTAGTAGCCCCAAATGCAGTTGGTGTTGACAGCTTCTTGAAAGCCATACAAAAAGGAAGGTCTGGAGTTACTTTTCATCAAAAACTGAAAGATTTAAAATTTTCTTGTTGTATTGGTGGAATTCCTGCTATTGGTGAGGAATTGAAAAACCAATACCTAACACCATTACAATTACGTGGATTTGATAGTGCTGGAATTTTATATGGATGCATCGCAGGTATGGATGCTTGGAAGGATGCTGGATTTATAATTGATAAAAACTCAAAGACTGATTATGATTCAGGAATGGTTTTTGGTTCAGGAACATCAGGAGTTGAAAAATTCAGAGAAGCAATTTATAAGCT
>JBELIL010000110.1:0-1501 GCA_042090925.1 Flavobacteriales bacterium
CCACGGTAATTTGGTAAAAGTGATGCATGAAGATTAATGGTTCCCATAGGCGGTATAGTCCAAACTACTTTAGGGAGCATTCTAAAAGCAACAACTACTATTAGGTCAGGTTTTAAACTTTTTAATTCGTCAATAAAGAGCGGTTGGCTTAGATTGTTCGGTTGAAGGATTTTTAATTTATTTTTTTTGGCAAGCTTTTTTACTGCTGAGAAAGTTATTTTTTTCCCACGTCCAGAGGGTTTATCGGGAGCTGTGACAACTGCTACTAGTTCAAATTTATTTTCTAATATCTTTGACAAGCAAATACTAGCAAATTCAGGAGTTCCAAAAAAAATTATTCTTTTACCCATTTTAAATTGAATTGGATTATTTTTTACTTAACAACATAATCTTATATTGAACGCGGTAAAGCTATGATAATGTTATAATTTTCAGGTATATTTTTTAATGTTTTAGAGCTTTAAATACAACTTTTCGCTGAGCAATTTCGACATACTTTTTCTAGATTTTCCCCAAAATAACTCAGGATACTATTTCTTTTACATTTATTTATATCAAATGCGTAATCAAACATTTTTTGAACTTTATCTTTTTTTTGCTTAGTGTTTTCTTCTACCTTTTTTAAGAATACATTTAAAGTGAATTGATCTTCCCTTGGTAATTTCCAATAAATACTAATATCAGTATTTAAAAATTCTAACTCAATCATGTTTTGTTTCTCCAGCAAGATTAAATATCTATTAATTTTTTCGGTATTAATATTCAAAAATCGAGATAATTGATTAAAATCAATTTTTTTCTTAGTTCTAAAAATATCCTCGAAGCTTCTCATCAGAAATTGAATAATTAATCCGCCTTCATCATTCTGTTGAACTCTTTTAATAGCTTGTTCTTGCGAGCAAGTTAACAATACATAAGTCTGAGCTTTATATAACTGTTGAAACTCAAAAACCCCTTCACGATCAAAAACTTTGAAACAGTTGACAATTTTTTTTACTTGAAATCTATAAGTGTTGCAAAAGTCTTTAAGATTCATTTTAAATTGTATTCCTTCCCCCCCTCCGTATGGAATTTGTAAATAATCACATAATTTTTTAAAAAATATTTTTAGATCCTTTTGATCGGGAAGGTTTTTTATGTAAAGATCGTAGAGTCTAAGTTGATCATTTGGATTCACCAAAAGAATTGCTGCAGAGCACTTTCCGTCTCTTCCCGCTCTTCCCGTCTCTTGATAATATGACTCGATACTTTCGGGGATCATAAAATGAAAAACCTTACGGACATTTTCTTTGTCAATTCCCATGCCAAATGCGCTGGTAGCAATCATAACAAGTATTTTTTCATTTTTCCAGTCAGCTAATTTTTGTTTTTTAATTTCAGAATCTAATCCACCGTGAAAAAAACTACAACTTAGCCCCCATTTTTTAAGCTTCTTTGCAGTAAGTTCAGTTTCTTTCCTTGAATTACAATATATGATACAGGATTCCTTTTTATCTTTCAA
>JBELIL010000110.1:1601-4542 GCA_042090925.1 Flavobacteriales bacterium
CCACCACCCGTAGGAAGCAGAGCAATCGTATCTAGTCCATTCTGGTAATGTTCAATAATTTCTTTTTGCAGAGGACGAAATTTATCGTATTGCCAATATTTTTTTAATAAATCGAGATTATTTTCCATTTTTTAAAAGCTCAAGTATACTTCTAATTCTGTCTTTAGCTGTTCCAAAAGAAATCTCTTCTATTGGGATATTGTAAGCTTTGTAGATTTTTTTTATATGCTGATATAGACCGCAAGCTTCTTCAAAAGATTCTGATCGGTCTCGATCATTAACGTAAATATCCTCCCATGGGGGAAGTAATATTACTAGTTGATAAGCATTATTTTCAGGCTTAAATTCATTTGGATCATAAGGCTGACGACTAAAATTCATATAAGCGATCACATCGTGTACTCCCCGGTCAAAAAAAACAAATGGTTTATCTTGTTTAAACTCCATTTCATTTGCTTCGATAAGTTGTTCTTTTCTTTTTTTCCAAATTAATTTACTGAACTGAATAGGTTTTGATTTGAAATAATTCTCTTCACCTTTATTTCTATATTTTTGAATCAAACTGCGAGAAAACTCTTTTAAACAATTATAACCACTCCTTACGAGTAAGTTTATCAAAGTAGATTTTCCACTACCAGGACCTCCAGTGATCACTACTTTTTTATTCTCAATGACGCACACCTGTTAAAATTTAATATATATATCAACTATATTTGTACAAATGTAGTTCCCTTTATGAATTCAAAAGAAAATCCTAAAGAATTTTACAATCGTTTTCATGGCCAACTTGAGGCTTCCCAAAATTGGCCGGGTCTGTACATGTTTAAATTTATCGTAAAATCAAAAAGTTTCCAAATAGAAAAGTTGAAAAATCTATTTAATAAATCTCAGAAAGAGGTTTCACTTGTTAATTCATCTAAGAATACCTATCAAAGCTTAACGATTAAAATCCAAATGGCATCTCCAGATGAGGTTATTGATATCTACAAAAAAGTTGGTCAATTTGATGATGTAATCATTTTGTAATAAAATTTATATTTGAAAGTCACTATTCTTTGATTTTTAGTAAATTGCGCTATACCAACTTCACTTAATCAAAATTTTTCCTTTTATGGAAGTACTTCAATACAATACTGAAAGAACTCAATTGATTATTCCCGAATACGGACGTCATGTTCAAATAATGATAAATCAGCTAATGGAAACTCAGGATCGTGAGGAACGAAACAAGATGTCCAAAGCAATTATAGGAATCATGGGGAATATGAGTCCTCACTTAAGGGACGTACCTGATTTTCAGCATAAACTTTGGGATCAGCTTTTTATCATGTCAGATTTTCAGTTAGATGTGGATAGCCCCTTTGAAAAGCCTCAAAGAGAATTATTGACTCAGAAACCCGAAAGGTTGGCATACCCTAAAACTAATCTAAAGTATAGATTCTACGGGAACAATATTAAAAGTATGATTAATGTGGCTAAAGATTGGGAGGAAGGTGATATGAAATACGCACTAGTTTATAATATTGCCAATCACATGAAAAAGTGTTTTCTAAATTGGAATAAGGATACTGTTCAAGATGAGGTAATTTTAAAGCACCTTACTGAGCTTTCAAAAGGTAAACTGATTGTTAAAGAATCTGACCTACCATTAACAGATTCCTCGGAGTTGTTAAAAAACCGAAATAAAAACGGTAACAGTTCTAAGAACAACCACAAACATCGAAATAAAAGAAATAATGGTCGAAAAAGGTACTAATTGATTACTTAAATGGGGAGTTTTCAAATTGAAGGTGGCCATAAATTAGATGGAGTAATAATTCCACAAGGAGCAAAAAACGAAGCCCTTCAAATCTTATGTGCTGTATTGCTTACTAAAGAAAAAATTACTATTTCCAATATTCCAAATATTGTAGATGTAAATAAATTATTAAATCTTCTAAAAGGCCTTGGTGTTAAGGTTAATTGCCTATCTAAAGGTAAGTATGAGTTTAAGGCTGATAAAGTCAATATGGACTTTCTAAATTCTTCACAATACAAGAATGATGCAAAACAACTTCGTGGTTCAATCATGCTAGTAGGGCCTATGTTGTCTCGTTTTGGAAAAGGATCCATTCCTCGACCTGGGGGAGATAAAATCGGAAGAAGAAGATTGGACACTCATTTTGAGGGATTAAAACTTCTTGGGGCTAATTTTAATTATAACCGAGAGGATTACTTTTATGATGTGACAGCTGATAAATTAAGTGGCGTAAATTTATTGTTGGAGGAGGCATCTGTTACTGGAACGGCTAATATATTGATGGCTGCGGTTTTAGCTTCTGGGACAACAACTATATATAACGCGGCATGTGAGCCATACCTACAACAGCTCTGTAAAATGCTTAACAGAATGGGTGCGAAAATCTCTGGATTAGGTTCAAATTTATTGACTATTGAAGGGGTGAGAAAACTAGGCGGAACTGAACACTCCATTCTGCCAGATATGGTAGAAATCGGTAGTTGGATTGGGTTGGCTGCAATGACCCAAAGTGAACTAACCATTAAAAATGTTAGTTGGGATGACCTTGGTCAAATTCCTAACGTTTTTCGAAAACTAGGAATTGATCTTGAAAGAAAAGTGGATGATATTTTTATTCCAGCCCAGCAGGGCTATGAAATACAAAACTTCATAGATGGATCGATACTTACTATTTCTGACGCTCCTTGGCCAGGTTTTACACCTGATTTACTGAGTATAATATTGGTGGTAGCTACTCAGGCACGAGGAAGTGTCTTGATTCACCAAAAAATGTTCGAAAGTCGATTATTTTTTGTAGATAAGCTTATTGATATGGGTGCTAAAATCATTCTTTGTGATCCGCACCGAGCTACTGTTATTGGACATGATTTTAAGTCCAAACTAAAGGCAACTGTAATGACTTCTCCTGATATTAGAGCAGGT
>JBELIL010000013.1:0-3155 GCA_042090925.1 Flavobacteriales bacterium
AATTCCTTTTTTTGATTATCACTTTCAGGGTCAAAATTTGAAATTAAATTAATAAAATCCATTGGGCTTTTTGTTACCATTTTGCTAGAGAAGCGTTAAAAATATCTAATGTTATTCTCTCAAATAAATCTTTGTTTGCTGCTGTCTTTATATCGTAAAGTTGCTGATTAGCACCAAAATCATAAAAAAAAGAAAACCCCTGTTCGAATGAATCTTCTTCTTTCAACTTATTTGTATAACGAACATTCACTCTCATGGTTAACCTGTTTTGAGCTGCTGTGTTATTTGAAGTCGAGGTAGTTGGAGTAATACTATATTGAATAATTTCTCCATCATAAACTAAATCACCATTATTTGTTACTAAGTTTAAATTTGTTTGATTCAAAATTAAATCTTGTAGAGCTATTGTAAACTCTTGATCTAATCCTGGTTCCACAGTTGATCCTGGTCTGTTTCCAGCGACATTGACAAAATAATTTACTTGAAAGGTTTCAGTTCCCTCGGGAATTGAAGCTCCAGTAAATGAGTATACTCCACATTTATTAATAAAAAGTGTCAATATAATTAAAGTAAATAATTTTGTAGAATTATTCATTTTGATTTTGAAGGTCATATTGTTTAATTTTTCTATATAAAGTTCTTTCTGATATCCCCAGCTCATCAGCAGCTAATTTTCTTTTTCCTTTGCTTCTTTCAAGAGCTTTTTTTATTAATTCTATTTCCTTGTCCAAAAGAGATAGTGTTTCAACTTCCTCTATAGTTTCTGCATATTCGAAATTATTTGAATCTTTCTTCTCAGTATCGTCTTTTTCAGAATTTTCTTTGTATAAACTCAACTCACTATTATTTTTACTTGATTCATAACTATTGTTATATATCTTTTGAAGAAGTCCTTCCTTCTCTTCTTGACTGATATTTTTATCCATAAGTTTCATCGTGATATTTTTTAATTCATTCAAATCATTTTTCATATCAAATAAAACTTTGTACAGGATTTCTCTTTCAGAAGAAAAATCACTTTTTGTTTTTTCATTTTTCACAATTGCTGGAAGTTTGCTTCCAGTGTCAGGAAGATAATTTCTTAGTTTGTCAATACAAAGCATTCTGTCTTTTTCTAAAACAGAAATTTGTTCGGCTATGTTTCTCAATTGTCTGATATTTCCCTGCCAGTGATATTCAACTAGCATTTTTATGGCATCCTCTGATAATTTAAGAGCAGGCATACGGTATTTTTCTGCAAAATCAGATGCAAACTTTCTAAAAAGAAGAGGTACATCTTGTTTTCTATCCCTTAATGGGGGAATGTTGATTTCAACAGTACTCAATCTATAAAAGAGATCTTCTCTAAATTTATCTTTTTGAATTGCTTGATTCATATCCAGATTTGTTGCAGCAACAATTCTTACGTTTGTTTTTTGAACTATCGATGATCCAACCTTTATAAACTCACCAGTTTCAAGAACCCTTAATAATCTAACTTGGGTGGCCATTGGTAGTTCTCCGACTTCATCTAAGAAGATAGTTCCACCATCGGCTACTTCAAAATAACCTTTTCTAGTTGAAGTTGCTCCGGTAAAAGCACCTTTCTCATGACCAAATAATTCACTATCTATTGTTCCTTCTGGTATAGCACCACAGTTCACAGCTATATATTTTGAATGTTTTCTGTGAGAGAATTGATGAATAATTTTGGGAATATTCTCCTTTCCTACTCCACTTTCTCCTGTTACGAGCACAGATATATCTGTAGGCGCTACCCGCAAAGATTTTTCAATTGATCTATTGACACCTTCACTCATCCCAATAATTCCAAATCTTTGTTTAACGTTTTGTATATCAACCATTTATATATCTTTAGAAATTCCTAATCCATTTCCAATTAATGTTGCACTGGTACAATCTTCAATTCTAACATCAACAAAATCTCCTGGAGAAAATTTTTTTTTAGGAAAAACAACTACATTATTTTGGGTAGTCCTTCCACTCCAAAATTCGTTGGATTTTTTTGATTCTTTTTCGATCAAGACACACACTTTTTTATTTAAAAACTGCTGATTTCTAAAAAAACTATGTTTTCTTTGTTTTAAAATTATCTCATTTAGTCTAATATTTTTAATTTCTGAAGGCACATTGTCAACAAATTTTTTCTGAGCCAAAGTCCCGGGTCTCTCCGAATATTTGAACATATATCCGTAGTCATATTTAACTGATTCCATTAAATTTAAAGTATCTAGATGATCTTCATCATTTTCTGAAGGGAAGCCTGTTATTATATCTTGAGAAATACTACAATTAGGGATTTTATTTTTAATCTTGGTTACTAAAATTAAATATTCTTCTCTTGTATGAAGTCTATTCATCTTTTTTAAAATTTTGTTGCTACCTGACTGGACAGGAAGATGAATGTGTTTACAAATATTTCTATATTTAGCAATTACTTCGATGACCTCATCTGACATATCTTGTGGGTTTGAAGTAGAAAATCTGATTCTCATCCTTGGTTTATCCTTAGCTATTATCTCAAGTAAATTATTAAACTTCAAAGATGTTTTTTTTTGGAGTGGTGAGGCATTTACATAATCCTTTTTTAATCCTCCACCATACCAGATGTAACTATCAACGTTTTGTCCTAAAAGAGTAACTTCCCTAAATCCTTTTTTTTCTAGTAATCGGATTTCATTTAATATACTTTTTGGATCTCTACTTCTCTCCCTTCCTCTGGTAAAAGGAACTACACAAAAAGTGCACATATTATCACAACCTCTAGTTATAGACACGAATGCAGAAATCTTGTTCGAATTAATTCTTTCAGGAATAATTTTCTCGTATGTTTCAAATTTTGATAATTTTACATTAATGGCTTTTTGGTTGTTATCGACCTTGTTTAGCAAATTAGGTATGTCCCTGTAGGAATCTGGTCCAACTACAAGATCTACGATTTTTTCTTCTTCCAAAAACTTTTTTTTGAGCCTTTCGGCCATACATCCTAATACTCCAATCTTGATTTTATTTTTCTTTTTTAATTTTTTATAAGCGCTTAATTTTTTTCTAATATTTAATTCTGCCTTTTCTCTTATTGAACAAGTGTTAATAAGTATTAAGTCAGACTCAATGGCATTTTCACACTTTTGATATTCATTATTTTTTAAAATAGA
>JBELIL010000013.1:3255-24646 GCA_042090925.1 Flavobacteriales bacterium
AAATACATTGTGTCTAGTGACAAGAAGAAAGTAGTAACAAATTTGAAAAGTCTCGCTAAAAAAGCTGAATTCGTGTGGTTAGCTAGTGATGAGGATAGAGAGGGTGAAGCAATTGCATGGCATTTGTCCAATGCGTTGAAACTTGATGATGAAAAAACAAAGAGAATTGTTTTTCATGAAATAACAAAAAAAGCAATTTTGGATGCGATTGAGAATCCAAGAAAAATAAATTATGATTTAGTTAATGCTCAACAGGCTAGAAGGGTTTTAGATAGGTTGGTAGGGTATCAGCTTTCTCCAGTTTTGTGGAAAAAAATTAAAGGTGGTCTGTCGGCTGGAAGAGTACAATCAGTTTCAGTAAGACTTATTGTTGAGCGAGAAAGAGAGATAAATTCTTATTCAACATCCGAATACTACAAAACAAATGCTGAATTTTTAACTTCAGATGCAAAGAAATTCAAGGCAAATCTTGAGACTGAATTTAAAATTTATGATCAAGTTGAAAAATTTTTGCAAAAAAACATCAAATCTGAATTTAGTATTGTTTCAAGAATAACAAAACCAGCTGTAAAAAGCCCTGCTGCTCCATTTACAACTTCTACTTTGCAACAAGAGGCTTCAAGAAAACTTTCCTTTTCTGTAAGTAAAACAATGACATTGGCACAAAGACTTTATGAATCTGGACTTATCACCTATATGAGAACGGACAGTGTTAACTTGTCAAATGAGGCTAAATCTCAAGCAAAAGCTGAAATCTTAAGACGATTTGGTGAACAATATTATAACGGAAAAGATTATAAAAATAAAAGTAGTAACGCTCAAGAGGCGCACGAGGCGATAAGACCAACAAATTTTAAAGTACAAAATATAATTGCTGATTTTGATCAAAAAAGATTGTATGAATTAATTTGGAAGAGAACAATTTCATCTCAAATGAGCCAAGCTAAACTTGAGAGAACTACATTAAAAGTTGGTTCAAATACATATGAAAATCTATTTATTGCAAAAGGAGAAATATTAATTTTTGATGGATTTTTAAGGGTTTATCTTGAGAGCCTAGATGAAGAAGAAGAAAAAGTTCAAGGGATTTTACCCAACGTAAAAGTTGGCGAAAAGTTGAAACTAAATTCTATGGAATCAATTCAACGATTTACGAGACCCCCATCTAGATACACAGAAGCATCATTGGTTAGAAAATTAGAAGAATTAGGAATTGGTAGACCCTCAACATATGCTCCGACTATATCAACTATCCAAGCAAGAGGATATATTTTGAAAGGTGAGAATGAAGGAATTGAAAGAAATTATAAAAAAATAAAATTACAACAAGAAAAAATCAGTTCTACGTCAGCTATTGAGAAAGTTTCCTCAGAAAAAGGTAAATTAATTCCATCTGACATAGGGATTATTGTAAATGATTTTTTAGTTAACAATTTCGAAGAAATTTTGAATTATAATTTTACCGCCCTTGTTGAAAAGAATTTTGATAAAATTGCTAGTGGAAATGAGGACTGGAGTAAAATGATTGAAAATTTTTATACCAAATTCCAACCTGTTGTAGAGGATGTCAAGGAAAATGCCAGTAGAGAATCAGGAGAAAGAATTTTAGGAGAAGATCCCAAATCCGGCAGAATCGTGAAAGTCAGGTTAGGTAAATTTGGGCCAATCGCTCAAATTGGAGTAGCAGACGATGAAGAAAAGCCAGTTTTCGCTAGTCTGCAACTAAATCAAACACTAGAAAACATTTCTCTCGAGGATGCTTTGATTCTTTTTAAATTACCAAGAAAAGTTGGTGATTATATTGGAAATGAAATTATGGCTAACAACGGAAGATTTGGTCCGTATATTAAATATGCAGATTCTTTTGTTTCAATTCCAAAAGATATCTCTCCGTTTGATATAGATCTTGATATGGCGATTGAGTTAATCCAAGAGAAAGAGAAAGCCAACATGCCAATTCATGAATATAAAAATTTTCCTGTGACAAAAGGAAAAGGAAGATTTGGACCATTTATTAAATGGAATAATTTGTTCATTAACGTAAACAATAAGTTTGATTTTGAAAATTTATCACAGTTAGATATTGAGTTTTTAATTGATGAAAAGTTAAAAAAGGAAGAAGAAAAGGTAATTAAAGTTTGGGAAGCTGAAAAAATTAAGATTGAAAAAGCTAGGTGGGGACGCTTTAAAATCATTCATGAAAAAGGATTTGTAGAGTTATCCAAAGATTCTGAACCTTCCAAGTTTTCTCTAAATGAAGTGAAGAATATCATTAGAGAAAACAAATCTAGTAGATCTAAGAAAAAAACAAAGTAATGAGTTTGGATTATTTAGAACCTGTCTCAATGGAAGTTTTGGAAACTATCAATGAACTTCCAGATCATGTTTTGGGAAAAAATTTAGAAATTTTCACAAACGATTCGGGACTACCTGATATTTTGAATGTTAAAATTTGTTTAATTTTTATAAATGAGACTAGAAATAGTTACTATCAAATATCTAAATTTAACAGCAACGAATTTAGGAAGGAGTTTTATAAACTTTATCCTGGAAATTGGAATTTTAAAATAGCAGACTTTGGAGACTTACCCTCTGGTAAGAGGGTGGAAGATACATATTTTGCTTTGAGCGAAATATGTAATGAGTTAAAAAAAACTAACACAATACCTGTTATTATTGGGGGAAGTCAGGATTTGACTATATCATTATATGAATCATTTTTAAAATTTGAGAAATTAATTAATATAGTGTCTGTTGACAATCGTTTCGATTTTACGCAAGGTGAAAATTTAATTTCAAGTAGGTCATATATGAATGATATTATTACTAAATCCCCAAATAGACTAAATAATTTTACCAATTTAGGGTATCAAACATATTTGATTGCTCAAGAGGAATTAGATTTAATGGATAAACTTTTTTTTGATTCTTTTAGATTAGGTGAGGTCTTGAATGATTTAAAAATAACAGAACCAGTGTTTAGAGAGGCAGATATTGTAAGTTTTGATATGAAAGTTTTAAATTCAGTTACAGATGGGACTTTGTTAAAAGGTATGCCCAATGGTCTAGACTCAAGAGCAATATGTGCAATGTCTCGTTATGCAGGTATAAGCGATAGATTGTCAGTTGTCGGTTTTTTTGATTTACCAGATAACACCTTCTTTTTAAAGCTCTTTTCAGAGGTATTATGGTACTTTATTGAGGGTTTCAAATGTAGATTTGATGAATATCCTGTTGCAATAAGTCAAGGTTTTAAAAAATATAACGTATCTATGTCTGATAGAGAAATATTATTTTATAAAAGCATTAAAAGTGGTAGGTGGTGGATGGAAATGGACAATAAAAATCAATTGGATAATAAAACAAAATCGTCAACGTTATTATCATGCACACATCAAGATTATTTAGATGCATGTAATGACATTTTATCAGATAGATGGTGGAAAGCAACTAAACGAAGTTGATATTTCATAATTGAATCTTATCTTTGTAATATATAATATGTATAGACTCTACAAAATAATATCGAAATCTAAACGTTAGGTTAAGAAACATGGAAAAATATATACTAATCATATTTTCAATTCTTGTATCCTTAAGTTGTGGGAATAAACGGGGTGAGTTGATTGGCGTAAAACAAAAAAAATGGTTTCCAGAAAAGCCTTACGGTATGACTTTAGTTGAGGGAGGAGCTTTTATAATGGGAAAACAAGATGACGACATTGCTCAGCTCAAAAATGCTACAGCTAAAACAGTTACGGTTAGGTCATTTTACATGGACGAGACTGAAATTACAAATAGTGAGTATAGGCAATTTGTTCAATGGGTAAGAGATTCTATTGCTTTAGCAATGTTGGCCAGAAAGTCTGATGAACTTAATCAAGGAGAGGAAACTTCTGCTGAAGGAATAGGCGAATACGCATTTAAAGACGCTGACACAGCTGATCAATCGCCATTTCAAAAATACATGAGAGAAAATTATTACGATTTATCAGACGACCCTTATGCTGGTAGGCCCTTAAATTGGGATCAAACTTTGGATTGGGATCCAAATAGTTATGTTGATGAAGCATATGTAGAGGTAATGGATAGTCTTTATCTGCCACCTGAGGTATGGTATAATGGTGAAATGAAGATTGATGTCAACAAGTTAGTTTATAAATATTCATGGTTTGATGCTGAAGCTGCTTCATCTGAAAGAGCTAAAAATCCACAATCTAGGGATAGATTTCCATTTATTAAGAAGGAGGAAATCGAAATATATCCTGACACTACTGTATGGATAAAAGATTTCAACTATTCATACAATGAACCCATGCACAACGACTATTTCTCGCATCCTGCATATCAAGATTATCCAGTTGTTGGAATTTCTTGGAAGCAAGCTGTAGCATTTTGCAACTGGAGAACTCATTACAAAAACTCATATCAAAAAGAAAAAAACAAACCACTTGTAAATAATTTCAGGTTACCAACTGAGGCTGAATGGGAGTATGCTGCAAGAGGTGGGATTCCTGCTGGCACATACCCTTGGGGGTCACCGTATTTATTGAATGATAGAGGATGCTTCTTAGCAAACTTTAAGCCTCTCAGAGGTGATTATTCATCTGATCAAGCGATGTATGCAGTTGAAGCGAAATCTTTTTTACCAAATGACTATAATTTATACAATATGTCTGGGAACGTCGCTGAATGGACTGAGTCTTCATATGATCCTGGAGCCTACGAATATGTCTCGTCCTTAAATCCAAACATGTCATTAAATGATGAAAAAAGAAAAGTAGTCAGAGGAGGTTCTTGGAAGGACGTAGCTTATTTTTTACGTGTTAGCTCTAGGGATTATGAATATCAGGACACTGCGAGGAGCTATATTGGATTTAGAACTGTCCAGGATTATTTAGGGTCAGAAAAAATAAAAATAAAATAAAAATTTTATCTTTAGAGAATACTTAAAATCAAATAAAATGGATGCAAAACAATTAAAAGGAAGATTAAGAAGAAAAATTATAATGCACATGCTTTTTCAAATTGGAGGAGCTGTTGTTATTTTAGGAGCATTATTTAAAATACTCCACTTAGAGATAGGTCCAATTACAGGGGGGGTAGTTTTAGGTTTAGGTCTAGGTACTGAAGCTATAATTTTCTTTGTAGGTGGAGTCATGTTGGATGATGTAAAAGAGGAACAAGATGAATATGTAAGTAAACACTCTGGTGGAAGCTCTGGTTCAGGTTCAAAAGACGAAGGACTTAGTTCTAAAATTGATAAAATTTTAAATGAAGCTAAGCTTGACGTAGGTTTAGTGAGTGGCCTTACAAAAAGTATTAGAAATTTAGAGAATACAGCAAGCTCTCTGTCACCAGCTTCAGACGCTGCAGCATCTTCTCAAAATTATGCGGAAGAACTTAATAAAGCTGCTGGACAGCTACAATCATTAAATAAATTATATGCTTCACAAGTTAAAGACGCTGGACAGCATACTAAATATAATGATCAAGTATCTGAAAATGCCGAATTATTAAGAAGCCAAATGCAATCTTTATCTGAGAATTTAGCTTCCCTTAATCAAGTTTATAAGGGAATGCTCTCTGCAATGAATAAAAACTAAGAAGTTATGGCAGGAGCAAAAGAAACCCCACGTCAGAAGCTTATAGCTCTGATGTATCTAGTGTTTATTACTATGCTAGCTCTTAATGTGAGCAAAGAAGTCCTTGATGGATTTGGACAAATGTTTAAAAAGATAGCTAGTGCAAATGATAGAGTAGACCAAAGCAATGATATTTATTATAATAAAATTGATGTAAATGCTAAGGAAAAAGAAGGTAAATGGATAGATAACAACAGAATTGCTGTTGAAATAAAAAAAGAAGCAGATGAATTTTATAATAAAATTCAAGCAATCAAAGACCAAATAACTGAAAAACAAAGGGTTGATGACCCTGAACTTGTTGAATATTCTAGAATGGACAAAGGAGAACAATTAGATTTAGTTTTCTTTGATGCAAATGGAATATCGGAAGAAGGAACTAAGTTTTTAGAAATGATAAGGTCCTATAAAGCGCACGTAATACAAGTTTTTGCATCAAAATTTCCGAGATACACTGAACTCGTTGAGGAAAGATTTAACACTGGTGATTTAGAAGATATGGTTGAAACAAGAGATGGGACAAAGCAATCTTGGCTTCAGGCTAATTATGAAGGATTTCCACTAATTTCATCATTAGCTAAACTAACAATGATGCAAAATGATATAAGACTCACTGAGAGTGACGTGTTAAATGCTTTACTTGGTAAAGAACTCGAAATAGAGAGTAAGGTTAATACGTCAAATTATATTACTCTATTAAAAGCGGATAAAGGTGCTTACTATCAAGGTGAAAATTTTGATGGAAGTGTTGTTCTAGGAAGAAAAGGTGGAGCTCAAAATCCCAACAATGTTGAACTTACTCTCGATGGGAGAAAGTTAAATGAAGATGAATATGAAAAAATACCAGGTGGCGTGAAATTGAATATCAGTTCAGGTAGACCTGGTGACAGAAAAATCGAGGGTAATTTGGTTTTTCTAAATGAAGGTGAAGAATCAAAAATCCCTGTAAATCAATCATTTGCTGTTATTGCTAAACCAAATTCAGCTGTTATTTCAGCTGATAAAATGAATGTAGTATATAGAGGAGTTGAGAACCCAATGACTATCTCAATACCAGGCATTGCAGACAATAAAATTAGAGCATCTGCACCTGGACTCAAAAGGGTAAGAGGCAGTAAGTACTTAATGACTCCTGGAAAGGGTAGAGAGGTTACTATAAAAGCAGGAGCAACTCTACCAGATGGACAAAGCATCAATACCAACACAAAGTTCAGAATTAAAGATATTCCTAGACCAACGGGTACTGTTCGAGGTCAATCTGGTGATATTAAAATTCCAAAAAATAACATATCAATAGCAACAATTGGTGCAATACTCGATGATTTTGATTTTGATATAAAACTTAGGACAGTAAGTTTTAAATTCAAAGTTCCAGGTCAAGCAACAATTTCTGTTAATGGAAATAAATTAGATAACAAAGCAAAAACTGCTTTGAGAAGAGCTAAGGTTGGGTCAAATGTTCAAATTTTTGATATTAAAGTCCAAAATCCCTCCAACCCTAGCTATAGATTTAAAAAGGTTTCACCTGTAATTTGTGAACTAGTAAATTAAATTTTAAATGAAAATTTATCTTTATATCTCGCTTTTTATTTTTTCTAGCTCCGGTTTATATTCTCAAGCAAATCTTCTTAACGCAAGAGTTCCTCAGGATGTTGGACAATTAAACGAAAAACAAGTTGTAGCAAATGATGAAGATCCACTAGACTATGGATTTATTGATGACAGAGATGTTTTGTGGTCTAAGACGGTTTGGGAAATAATTGATTTGGATGAAAGAATAAATTTCCCGTATTATTACCCTACTGATACTTTAAATCTTGGTCCGGACAGAAGAGCTCTATTTCATATTTTGAAAAATAATTTAAGAAGCGGTAATATTAAAGAAGTTTATGATGATGACTACTTTCAAATAAAATTAACTTATAGAGAAATTTTAGACAAACTTGTATCAATTGATACACTAGATGCGGGTTTTGAGCAATTAAATGCCGGTGAAGCTCTTGACCCACAGTACGTGAATAGAAGAAATATAACCGCAAGGGAAATTAGACAATATAGAGTTAAGGGAACTTGGTATTTCAATAAAAGGCAAGGTGAATTAAAATATAGATTACTAGGATTAGCTCCTGTAGCTCCTGACGTTTATACATTGGATAAACCTGAGGCAGAACAGGACTTAGTGGAATTATTTTGGATTTGGTTTCCAGATGCCAGAGAGTCTTTAAATACATCAACTGTGTTCAATACTAGAAATTCTTCACAACCCATCACCTATGATCATATGTTGAATTCAAGGAGATTTAATTCGCTCATTTACAAAGAAGAAAACGTTTATGAAGACAGATTGATAAATGAATATATTTTTGAAGATGCTTTGCAACAACTTTTAGAGTCAGAAAGAATCAAATCAGTTATTCGAGATTTTGAACAAGATATGTGGAATAATTAACGAATTTTAAAAACAGTAAAAATGCCGCTATTATAGCGGCATTTTTTTATCCCTTAAATGAAAAAAGTAAACACTATTATTGTTGGTATGGGCATAGCAGGCATTTGTTATGCAGAAACTTTACAACAAAATAAAAAGAGCTTTTTTGTAATTGATAACAATAAAAGCGGGTCTTCAAAAATTGCTGCTGGAATTTATAACCCTACTGTTTTAAAACGATATAACATGTCTTGGAATGGTAAAATGTTTCACAAAAATGCTCTCTTATTTTTTAAAAAAATTGAATATAAGTACAAAAAAAAAATAATTTTTGAACATGATATTTTAAAAGCTTTTTCAAGCTTTTCAGATCAAAATAATTGGCTAGTTGCCTCACAAAAAACGCAGCTTAAGGAATTTTTAGATAGTGAAATTCAAACAAAAAAAATTAAAGGATTAATTACTGAATTTGGATATGGTTTAGTTAAAAAGTGTGGAAGAGTTTCCACACCAAATCTAATCAATGAATTTAAAAAAAATTTAAAGGACAATTACATTAAACAAGATTTTGATTTTAAAAAACTTTTTTATGATCACACAAAAATAGTTTATAATAATATTATTTCTCAAAATATTGTTTTTTGTGAGGGCTATAGTATTATTAATAACCCTTTTTTTAAAAATCTGCCAGTAAGAGGCTCCAAAGGTGAATTTTTAGTTGTAAAAATTCCAAATTTAAATTTGGATAAAATTATTAAGAGATCATCAATTTTTATTATGCCGATGGAAAATCAATTTTATTGGGTTGGTGCTACATATGATAATTCAGATAAAAAAAACAGGCCAACTCAATTAAAAAAACAGTGGTTAATTGATAGACTTGAGAGTATAATAAAGGAGCCTTACAAAATTGTAGAGCATAAGGCAAGTATAAGACCAACTACAATTGACAGAAGACCAATAACTGGTTCCCATCCAAATTATAAAAATATATACCTTTTAAATGGACTGGGTTCCAGGGGAATTTTACTTGCTCCAACCATATCTAGCTGGTTATATAGTCATATTTATGAAAGTTCACCAATTCCTAAAGAAGTAGATATAAAACGATTTAAAGACAACAATAGTTAGCTATTTTGTTGAAAATCAAATAAATTTATTACTGATTAAATGATAAAAGGTGTTAATGAAGATAAAATTTAATTTTTATATAGTTTTTTTTCTACTATTAATTTCAATAAATAAAACCTATTCACAATTAAGTAATCTTCACTATATTCCTCCTTTAACAAGTGGGCAATCAAATGCTGTTATTTTAAGACAATACCTATATATTTCAACTCCTGAGATTTCCAATGTAGATGTTCAAATAACTCCGATAGGTGGTGTAACATTTAATGTGGTTGTATCAAATTCAAGCCATTATAGACTTGATATTGACAATGATGGCACGGATCAAGATGGGGGACAACTCTATCTTGCAAGCCCCACCCTTAACGCTGGTTCAATAATCAATGATAAAGGTTATATAATACAGTCTTCAAAAGATGTATATGTGGGAGTTAGAGTTTTTGGAGATAATAGAGGTTCATCCAGCTTTGCTCAAGCTGGAGCTATGACATCTAAAGGGAAATCTGCACTTGGAAGATCATTTAAAGCCGGAATGCCATTAATTCCAAATCAAAACAATGGACAAGTTCAATTTATTTCTGTAATGGCCACTATCGATAATACAAATATTACTTTTGAAAATTTGGATTCCTTAGCAACATATGCTGGAACAGTTACATCTTCAATATCATCACTGACTATAAATTTAAACAGAGGGGAAACTTATATTTTAGCAGCCTCCATTGATCAAGCAGGCGTTACATCTAGCACACTAATTGGGACTTCGGTTGTATCTAATAAGGATATTGTAGTAAATTCTGGGGCTGCAAACAGCACTTTTGGATCTGGATCTCAAAGAGATTTTGGATTTGATCAAATTGTACCTGAAGAAAAAGTTGGCAAAAAATATATTTTCACAAGAGGTAAGGGGCAGGATGCATGGGAAAACGTTTTACTTATCGCAACAGCTGACAATACTCAAGTTTATTTAAATGGAAGTTTAACCCCTTATACTACAATAGATAAAAATGAATTTACAATAATTGAGGGTAATTATTATGATGCCGTAACAGTTCCAACTATTTATGCTAGTACCACTGAAAATGTATATGCTTTTCAAAGCAT
The DNA here is from genome assembly GCA_042090925.1 of Flavobacteriales bacterium. GTDB lineage: Bacteria > Bacteroidota > Bacteroidia > Flavobacteriales > Flavobacteriaceae > TMED96. Next base: position 13,564 of record JBELIL010000013.1, read on the forward strand.
AGGGGGTTCAACAGCAGAAAAAAATCAAGGAATGTTTTTTGTACCTCCACTATCTTGTCTTGCTACAACAGAGGTTGATAACATTCCTGATTTAGATAAAATAGGTTCAGTTAATATGGCTAATAGTGAACTATTCATAATAACAAAATCTGGAGCAACAGTACTAGTAACAGATGACAATAATACGAATATCAACGTTAATTCTCTTCCCGATGTAAACTCAAATAATGCTAATGGAAATGCTAATTATACCGTTTACAATGTTGGAAGTCTTCAAGGAAATGTCAGCATAAGATCTGAAGATGAACTTTATGTTTCTTATGTAAATCAAAATACAGATGGAGCTTCTGGAGCATTTTACTCAGGTTTTACAAAGAATCCAGAAATAAATCTCGATAAAATAAGTTTAATAGAAGATTTTTGTTTACCAAACATAGAATTAGAAGTTGATGGGATAGGTTCTTATGATAGTTTTTCTTGGTGGTATGATGACAAAACGGGAGGAGGTTATTCTAACACGGGTGTCTCAACAAGTCCATACTCTCCCACGCTACCTGGTAAATACAAGGTCATTGCTCAAAAGCAGTGCGGCACAGATCCCATACAGCAGTTTGAATCTAAGGAGTTAACGGTATCGGTTTGTCCTAATGATTTCGACTCAGATGGGGTTGCTGATAATATTGATTTAGATGTTGACAACGATGGAATATTTAATAGTACAGAGTCATTAGGGGCTGTTTCCTTCGATTTACTAGATATAATAAATCCTGTAATGAATTTATCAACTGGGTCCTCAACAACTGCTTCAGTTTCTACTAGCTTGTCGTTAAGTTCTTCCATTACAAATTTAGTAGGTGATAATTCAGGCAATGTAACCTCTACTGTAGGACCAGGGGGTGCAGAGAATATTAATTATGAACTAACCTTTTCAGATGAATCTAACTTTATTCTTACAAATAGTGACAATAATACTCATACAATTGTAGCAGATGAATCATTTAGTGTTTCAGTAGGACCAAATACTAAGACTTTGACTTTATTAGATCTTGATAATCGACTTCTAATTGATACTAACTTTGATGGGATTTTTGAATCGGGGGTCACCTCATTTACTGCAAATGAATTTTTATTTAAATACAATCCGACTCCATCTGGGAACTCAGATTTCTCCTTTAATGCACGAGAAGTTACAGAAGTTAATATTATTCATTTAAATGAAAGTATTTTATCCACATCAACATTTGGATTTAAAATTTCATTAAAAGATTTTCCAACAGATACTGATGGTGATTTGTTTTACGATTATAAGGATTTAGATAGCGATGATGATAGTTGTTATGATACTTTTGAAGCTGGCTTTAATGACCCAGATAATAATGGAAAATTGGGAACAAATCCAATCACAGTAGATTATTTGGGAAGAGTTATTGGACAGGGAGGATATTTAACACCCTTAGATGCAGACTCCAACTCTATTTTTGATTTTCTGGAGGCAACTACATTGGTTTCTATAACAAGTCACCCAATTAGTAAAACCATATGTGTTAGTGATACAAGTTCTTTTTCAGTAGTTACTACAGATCCAGGTAATTCTATATACCAATGGCAAATTTATAATGGGTCATCATGGGATAATATCGGATGTACCCCTAATAGCATTCTTTCTACTGTAACAATAAGTGGAGATTTCACAAGTTCTAGTACCGCAGCAACTACTAACACTATTTTATCTCCAATAATGAATATTAATGGTAACTCTGGGACCGGTACTATTAGTTGGGATATTGATGTAGGAATTGATTTAGCAGTGGGAGAAGAGATAGAAAAATGTGAATTAAACCTGAGTTTGGATTCGGGTTCTGGAAGATACATTGATGATGGACTTTTATTTATAGTAGATGGGGTAACTATCATTGACTTTTCTCAAATTCACTACGATAACAGACTTCCAGCAAATCCAAATGTGGTTGCTTTCAACTATGATGCTTCATCGGTAGATCCCAATAATGGAATTTTTGACATCAATATGAATGGTTATTGGGAATCATGGGGAAGTGAGGGAAATCCTTCGCTTGAGATTTCTTCGGGTACTATTAAATTGATGGTAGATACAAGAAATGGAGGAAGAGAGGATGCACTTCCTTATATGGATTCGACCGTACCAGGTTTTGTTTTAAATCCTGGTTTTCAGTACGACTGTAAAAATGGATTCAATTTGATTTTTGGAAATCAAAATGGAGATGGTAATGGTAGTATTAATGCAGATTTACAAATAAAATATACTTTTAAGCAATGTGGCTATGATCCATCGGAAGCAAATTATACAGGGGTAAATTCTGCTACATTAATTGTTCAACCTTTAAACACCTCACTTAATGGTAAAAAATATAGAGTTAAGACAAGGAAGTTAAATACCCAATGCGAGACGATTTCTGATGAGGCTACAATAAGTGTTTTCTCTCCTTCCATTGTTGTGTCCCCAACATCACTTTCCAAAAGGGAAGATGCTGATAATGCATCTTTAGAGATAAGTTTAACCGGAACACCCTCTTCAGAGGTTTATCTGGATTTTGTAAATATTGATAATACAGAGATTGCGGTAAGTTCAAGCACTTTAACTTTCACACCACTAAATTGGAATGTTACCCAAACGATTACAGTTGATCCTCAACTAGATTTTATTGTAGATGGCAATCAAAATTTCAATTTGGTTTTATCGGTTAACTCGACCAGTACATTAAATTGCTATGGCAATCTTTCAGACACTGTTTTTCCAACTGAGATAATTGATATAGATCAACCTGGTTTTACTATTGTCGCTATTGATAATTTAACAGATGAAAGTGGGGATGAAGGGTCCTTTTCGATAGTTATGAATTCAAAGCCTAGTGGATTTGTTGATTTAGTTTTGACTTCCTCAGATTTAACGGAGGGTTCTGTACAGGCAACGGTGACATTTTCTCCTTTAAACTGGAATATTCCTCAAATTATAACTGTAACAGGCCTTCCCGATCCCGTACCCATCCAAGACGGTGCTATAAATTATCAAATTATTACAGGAGCTGTTAGTTCTACAGATGTAAATTATAGTTCAATGGACCCTACAACGATAGATGATGTATCAATGACTAATCAAGATCTTGACGGGGTGGGAGTTGAATTAACCGTATTACCCGACAGTTCAACGTCATATGTCTCTACAAGCAAAAAATCAGATAATTCTACAGATGAATATGGAAACAGATTAATTGTAGAGTTTAACTTAATATCATTACCACTTTTGTCAGCTGATGTTACTATCCCGATTTCAATATCAGGAGATTTAGATGAGGTGAGTTTAAGCACCTCTTCCATAACTATATTAAATGCAAATTGGAACAGTCCCTCACTTAATAAAGTTATTATAACCGGATTGGATGATGACATTATAGATGGTGACGTAGCATTAAAACTTGTAACAGGAGATCCGCAGTCGGCAGATCCTGCATATAACAATTTGAATGCAACTGATGTTGCAGATGTAGATTTTATAAATCTTGATAACGATAACGCAGGATTTATAGTTGGACCTATTTCTAACGATTTGGAAGAGGCTGGTAATCAGGCTAATTTTTTTGTTGTACTTAGCTCAAGACCGAACACACCTGTTGTATTAAATATATCGACCAATGATTCAACTGAGTCAGAATTAGATGTTTCTTATCAGACTATAATATTTAGTCCTGCGGAGTGGAATATACCGCAAAACGTTTATTTAAATAGTGTAAATGATGATATTATAGACGGAGATAAAACCAGTACTATTTTAATTTCCGTTGATGGATCTTCAGATCCAAATTTTGTTCCTCTTGGTGATCAGTCAATAAATGTTTTAACTATAGATGACGATGAGTCTAATATTTTAATAACAGAAATCGATTTATTAACCAGTGAAGATGGAGATAAAGGCTTTTTTGAAGTTCGTCTAACTTCAAAACCAGATTCACCTGTTACGATTAGCTTTTCTTCTTCAAACTTGAATGAGGGGACCGTGATGTCAGAAATAACTTTTGACTCTTCTAATTGGGATCAGCCTCAGCTTGTATATACAACTGGTATTGATGATTTTCCTCCTGTTGCCGATGGACCTCAGGATTATAATATTACCGTTACTAGTATTTTTTCTTTGGATCCCAATTACGGTACGATTGATCCAAATGCTTTTGATCCAATTATTTTTACAAATCAAGACAATGATTCACCAGCTGTCATTGTCAAAGTTTTAAATGATGACTATACAACTTCTGAGGATCTAGAATCGATTATTATAGGCTTTAAGTTAACATCAGAGCCAAATAGCTGGGTTGATATTCCTTTATCAATTGGAAGTAACTCCGATGAGGTTGATTTAGGAGATAATTCAGTTAGGATAGAAAAAGAGAATTGGGATGACTTTTTCTTAAACCAAGTAACTCTGTCGGGAATTGATGATCCTATAATTGATGGTGATCAAACATTTGAGTTTATTACTGGAGCTCCTATATCCTTAGATCTTTTTTATGGGATTTTAGACCCAGATGATGTTGCTGATATAAATTTGGTTAACCAGGATAATGATTTTCCATTTTTAAATATTTCTGAACCAGAAATTTTATCGGAGGATAAAAATTCAACTAGAATATCTATATCTCTAGGTAATAAACCCACAGGTAAAGTAAAAATAGTTTTTGAACTAACAGATTTAACTGAAGTATCAATTAATAAACTAGAGATAGAATTTGATGAATTTAACTGGAATGTATCTCAAGACCTAACTCTTTTTGGAGTTGATGATCCTATTTTAGATGGAGATATACAGTCAAACTTAATTTTAAAGAGTCACTCCGATACGGAAGATATTAACTATTTAAATATGGAATCGATATCTGTTGAATTAGTCACACTGGATAATGAAAAAGACATTGACTCTGATGGTGCAGGAGATGATTTTGATAATTGTCCCGATATATCAAATCCAGATCAAAAAGATTTTGACGGCGATGGTATTGGTGATGTTTGTGATGATGATATTGACGGTGATGGAGTTACAAATAAAGCAGAAACAGTGGATAATACTTCTAACTACGACGCATGTAGTTTTTTACCTATGAGTATTACGCTGCCTATCACAGTCTCGGTTGATTGTGACTCAGACGGAGTGGATGATAAGGATGATATTGATGATGACAACGATGGTATTTTAGATGTTTTAGAAGGAGACGAAGATATTGATGGAGATGGTCTACCTAACTCGGTTGATATTGACTCCGATAATGATGGCTGTTATGACGCGGTTGAGGCTGGTTTTAGTGATGAGGATAATGATGGAGTTTTAGGTACAGGACCTGTGGCATTTGACAATGTAGGTAGAGTATTAAACCAAGGCGGATACACTCAACCCGTAGACAGGTCTGGAGACGGTATCCCTGAATTTAAACAATATGGTGAAGAATTATTATTTACCCTTCAACCAACTTCCAAGAGAATTAACGATAATGTTTTAGAAATTGAGTCACAACTAAACATAAGTGGATATGCAGGATTTAGATGGCAAGAAAATGTAGGAACTAAGGAAAATCCATCATGGAGTAATATTTTCAATGACTCAAATTATTCTGGGGCAAATTCAAATATTTTACAGATAAGCAATTTAAAAGCAATTCCGTCAGGGAGAGAATTTAGACTCATCGTGGAAAATCTATTTAATATTTGTTATGCTGATCTGATTTCAGATGTGGTTACATTTGGAAAAGTGGATCTTTTTATTCCAAATGCATTTTCTCCAGATGGGGATGGTATAAATGACAAATGGGAGATACGTGGTATAGAAAAAGCAGTTGGATATAAATTGATTATTTTCAACAGGTGGGGAATCAAGGTATATGAAACAAATAATTATAAAAATGATTGGAATGGAGTATCTCAAACTGATTCGTTTATTTCTAAAGACAATATGTTACCGGAAGGAACTTATTTTTATTCAATTGTATGGGGAGATCAAACTGAACCTACAAGAGGTTTTGTGTATATAAAAAGGAGAAATAACTAGATGAAAAATTCGATAGTATATATTATTTTAATAACTGTATCCACATTTTGTAGATCCCAACAAGAGTCAAATTTCAGTTACTACATGTTCAACCATCAAGCTGTAAATCCAGCTTACACAGGTTCAAGAGGAGTAACGAATTTAACATCTCTAATTCGTTCTCAATGGGTTGGTTTAGAGGGGGCACCTGAAACACAGACCATCACATTTGGAAAATCTGTAAATTCAAAGAATTTAGGGTATGGAATAAGTATTCTTAATGATAAAATAGGTCCAACTAACAGCACTTCTTTTGATATTGACCTAGCATATCATTTAAAATTAAATGAAAAAGGAAATCGTCTTTCCCTTGGATTAAAGGCTGGGATCCATAATTATTCGTTGAATTCAAATTTAATTCAAACTTTAACCCCTGGGGACAATGCGTTTGTTTTAGACAATGACAGAAAAATTCTTCCGAACATTGGTTTTGGAATTTATTATTTTACACAATCTTTTTATAGTGGATTTGCAATTCCAAGATTATTATCGGATAAAGAATATAACATAGAACCTCATTATTACTTTATTACTGGTGGATTGATAAAAATATCTGAAACCCTTATGCTAAAACCAAGTTTTTTACTCAAACAAACTAATAGTATTGGAGGTTACGACTTTTCAATTTTAGGAATTATAAATCAAAACATTTGGATCGGCGGGCAAATTAGAAGTAGTTTTAATAATTATGGATTTACAAATTTTCAAGGAACTGGAATGAGTGCACTTGTCGGTTTTCAAATTCTTGAGAATTTGTCATTAGGTTATTCCTATGGTATTCCTTCAAATGAAATTAGTAATGGTATTAGTATGCCAACCCATGAAATTTTTTTAAGATTAGATATTTTTTCAAAAGGCGAGGCGTTTTTATTTTCACCTAGATTTTTTTAAATATGAAAAACAAGTTAGTTATTTTTTTAGTTTTCAATTTTTATAACCTCTTTGTTTTTTCTCAACCCAAAGATTTGCAAAAAGACAGTTTAAGTTACGTCTGGGGGGATTACTATTTTTTGAATTTAGATTATAAAAAATCTATTCTTGAATATAAAAAAGGCGAAGATAATTTATCAATTGATCGTTTAAGAAATTTAGCCAATTCTTATATCTTGACAAATAATCTAGATGAAGCTATAGGTATTTATGAAAAAATCACAAAATCTAACATAGCTAACGTTTTAGATTACTACAATTATGCAAAACTTTTACCCTCCGGTAGTAATTTAGCCAAAGAATATAGGGAAAAAGCGATTAAATTACCTATAATAAACATAAATAATTTAGATACTGAAAGTAAGGTTTTACCCGACGAATATGTTATTAAAAATTCTCAAGGTAATAGTGAAAAAGGAGATCACGGACTAATTTTTATTGATAATAAAATCGACAGTAAAGTTCTTTTCTTAAGTGAACAGTCAAACTCTAAAGAAATTAAAACAAGGTCTAAAAAAGTCAAATCAAAATTCCCAATATATGATTTCTATGAAGGCAATTTTAATTCAGAAACTTTTCTTTTTGAGCGCACAAATAGTAAACTAAAAAATTTAAATTCTAAATTTCAAGAGGGATATGGTAGTTATAATCCATTAAATAAAACTCTCTATTTCACAAGAAGTGAGTCGCGATTAGATTCTAATGATAGTATTCAATTAAATATTTACAGTACTATATTAGATAAAAGAAATAACATAAAACTAATTCTTGAAAAGACAGATAAGTACTCTAATCTTCATCCGAGTATTAGTTCAAAATCTAACCGTCTATATTTTTCTAGTAATAGACCAGGTGGTTATGGAGGAATGGATATTTATTATGTGGATTTAGTAGATGATAAATTTTCTAAACCCACGAACTTGGGGCCAGATATAAATTCAGAGTATGATGAATCTTTTCCATATTTATATAATGATTCAATTTTATTTTATTCATCAGATAAAGCTAATAAGGGAGCTAAGTTTAATATTTATATTGCTATCAATATGATCTCAAATCGTTGGGCCACGGATGTTTTAAAGGACAATATAAATTCTAAAGCGGATGATTTTTCATTTGGTATTAATCAGAAATTAAAAATTGGATTTTTCTCATCAGATAGAAAAGACGGTGCTGGAGAGGATGATATTTATGCATTTAAGTTTAATGCTAGATTAGCTGGAGTTGAAGATTTTTATGAATACAAATTTTCAGATACTTTAGTTGTTGCGAAAAATAGTGTTTTATTTAATGACTTAGAATTTATTCATTCTATTGATCCATTGCAAAAGCTTTATAAAAAAACGGTTAAATTAAAATCTCCCCCAAAAAATGGTACGGTTGTTTTTAATGAAAATGGAACATTTTTATACAAAAGTGAAATAGATTCAACTTATAAAGATTCATTTAGTTATATATTAAAATCTGAATTAAAGTCCTCAGAACCCATAATGGTATATTTAAGTAGTGTTGAAGAACAGGTCAATCAAATACAATTGGAGCAGTTTGAATCTATATTTTTTGATTTTGATAAAAGTGACATTCTTTCAAAATATAAAGGAAAACTTGATAAAGTTGTGGAATTTCTAAACAAATACCCTCAAGTCTCACTTGAGTTGAGTTCTTATACTGATTGTAGAGGTTCTGAATCTTATAACTTGGGATTATCTAACCGAAGAAATAAAAATGTAGTTAATTATATCAAAAATAGAGTTAAAAACCCTAAAAGAGTTTTTGGAAAAGGTTATGGAGAAAAAGGTTTAATAAATAAAGGAAACTGTTCCAAAGTAAGTAAAACCATGCATCAAGAAAACAGAAGAACAGATTTTAAATTAAAAATTTAATTCCTGTAAAAAATATCCTGCCAGGCGCAGCTTCATAAAATCTGTTTCCAAATGCATTAATTCGGATATTATCTGAGTATAATTTGTCAAATGTGTTATTACATCCAAAGAAGAAATCAAAACTGTTTTTACCAACTTTCAATGGAATAGATAAATTAATGTCGTCTCTCCAAAAGGAACTAATTTCTTCAGTATTATTATCATCAGCGTATAAATTTCCCCTATAATTCCTTGAATATGTAACAATTATTTTTTTTGAATTCTTATATTTTAATTCAAAGTTTCCAAACCTAGTTGGAATACCGGGCAAGTATTTCCCTTTTAAATTTAAATTACCTGAAATATACTCAGCGTACTTGAAATTGGTATAGTTATAGGTAATACTTGTTGAGAAGTTTTTATTTAATTGATGATTAAAGTCAATTTCAATTCCTTTACGCAAGGTTTTACCAGCATTTTGATAAAAGGTTCTACCAGGGAATTGCTCTAATTCATAAGGGACCAAGTCATTTTCTGTATTTACTACAAAACCAACTACGGAAAAATTAGTAGATTTAGATTTAAACCTTAAACCAAAATCAAAATTTTTAGCCTTTTGAATACTTAACAAATTATTAAACCCTCCTTGACCACTGGGATTCGAAGACAATTCGCTAAGCGTTGGAGTTTCATAACTTTCGGATAAATTAATATACAAATAAGATTTCTTTAGTACTTTATAAGACAAACCAATTTCGTTATTCCATGCGGAAAGTTTTATTTTCCCTGAATCATCCCCATTTGAAATAAAATTGTCATCAACTTTTAACAAATTATTATCCCACCGAATTCCGCCATTTAATTTAAATCTTCCAAAAGAGATGTTTTCTATAAAATATATTCCAAAGCTTTGAAAGCTTTCAATCTGACCCAGAGTTTTTTCTCCTCTATCACCTTCAATGTTTTTATATCTTCTTCTTTTGTCTGACTGGCTTGCGACATCATAACCAATTTGGGTAGAAAAGCGCATATTGTTTCTTTGATTTTTTTTTGTAAAATATGATCCATGACCATAATAATTTCTATTTAGATTTACAATACCACCAAAATTGAATGGAAGTTTTGCATTAAATGTCCTATTTGAAAAGAAATTATAGCTATTAAACAAAAAATTTCCGTTTTCATAATTGATGTTAATTGCACTTTTAACATGATTTATTCTTTCGCCTGATCTAAATAATACATTTCTGTCTCGAGCTTTTGAAGGAGTATTTTTATAACTTTCAAAATTTTGTCCACCAGGGTCCTCAGCTAATGGGCTATTTGTTGAATTGAATTGAAATCCTAATTTTGTTTTTTTTGATAAAAAATAGTTTCCTTTAACATTAAACTGAGTCGACTCAAATCTACTATTCTCTCTAAATCCCTCTCCATCTTGATGATTTAAATGCAAAATCCATTCGGATTTTTCAAATTTTAGACCTGAAGTAGAATAGGTTTGTTTATAATTATTTTGAGCTCCTCTTAATCCTAATTCATGAAAATTGTTATCTATTTTATTTAAAGTCTCTATAAAGATTACTCCACCAGCAGCATTTCCGTATCTAAGAGAACTTGATCCCCTAACAACCTCTATATTTTCAATTAACTGCAAAGGGAGATTATCTAGCTGACCTTGCCCATCAGGTGTTGTTTCAGGTATACCGTCAATAATAATTTTAATTCCCCTTATACCGAAAGCAGATCTTGCTCCAAAGCCTCTAACCGATATCCTTAAGTCTTGTGCAAAATTGTTTGTGTTGAATGTTACTACTCCTGGAATAGAGTTTATATACTCTTGCAAAGATAGTTGTTGTTTAGACCATAGTCGAGGAACTCTTATCTTAGTTATAGATAGTGGAACTGATTCTAAAATGGAACTAGATTTAATTGATTTGATTTCAATTTCGTCTAAATTTACAGTTTGAATCGAATCTTTTTGGGCAACCAAAAAATTTGAAAGGATTAATAGTATGAATAGTTTTTTCATTTTCATTTTCAAACCAAAAAAGCCCTCAGTAAATAAACTGAGGACTCTTTCTAACCATAAACCAATTCATTTCAGTGTGAATTGAACCTTTAAATTAATAGAATTATATTTAAACTGTGTAAAAAATACCAGAAAAATAAATACTTAATGAACAAT
>JBELIL010000111.1:0-4508 GCA_042090925.1 Flavobacteriales bacterium
TTGACTTATTTTTAAAGATGTAATTTAATGAGGCAAAAACAAATGGTAAATACCCAAGCGCTATAGCTTTAGTATTATGACCTACTTGAATAATTATTAATAAATATGTAGAAAGACCGTAGCATATTGAACCAAAAAAAGCAAACTTATTTTTAAGACCTAAACTTAGGATAAAAAAGTAGAATCCTAATAAATAAATAAAAATCATGTAAGAAGGGTGTGGTAAAAATCTTAAAACTTTGTGAATAGGTGTTAATACATCATATGGGTATTTAGCTCCCAATTGGTAAGTTGGCATTCCGCAATATGCATTATCAATCCAATATAATTCTTCATCATTATCTATTCTATAATCTTGTAATTGTCTGGACATAGCAAGATACTGTTGAGTGTCCGATTGGATTATTTTTTTACCTTGAAGAATTGGATAAAAAATAAAAAGAGACAAAAGTGAAAAAGAAGAAATATAAATGAAATGTGATAGAATTTCAGAATTTAAAATCTTCTTCATTAACATTAATTTAAATGAATTTATTCAATATAGTTAAAATTAAATTTGAAAATAATTAAACAAGAAAGTTATTCTTTAAATCATCTTTAGTTTTTATTTTTAAGAATTATTAATTTTTGTTAAATGAGATACTCCCTTTCGATTTTGATTTCAATATTCGGTTTTTTTGTTTTATACGGACAGTATACTGATCAAATCAATTCTAACAGACCAGGAGCATCAATTGGAGCATTTTCAGTAGGAAAAAATGTTGTTCAGTTTGAAGGAGGCACTGAACTTAGAAGTTATAAACATAGGAGCTATAATAACTCTAAAGTGGACGCAAATCTTTTTTTTCTATCCGTCAGATATGGCTTTTTATCTGAAAAAATTGAATTAACCTATGATGGTGTCTATGAATTTGATAAAATTGAAAATTTACTCATAAATCCGTCTTCAATAAACAAAAGAAAAGGTTTTTTGAATAATTTTTTAGGAATAAAATATTTGATTTATGATCCATTCAAAAAAGAAAGAAAAATAAATGTTTATAGTTGGAAAGCAAATAATGGATTCAAATTAAGAGATTTATTACCAGCAGTTTCATTAACAATAGGGGGAAATTTAATTTTAGAAAAAGAAAATTCATTTCCTTACGGTAATGTTTTCGACGAACTCCGCCCACCTCTATTTTTTGGAATTCCAAGGGAGGATTCGATGGAACCTAGTATTACAGGAAAAGCTACTTTAGCAACTCAATCACACTTTTTTGGAAGATGGGTATTTGTAACTAATTTTATTTATAACAGAATCTCTTCACAATTCCCGGAATTTAGCTATATACTTACATTAACACATACAATTAACAAAAAATGGTCTGCATATATTGAAACTCAGGATTTTTCAAGTGATTTATATAAAGACCAAATTTTTAGAGCTGGGGCTGCATATCTCTTCAATGATGATTTACAGTTTGAAGCAACACTTGGATCTAATACTAAAAATTCTCCATCAATCTTCTTTTTTAATCTAGGTGCTTCTTACAGATTGGATTTTCATAAAGACGTTGATCCTGAGGCAAAAATAGAAGAAAAATTGATGAAAAAAGAGGAAAAAATGTATATGAAAGGTGCCAAAAAAGCACAGAAAGCAGATAAAAAAAGAAATAAAAAGGCTAGAAAAAAACCAAATGATTGAAATAATTGAAGTGAAAACAAAATCAGAGCTTAAAGCATTTATTGATTTTCAATTTAGGCTCTATGAAAAATGCCCCTTCTGGGTACCTCCTATTAAAAATGAAGAATTATTTTTTTTAGACAAAGAGACTAATCCGGCCTTTAAAACTTCAGATGTTTCTTTATTTTTAGCTTATAGGGAGAAAGAAATAGTAGGAAGAATAGCAGCAATAGTTAATTGGGTAGAGGTTAGTAAATTAAAGAAAAAAAAAGTCAGATTCGGATGGTTTGATGTTGTTGACGATTTTGAAGTAACAAGAATGCTAATAGAAAAAGTGAAAGAATTTGGTAAATCTAGAAAAATGGATTTTATTGAAGGGCCAGTAGGCTTTTCTAACATGGATAAAGCCGGAATGCTAGTTATGGGTTATGACAAAATGAATACTATAATAACAAACTATAATTACCCATACTACCCCACCCACATGAATAAACTTAAAATGAAAAAATTAGCTCAATGGATAGAATTTCAAATTAAAATACCTGATTTCAATAATTCTCCGGAAAAAGTAAGAAAATTCGGGAAACTAATCTTAGAAAGATATAATCTAAAAGTATTACACTTTAGAAAAAACAGTGAAATTGAACCTTATGTGAACGAAATGTTTAATCTAATTGAGAAAACATATTCAAATCTTCAAACTTTTGTGCCAATTCAGAAATATCAAATAAATTATTATAAAGAAAAATATTTAAAATATGCTCACCCAGAGTATATTAAGTGTGTATCAGATATAACAAATAAATTAATTGCTTTTGTAATTATAATGCCCTCTTTTACTAAGGCTTTGAAAAAAGCTAATGGCAAACTATTCCCATTTGGTGTTTTTCATCTTTTAAAAGCAAAATATTTTAATAATAGAGCTTCTTTTTATTTAATTGGGGTCCATCCAGAATACCAAAATAAAGGTGTTATAGCAATTTTACTTAATGAAATTCAAAAGTTATTTAACAAAAAGGGTATAACAGAGGTTGAAACTAATCCAGAATTAGAAGAAAATAAATCAATTCATCAATTGTGGAAAAATTATGAACACGAACTTCACAAGAAACGTACAACTTTTAGTCTTAAAATAAAATAATGCTTAATAAGGATACAATAGCTGTTATTTCATCCCCTCAAGGACAAGGGGCAATTTCAATAATAAGAATATCAGGAGATAAAACTCACAAAGTACTTGATAAGATCATAAAACCTAAACTCAAACAAAAAAAATACTCGGAACTAAAATATAACAGAAATTATCTTGGGATTATTCAACATAAAGATGAAATAATTGATGAAATAATGATATCTAAACTAAAAAAACCAAACTCATTTACAGGTGAGGATATGACAGAAATTTTCTGTCATGGTTCAACCTACATTCAAAATAGAATCATGGAATTACTTTCAAATAATGATATAAGAACTGCGAATCCTGGAGAATTTTCTTTAAGATCATATCTAAATGGTAAAATGGATCTAATGCAAGCTGAAGGAATTTCAGATTTAATATCATCTAATACTGAGGCAAACCATAGACTAGCAATTAATCAAATGAGAGGTGGTGTAAGTAGTGAAATTAAAAAAATGAGAGATGAGTTATTGAGCTTATCAAGTTTAATAGAGTTAGAATTAGATTTCAGTGAAGAAGATGTTGAGTTTGCATCGAGGGATAAATTTTTATTATTACTTAATAACGTGGAAGAATTTATTTCTCAACTTATTGATTCTTTTAAATACGGAAATGCACTAAAAAACGGAATTCCAGTTTCAATTGTGGGATCTCCCAATGTAGGAAAATCAACACTATTAAATTCTATTCTAAATGAAGATAAAGCTATTACAAGCCCTATCGCAGGAACAACCAGGGATATAATTGAAGATACTTTTAATCTTCAAGGAAAATTATTTCGTTTTATAGATACTGCTGGAATAAGAAAAACAGAAGATGATATTGAAAAAATTGGAATATCAAAAACGTTGGAAAGTATTGATAAATCTCAAATAATATTGTATTTAATTGACTTAACATCATCAGATAAAACTATAGACTACGAGATAAATGAAGTAAACAAACTGAAAAAAAAATATAACGAAAAGCTAATAATGATAGTTTTCACAAAAGCAGATTTAGCAAAAAAACAAACTAAGAATAATGGATTAAAAAAAATATTAATTAATACAAAAGAAAAAAAAGATATAGTTTTTTTAAAAAATCAAATTTTAGAAAACTTAAATCAAGAATATTCTAATCAGCTTATAATTACAAATAGTAGACACTATTCATCTCTAAGTCGTGCAAAAAAAGAAATTAATTTAGTAAAGGATGGATTAAAAAATAATGTTCCCACTGATTTGCTTAGTGTAGATTTAAAGCAACTTTTATATCATTTGGGTGAGATAACAGGTGAAGTTACAAATGATGATATTTTATCAAACATATTTTCTAAATTCTGTATCGGTAAATAACATGGTATTTCAAAGTACTTCATAGTACCTCATTATAGTTCCTAAAACCCCATAAATAAACACTTTTTTGTTAGTAAGTAGTAGAAACTATTTCATATTACTTCAGGTAATTTGTTGCCAATATGTTGCCAAATAACTAATTTTAAGATATGGCTTCGATAGGTTTTAGGTTTTTATGTACTTGATAATATTTTAGTGATGTTTAGCATCAAATAATGTAATCATATATTAAAATACGTTTAACAAATGATTGGTTATTTGTATATAAATTGCTGACTTAAAACAACTATTATGAAGCGCTTATTTTTTTTAATATTATTTAGTTTAT
>JBELIL010000112.1:0-4445 GCA_042090925.1 Flavobacteriales bacterium
TTTATTGAAGAGGGATTGTTAAGTTCTGGATACAATGCCTTTATGAACTTTTCTTTTAAAGAAACACTAAAATTTAAAAAAGATTTAGATTGCTTTGAGTGATTTTGGTTAAAAAAGAAATCAAAGCTTTCTCTAAAAAAAAGGGAAAACTTACTAAATCTAACATTAGAAGATAGTGATAAATTAAAAGCTTCGTTATTAGAAAATATTTGATTCTGTTTATTTAATGATTTTTTGAAATTTAGAACAAATGGACTAAATGAAGTTTCATTAAAACTTATATTATTTAGGAAAATAGCACCTGGATCTTTAGAACTATTATAGTCAATATCAAAAAATATTTTTTTTTCATTTTTATCCGAAAGATTGGAGGAATAAATTAAATCAGATACAAATAATGAGGATTTCAGGTTTAGAATTTCATCAAATTCATCAGAAAATGATGAAAATAGAACTAATTTTAATTTTTCATCGTTGATATTTGTATTTACACTATAGGTGTTATCTAGATTTTTATTCATTAAAACACTTAGGTCTTTTAGTTTTTGATTATTAAATTCAAATGAATCTAAAGAAACTTTCAAATCTAAAGAGTCGATATATTTGAAATCTGTAAGTAAGGTATTAATAGTAGAGATACCATTAATTTTTATTTTACCCAACTTTTGATAAAAATTAAAAAAAGAAAACTCATTAAAGGAAATCAAATTATTTATCCTCCATTTACTCTCTGTCTTTTCTAAGTTAATATTTGATTGAATGTATCCATTTTCAACATTGAGTTTTGACTCAATAGCAACAAAAGAATTTAATTTAGACTTAAAATCTGTAGTGAGTTTAATGTTGTTTAAAAGTTCAAAATCGCCAGAGAATAAATTAAGTGCATTAATTTTGACAAACTTGTTTACATCTTCCTTTTGAAAAATAGTATAAATTTCTTCACCTTCTATACTTACATCATTAGTAGAATTAAATTTCATCGTAAAGTAACCTTCAGAAAATGATTTATTTGAAAAAGTAATTTTAAAATTTGAAAACAAGTTGTTTATCGATCCAGAAAATACATTTTTTATTTGTACTTCTTGAGGGAATTCATAATCGAAAAAAGCTGTTTTAGGAATAGAAGCAGCTATTGAAAAATTATTAACAATAAAGTTTTCAAGGAAGTTAGAAGAATTAACTATGCAGTAACTTAAGTCCCCCTTACCATTAATCAAATAGTTATTATATATTATATCTAATCTATCAACGTAAAAATTGTCATGGACTTTTTTTAATTTTAAACTAGCATCTTTTAAATTTCCATATTGTTTGGATTCAAAGCTAGAGGATTGGAGACTTATATTTAGTGAATCTGAATTGATTTCTATTTCATCAAATACAAAATTGAGGTTTTTAACTATTGAATTTTGATCTTTACTATTCTGACTGTAATCTATACTTAAATTTGAGACAATTAAATTTTGAATTTTTAATTTTTCTACAAATCCTTTTATTTTAATTGACTTTAAAAACAATTCAAGATTTGTGATGTTACTATCAGAATACTTCTCTAAATATAATTTTGGATCTACTAATTCGATTGAATTTATATTAAAATTTTTTGATTTTAACTGGCTGTAACTTTCAAGCTTTATATTTAAATTGTTTAAATATAGGAGTTCATTTCCTTTTAAATCTAAAATCTTGACACCATAAAAAATTAGGTTTTGGTCAATTATACTTAAATCATCAAAAAATAATTTATTGTCAAGAAAAGTAAATTCAGATTCAAGGATATTTTTAGCTAATTTTACCTTAAGACTTTTATTTTGAATAAATAAATAGAAGGAAATCAAAAAAATAGTAATCCCTGAAAAAACAAAAAACAATATTTTTAAAGGCCTCTTGATAATCAATTAATTTTACTTGTTAAAAATAACAAATGATATGCAAAAACCATGCTACATTTTAGGAATTGAATCTTCATGTGATGATACGGCAGCAGCAATTTTAGAAAACGATATTGTCTTATCAAATGTTATTGCTAAGCAGGAGATACATATAGAATACGGAGGTGTTGTTCCTGAACTTGCTTCACGTGCTCATCAGATTAATATTATTCCTGTTGTAGAAACAGCTTTGAAAAAAGCTGGGATTGAAAAAAAACAACTAAATGCAATTGCTTATACAAGAGGTCCTGGCCTTTTAGGTTCATTATTAGTTGGTTCATCATTTTCTAAATCATTAAGTATGGGTCTAAAAATTCCTTTAATTGAAGTAAACCATATGCATGGACACATACTTTGTCATTTTATTCATGACGACCAAAATAAACCAGAATTTCCATTTCTAGGAATAACAGTGTCAGGAGGTCATACTCAAATTGTAATGGTAGAAGATTATTTTACAATGCATGAAATTGGACGAACGCTTGATGATGCAATCGGTGAAGCCTTCGATAAATGTGGTAAAACAATGGGTTTTGATTATCCAGCTGGCCCGATAATAGATAAATATTCAAAAAATGGAAATCCAAAAAAATTTAAATTCCCTATACCTAAGGTCAAGGGTTTGGACTTTAGTTTTAGTGGATTTAAAACATCCGTTTTAAATTTTATAAATAAAAATATAAATCTAGACCAAAATTTTATTAAAAATAATGTTGAGGATCTATGTGCATCTATCCAATTTACCTTAATTGAAATACTAATGCTAAAAATTAATTTAGCTGTTAGAAAAACTGGTATCACTCAAATTGCTCTTGGAGGTGGAGTTGCAGCTAACTCTGAACTAAGAAAAAGGATAATCCATGAAGGAGAAAAAAATAATTTGAAGACTTATATCCCAAATATAGATTATACCACCGATAACGCTGCAAT
Organism: Flavobacteriales bacterium; assembly: GCA_042090925.1. Lineage (GTDB taxonomy): Bacteria > Bacteroidota > Bacteroidia > Flavobacteriales > Flavobacteriaceae > TMED96. The sequence continues at coordinate 2,862 of JBELIL010000112.1, forward strand.
GATTGCATTGGTTGGATATTTAAAGTATAAAAATTTACATTTAGGTAATTTAAAACAAAAAGCATTGTCAAATTATAAAATATAACCTATGAATCTTTTTTTTGATCCAAATTTAAGTTCAGATTCAAGTGAAGTATTTATTAATCAAAGTGAAATTAAACACATTGAAAAAGTTTTAAGAAAAAAAAAGGGTGATTTTTTGAATTTTACAAATGGAAAAGGCTTAGAAGCTTTAGTAGAAATTTGTTCTAATAGAAATGATTTCACCTTTAAAGTAAGAGATATCATTCATCACGCAATTAAAGATAAAAACACTCACATAGCTCTTTCGCCTTTAAAAAAATCCAATTTTTTTGAATTGGTAGTTAGTAAAGCAACCGAATTAGGGATTAGGGAAATTACCCCCGTAATATGTGAAAACTCTTTGAAAAAATCTATAAATCATGAGAGATGTAATAAAATTTTAATTTCCTCTTTAAAACAATCACTTCAATATCATCTTCCCAAGTTAAATAAAGCAACTAGTTTTAAAGATTTTATTTTAAAGAACAAGAATGGTATGATTGCACATTGCAATGAAGGGGAAAAAATAACAATTCCAAAAGCTATAAAAAAAGGCAAAAATAACGCAGTCATTATTGGCCCAGAAGGAGATTTTAGTCTGGATGAAATAAATTTTGCAAGAGAAAACAATTTCAAAGAAGTAACTTTAGGGTCAAATAGGTTAAGAACTGAAACAGCTGCAATAGTTGCATGTTCTATAATGGTAGCTAGTGAATAATGATTAATTTATATCTTTGATCAATGAATGAAAATGTAATAGCCAAAGGTTTTTTGAAAGGATCTTTATATGTCTCATTACTAGCGTTAATTATTTATTCAATTTATCTTTTAAAATCCATTGTTTTATATATTTTTTTAGCTGCGGTGGTTTCATTAATTGGAAGACCAATTGCGATATTTTTTGTTAGTAAACTAAAATTTAATAAGAATGTGGCGTCAATCGTTACTATATTATTTATAATCCTTTTGATAGTGGGGGTTTTTTCATTGCTAGTCCCACTCATAGTTCAACAAACTGAAAACCTATCTCTTCTTGATATTGATTTATTAGAAAAAAGAATAAACAGATTATTTAATGAAATTGCTATTTATATTGACTTAAACAAATCCAGTATTAATGATTTATTATCTAATCTAAATCTTTTTGAATTTTTAAATTTATCGTCTATCCCGATTTTTTTAAATCACTTCGTTGACGTTCTAGGTGGGTTTACAGTAGGATTATTCTCAATTCTATTTATATCGTTTTTCTTATTAAAAGACTCTGATTTACTAGAAAACAGCATTTTGTTTTTTTGTAATAAGAAAAATCACTCAAGGTTAAAAAAGTCATTCGAGGAAATTAAAAACCTACTATCAAGATATTTTATAGGTTTAGTAATACAAATCTCTATCCTATTTTTTATTTACAGTACCTTTTTGTTAATATTCGGAATTCAAAACAGTCTGATTATAGCTTTTTTATGTGCAATTTTAAATCTGATTCCATACATAGGTCCGTTAGTCAGCGGGTTTTTAATG
>JBELIL010000014.1:0-23896 GCA_042090925.1 Flavobacteriales bacterium
AATACATTAAGATCTGCTTGAGAGGAATATTTGGTTACAAATACTTTAATATCTGACTGTGAAGAATATTTTACTGAAAACATTTTCTGTGAAAACATACAAAATGGAGTAAAAAATAAAATAACTATAAATATTCTCATCATTTTAAAGATAACATCAAATACGGTATTCCCATTATGAAGTCATTATTTTAATATTCGAATTCTAATTTACCATGTCGCTAATTATAATAAATTACAGCTATTTTTGATCATTTTTGATCATATTTGATCATTTTTGATCATTTTTGATCATTTTTGATCGTTTTTGATCTCTTTTGGTCATTTTTGATCATTTTTGATCATTTTTATAAAATTTTTTAAATTGGTTTTGTTAATGAGTTGAATTGGTTGAGAATAATTTTTATATTAGATTATATTAAATAACCATAACCTGATTTGTTAGGATCAAATAAATTTCTTCAATTCTCGGGAGCTTTCTTAGCTTTTGGATTTTCTATTCTTCAAGGAGTTGACTGGTTATTTAAGAAATACTCCATTGACAATAAATATTTTAATTTACTTCTAGCTCTACTCGTTTTATCGTTTCTAGGATCTTTGTTTTTCCTATTTCTTAAAACAAATAAATCTGAAAAACCCAAAGAAGGAGAGCCAAAAAAAAGAAATTATATCAAGATTTCAAATATTATTGTTACATCTTTGCTCCTTTTTTTATTTATTTATTTTTTTAGAAAATCAAATTCTGAAGAAATTTTAATTAATGATTTACTTCCTAAAATTTCTACTGCATATGATAATGGTGACATATATTATGTATTTAAGACATCAAAAGTTCTTCTTGAAGAGTACCCTGATAACAAAATAATTAATGATTTTTTAGAAAAGTCTTCTAGGGTAGTCAATGTTGAGAGTGATTTGTCTAATACGGAAGTATATATCAAATATGGAAGAGACACAACTTGGAATTATCTTGGGACAGCACCAATTGATAGTGTAAATGTGCCAGCTTTGGGTGAAGAAAATGATTTCAATTTTAAATTAATTTCTGATGATGTAGAGTATATAGGTGAAGATGAACAAAAAGGAATGTTTAATTTATCATATCTAAACGATTTACCAGAAAATTTTATTTTAAAAAGTGCTCAAATCAATGAACCTATGACCTTTCCCGGAATTTTTTTTGGAAGAAATAATTCTTGGGATGCTTTTGGTATTTCAAGATTTGAAGTATCAAATATTGAGTTTAAAAAATTTTTGGATCAAGGAGGTTATGAGAATCCGGAATTTTGGGATTTCCCAATAATTTTAAACGGAAAAAAATATAATTATAAAAATACGATTGTCAAATTCACTGATAAATTTGGAAAATTTGGTCCCGGTAACTGGCGTTATGGACAATACCCAAAAGGAGAAGAAAATTATCCTGTTTCACATATTTCGTGGTTTGAAGCCAGCGCATTTGCAAGATTTCAAGGGTTGAAACTACCAAATATTTTTCAATGGCTACATGCCGCAAACTTGCATGGTTTTAATATAGGAAAATTACCTAATTTGGAAAAAGTTAATCTAAATTCAGATAAGCTTGTCGATGTATTTTATGAACCAGATTCTCTTAAATTACTACCAAATATAGCCGGGAATGTAAGGGAATGGGTTACAAATATTGACTCAGATTCTAATTACTCTGCACTTGGTGGTTCTTATAATGAACCCAATTACTCTTTTAATAGTTACTATAGCCTGTCACCATTTGTGAGGACAAGTGAAAACGGATTTAGGCTTGTAAAATCATTTTCAGAAAAAGATAAAAAACAAGACAAAATCACGATTAAATATGATAAAAATAATATTCGGGATTTTGATAAAGAAGAGAATGTCAGTGATGAAATATTTCAATATTATAGATCCCAATTTGATTTTGAGGATTATCCAATGGAGGTTTTTTTAGAGGACATTCCCAGTAGTGAACAGGGGTATAAGATTGAGAGATTTGAAATGGATACTCCTTATAAAAGCGATGAAAAACTTTTTGGATTTATAATTTATTCTATAAAATTTAAGGATTATTTAAAACCAATTATTGACCATCCAAGTGCCGGAGCATTATTTGATAAAACAACAAATTGGATTAAGAAATATTCTATTAGAGACAACAAATTTTTACTTGACGAAGGATACGCAGTTATATTGCCAGTCTATCATTCAACTTTATCTAGAAAAAGAACTATAGATTCGTGGTGGCCAAACAAATCTGAGGAGTATAAGCAATCAATACTAAAAATAGGTAAGGACTTCAAAAGAGTCATAGACTACATTGAGACAAGGAAAGAATTTGATATATCTAAGCTTTCATATCAAGGATATAGTTGGGGATCTGTATCTTCTAATTACCTTCTTGCTATTGAGGACAGAGTCAAAAGTGCCGCAATCTTTGTAGGGGGGCTTATGCTTCAAAAAAGCAAAAAAGAAATTGAACCACACATATACTTAAGAAGAATAAAGATTCCTGTACTTCACATAGTTGGAAAGTTAGATGGAGTTTTTGATCACGAAAAATCTTTTAAACCTTGGAATAAACTTATTGGTACTCCAACAAAGGACAAAAGAATTGTAATTCTGGAAAATATTGGTCATGGACTGCCAAAAGACACTATTATAAAGTATCAATTAGAATTATTAAAAAAATATAATTAGTTAAATTATTCTCTACCAATAATTTTATTAAGATTTTCTAGTCCGAATTCATTTCCATATAAAAGAGTTGAGAACCTTTGAATTTCAGCAGCTATTTGTATTGCTGCTTTTATTTCTTCATCGGAGGCCCCGATTTTTTTTGCAAATTCAATTTGTGCCGCAACACAATACTCACAATGTATAGCCGCTGATGCAGAAATTGCAGCTAATCTAGCTTCTTTTGGAGCGATTGGACTTTTTTCAGAAAACAGCAAATTAAAAGTATCAAAGTAACTGGCAGCTTCTTCGGCCATAAATTTTGGATACATTTTATTGAAAGGACTTTTCTTTAAAAGCTCTTCATATGATGCATCATTGTTTTGACTAAAACCTAAAGAAGAAACCAAAATAAGTAAAGCAATGAATTTTTCCATGATTTAAATTTTATAGTTGGATAAACAAATTAAAAAACATATTTCTATAAAACTATTATATTGTAGATAATATTTAATCAAATCTTCTTATGAGTAAAGTTTTGATAGAGAGAGCAAAAAAGATACTTCTTAAGAATAATCAAGAAGGTGGATTTACAATTCCAACAGAAAAATTATATCCATTTCAATGGATGTGGGATTCAGGATTTATAGCTCTAGGGTTTGCCCATTTTGATCTTGAAAAAGCCAAAACTGAGATTAAGAATATATTTAATGCTCAATGGACAAATGGTTTTGTTCCCCACATTATTTTTCACACAAAAGCAGATACATATTTTCCAGGTCCTGATTTTTTTCAATCTGAGCTCAGTGAATTCTCACCAAAAAACCACAAAACATCTGGAATTACTCAACCACCTGTTTTTGGGTTTGTTTTGGAAAAGATTTATCAAATTGTAGATGATAAAAAAGATTTTTTAAAATTTATAAAAAGTCAAATTGATAAAGTATACTTAAATCACGTTTACTTTTTTGAAAACAGAGATATAAACAACGAGGGTCTAGCATATATATACCATAACTGGGAATCGGGAACAGATAATTCTCCTTTGTGGGACAGTATTTGGGAAACAATGAGCCCGCCTGATTATAAATTTGAAAGGAAAGATACCGATCATGTTGACTCTTCTCAAAGACCTACGAAAAGAGAATATGATCATTATATTTATCTTCTTGAGATTGCAAAAAATTACAAATATGAAGACAAAAAAATTGCTGATTTTTCTCCATTTTTAGTTCAAGATCCACTATTTAATTCAATACTTTTAAAATCAAATCAGTCACTAATTAATCTATATTCACTTATTGGGGGAGAAGAAAAGAAAATTGAATATTTAGAAAATAAACTGAGAATGGGAATTAACTCTTTAAATAAAAAATTATACGACTCAGAACTTGGAGCCTATGTTTATTATGATTTAAGAAATGCTAAAAAGCTAAAATTAATCTCATCTTCGTCTTTTTCACCATTATTTTGTGGGGCACCAGATGAAAGAATTTCTAACCAACTCAAAAAAACATTTAGTCAAAAATTTAGTATCGAAGATAAATACACATGTGCCTCTTTTGACACTTCAAGTGAAAACTTTAACCCTAAAAAATATTGGAGAGGCCCCGTTTGGATAAATTTGAATTGGATCTTATTTCATGGTTTTAATGGATACGGATTTTTTAATATATCTGAAAGATTAAAAAAAGATTCAATAGATTTAATTGAGAATAAGGGGTTTTATGAGTATTTTGATCCATCAAATAAAAGTGATAAAAATAAAGAAAGAGCCTGCGGGAGCAAAAATTTTTCCTGGACTGCCGCTCTTTACTTAGATTTTTGCCTAAGGAAAATCTAGTTTTAAATATAATAAAATGGCACTTATTGATTATATAATTATTTTTTTATATCTGATTACATTTTTAGCAATTGGATTTTTCTTTAAAGAAAATAAAAGCTCTAAAGATTATTTTTTAGGAGGCAGATCAGTAGGTTGGGGACCCCTTACATTATCAACTATGGCTACTCAACTATCAGCTATTAGTTTTATTTCAGCACCAGCATTCGTGGGATTAAAAAATGGAGGAGGAATGCAGTGGCTGACATTCGAATTTGGAGTGCCTCTTGCGATGGCATTTTTAATGATAGCAATTGTTCCAACTTTATATAAATCTGGTGTTGTTAGTGTTTATGAATATTTAGAAAAGAGATTTGATGCATCTTCAAGATTATTGATAAGTTTTGTTTTTCAAATAAGCAGATCTGTAGCAACTGGGGTGATGATTTACACTATGGCTCTTATTTTACAAGCTACGGTGGGTATTGATTATTGGTTATCAATCCTTTTAATTGGCATAATTACTTTAATATATTCTTTTCAAGGAGGAATGAAAGCAGTTATATGGGGTGATGTAATTCAGATGATCATTTTATTTTTAGGAATAATAATTTGCTTATTTTTTGGATTAAATGAATTAGGCGGAATTGAAAAATTCATTGAACTTGTTGATAAGGAAAGATTAGAAGTAGTAAACTTTGAAAAATGGGGATTTAGCAATAGCTCTAAAAACGACGAATTTGGATTTTGGCCAATGCTGATAGGTGGTTTTTTTCTGTATGCTTCATATTATGGCACAGATCAAACACAGTCTCAGAGACTATTATCCTCAAAAAACATGGGTACCATAAAAAAACTTTTATTTGCTAATGCCATTTTCAGGTTTCCTATTACATTAACATATTGTATTATGGGTTTGGTGCTTGGTACACTTTTTTATCAAGACACCTCTTTTCAAGAAATGATAGGATCAGTTTATTCATCAAATATAAGTTTCCTTGAAGGCAAAAAGGCCGACTTATTGGTCCCTGTGTTTATTATTCATTATCTCCCTTCTGGAGTTATTGGTATTTTAATTGTTGCAATCATGTCAGCGGCGATGTCTTCACTAAGTTCTACAATAAATTCTCTGTCTGCAGTTACAATGGAAGATTTTGTTAAGAGGTATGATGAAGATATTTCAGATAAAAAATATGTAAACCTGTCACGAATTATATCTGTTTTCTGGGGGGTACTGTGTCTTTTTATAGCTTTATTTACAGGTAAGATTGAAGGTACAGTTATTGAAGTTATTAATAAAATAGGATCTGTTTTTTATGGTCCAATAATAGGGACTTTTGTTTTGGCTATAATGACAAAGAAAACTCACTCGATAGGAGCAAACATTGGAATTTTAGCTGGAGTATTTTTTAATATTTTTTTGTGGCTAAGTGTACCATATATTTTTTGGTTTTGGTGGAATGCAATTGGATTTATTATAACATTTATAATTGGGTTATTGGCCAGTCATTTAATTGATGGGACAAAAAATCAAAATTTAAATATTGAATACTATGCAGAAGTGAAAGATATCTTAAAATTAATTTTATATTTTTTTATAATCTTAATTTTTAGTTTGTGTTTTCCTCTAATATTCTAGTTTATATTTAAATCAATTTTTGAATTGCAGCCACTTATTTCAGAAATGAATTTTGATTTCATTTTTGAATTTTTAAACTTCCCAATGTACTCGAATGTTAATGTAGTGGAGTTAAAATCTTTTATCCCCCTTGAATGGATGCAAAGATGCTTAGCATCTATTGCACAAGCAATGTCCCCAAGATTTAATATTTTACTAATGCAATCTACAACCTGTTTTGTAATTCTTTCTTGTACCTGAGGGCGTCTTGAAAAAAAGTTAATAATCTTTTGAATATCTTGAGCTTTTATAAGTTTGTCTTTAGGTATATAAGCTAAATGTATAACTCCATAAAATGGGAGGAGATGGTGTTCACAAACAGAAAAAATATTTAAACTTTTATGAATTACAAACTTTTTAGATGCGAAATTATCCATAAGACCACTTATAATTGGGAATTCCGAATCATTTAAGCCTTTGAAGATTTCTTCTACATACATCTTGGCGAATCTTCTAGGAGTTTTGGACAGATTTGTATCACTTAAGTCAAGTCCCAATACGTCTAAAATTTCACTAATTCTTTTTTCAATTATTTTAATTTTCTCTGAATTAACTAGCTTTTGTCTCTTTGAGTTAAAGGGATAATAAATCTCAGATAGTTGATCATTAAAAATTAATTTATCTAATTTATTTTTGATATTTAAAATCTTTAATTAAAGGGTTGAAATGAAATCCAAAATTAATATCATTTTATATTAAAAGAAAATTATATTTGAAATAATTAAGAAACAATTTGATATAATTAAATGAAAGTAACTATTTGTAGAAGGGCACATTTTAATGCAGCACATAAACTTTATAACAAAAGTTGGTCAAGGGAGAGAAATAGGGAAATTTTTGGGAAGTGTAGTAATGAGAACTATCACGGTCATAATTATGAATTGATAGTAAAGCTTCGTGGAAAAATTGATAAGGATACAGGAATGGTTTTTGATCTTGGTGAATTAAAAGAAATCATAAAAATAGAAATAGAAGATCTATTAGATCACAAAAATTTAAATATAGATATCCCTTATTTTAAAAATATAATACCTACAACAGAGAATTTATCGATCTTCATATGGGATAAACTGAGAAAGGCAATTGACCTAGACTGTGAAATTTCTGTGACCCTATATGAAACGCATAGAAATTTTGTTGAATATACTGGATAATTATGTATCTAAAAGTGAAACAGGAATTACTTTACCGTTAAAAACGCTAGCGCCTGATTGTGAAAAATCGTAAATGAAATTTGCCATTTCTCTAGGTTGGACTTGTGCTTTGTAACCTGGGAAGGCTTTTTCTAGCATTTTTGTTTGTACAGAGCCCAAACAAAGCGAATTTATTGTGGGCCCAGTTTCTTTAAATTCTTCAGCGAGAACTTCAGTAAGTACGTTGAGGGCACCTTTACTTGAAGAATAAGCAGACAAACCTTTAAATTTACTTGTACCGTTAATTCCCCCAATACTACTTATATTGATGATTTGAGATTTACTTTTAAAAAAAGGTAAAATCTCTCTAATTAGTTCAATAACTCCAAAAAAGTTTACATCATAAACGGAATAAAATTCTTCTTTGGTAAGTTCAACGAAAGGTTTATTTATAAGCATACCAGCATTATTAATTAATAGATCAATTTTTTTATACTTTGATTCTAATAATTTTTTAAGTCCTAAGATGGATTTTGGTCTTGTGATATCAAAATTGTAATGCTGAACTAAACTACTTTTTACTGAACAAGTAGATCTTGAAAGAGAAATTATATTATACTTTTCGTTACTAAATTTTTTAACTAGTTCCAAACCTAAACCGGAACTGGTGCCTGTTATTATAGCATTTTTCATAATATATAAAGTTAGTATATTAAGGATAAAATTGTTACTAATTAAGATATTATAAAATATAGGATATGGATACAATTTATGAGCTTGACAAAATATCTAATTTATTAATGATAGGAATTTCTATTTTGGTTCAATTCATTATTTATCCATCTTTTAAAAATCCAGATTTTAAAAACTTCAACAAATTCCATAAGTCATATTCAAATAAAATGTTTTATTTAATCTCTCCAATTATGCTTTCCGAACTGTTTTCTTCTACTATTTTAGTGTATGAAAATCTAGACGCATCATATTTAATTTCTTTCTGTTTATTAATATTAATTTGGGTATTAACTTTTATGTTTATTGTCCCTATACATAATTCTTTAAGTAAAAAGCATAATGAGAAAATGGTGGGTAAGATGATTAAACTGAATGGACTAAGAACTTTTTTTTGGAGCTTAAAATATCTTATAGTTGGTTTTTAAAAATTAGTATAGACTTATTAACTTTTTTTATAATCTATTTGGACTTAGAATTTGGAAAAGGAATTTTTTTCAGAATATATGGGGATGCCAAGGGTTTCAAATTTTCTTGTATTCGGTGCTAATTAGCATTACAACATTTTGAAGAGCCTGTAAGTAGTTTTCTAGATCAGTAATTCTCTCTGAAAGCTGTTTTTCTCTTTTGGATAGGGCATTTTTTAATTTTTGATCCTTATGGAAATCAAAAATTTTAGAAGCACTCATATCTTTTTTGAATTCATTTTCTTTTTCATCAAACCAATTCAAAATATCACCACTAATATTTCCTGAAATTTTAAACATTCCACTAACTCTTTCCTCTTGCTTTGTGTAAATTGATTCAACTTCCTTCCTAAGTCTTTTGTTTTTAATTTCAAGAAGTTTCCCAGAATAAAGCATAGATTGAAAAAAAACGTTTTCAGGCTCCCAAGCGTTAGTCCAGACAAAAACTCTGTAATCATCATCAGAGTATTGTTTTTGATATTCAATTTTTCCGTTCTCAATTATTGAATGAATGTAAGGATTGTCTGAGTGAATTTTGAAAACATCTTTTAATTTAATTTCATTGTAATTCTTAATAACCTGAGATGTTAAATAATACATATTTTTAACTTGTTTTATATGCTCTTTCGTATAATTGATATTAGAACTTATTTCATCACCAAGAGTAATCACAGCTTCATTTAAAATTTCTTTTTCCTCACTGGATTCTCTCATGTTATCAACTGAGAGTGAAGCCAAAATACTTATAAAAATCACTAAGCCCTCAATAAAAAGTTTTCTCATTTAACAAATATTTTTTGTTTAATTATCTTCTCGAATTCAATTTTGCGAGAAGTCTTAGAATTTCTAAATAAAGCCAAATTAAAGTTACAAGTAGTCCAAATGCACCATACCACTCCATATACTTAGGAGCTCCGCTTTCAGCACCCTCCTCTATAAAATCAAAATCCAAAACTAAATTTAAGGCGGCAATGATAACGACAACTACACTAAAACCTATACTGAGAGGGGATGCGTTATCTATTTGCATAATTCCCATGGAAGAACCAAAGAAACCCATTACAAAATTAACAAGGTATACTAAAGCAATTCCTCCAGTAGCTGCAAAAACACCTAGTTTAAAATTTTCAGTGGGTTTTATAATCCCCGATCTGTATGCCATCAAAAGTGAAAGAAGTATACCAACTGTCAAAAAAATTGCATTTGTAACAATACCATTATAAAGAGAATTATACATAAATGAAATACCTCCAAGAAGTGCTCCCTCTAGAATTGCGTAAATAGGAACTGTAATTGGAGCCCAGTGTTTTTTAAAAACGGTAACAATAGCAACAATGAAACCACCTATACCACACGTAAAAATGATAACCGGACTAATAGGATTGAACGTTAAATAACCTGTACCAATTAGAAGAAATAAGCTTAGCGCTGTTTTATTAACCGTACCTTCAATTGTCATCTGACCAGAAGTAGATGAAACAGTATTGAATGTTTTCTTATTTAGTACTGGATTTCCAGATCTTAATGATAAATGATTCCGCATTTTCTAAAATTTTTCCAAATATCAAAAGTTTTTAAAATTTTCATTTATAAAAATTTGTTAAAATTTGTCACAACGCTAATATAGAATTTGTGGCAAAGACGATAATTTTCTGTTAAGATTTAATAGTTCGCTTTCGTTTGAAAGTATCATTTCTTCTTGTTCATCTACTTCATTTATTAGACTTGCAATTCTCTTTATTTGGGGTGCTGTAGGTGGGTTTGTAGTATTATCTATAGCACTCATTAAGGAACGTATTTCTTCTCTTAACCTTGGTTTTTGTCTGTAAGTCATAGAAGGAGGGGGACGCATTAAAAATTCAAATTTATGATCAACTATCTTTTTATGAATTACCATTGCATCTTTTGTGTCTTCCGAAGAATCATCGTTTAATTTTTTAATAAGGTCTTCAAGTTGATCAGCTGAAAAAGAAACCTTGTCAATTAGTTTGTGAGTTTTACTCAGTAAATCACGAAGAGTAAGGAGAGCCTTCAATTTTTTCTTGTAATCATCTGTTGGCATTTTAATTCTGTCATCTCCAACGACATTAATTTTTTCCTCTAATTTTAAGCCCTCGTAATTAATCCTAGCTCTATACTCACCAGGTACAACTTTCGGTCTTATTTCATTAGAGCTAAACCCCTCTGTAATTTTATTTTCTAAGGTCACAGCAGCATCATATCCTAGATCCCAAACCAATCTATTTATACCCCTTTTAGCATTTTTCATCTCAAGAGAAGTAACCAATGAGCCATCAATGTCTATTATATCAACATTTATAGGGGATTTTGCATCTTTCTCTAGGTTAAAATTAATATAAGTTCCGTATTCTGGATTTTTTGCCGCATAGGTTCTGTCACCCAAGTTTTCAATTCTCCAATACATATTCCATAGAGTTGCTTCTCTAATTGGAAATAAATGAATGGATTTACCTATTGAATTTTTTAGTTCTTCAATTGGATGAATGTCGTCAAGAATAAACACACCTCTTCCGTGAGTTGCAACTACTAGGTCACGATCTCTTGCTTGAATACGTAAATCCCTTACCGAAACATTCGGGAGGTTGTTGTTTATCTTCTCCCAACTTTTACCCATATTCCAGCTGGCAAAAACGCCATGTTCCATTCCTGCAAAAAGAAGATTTGGATTGTGTGGATCCTGTCTAACAACTTTCACATAGTCATTTTGAGGAAGATTAGAAGTAATTTTTTTCCATGATTTTCCAAAATCATCTGTCATAAAGATATAGGGTCTAAAGTCATTCATTCGATGCTGGTCAACAACTATAATGGCAGTACCCGCATTATGTTCAGAAGCGTGTATTTTTGAAATCCATGAATACTCTGGCAAACCTTTTATCTTACCTTTTAAATTAGACCAATTTTTCCCACCATCTAAGGTAACTTGTATATTTCCATCATCAGTTCCTGCCCATATTACACCCTTTTGAATGGGGGATTCAGCTAAGTACAGGATAGTACAATGAAATTCAGCAGCAGTGTTATCTTGATAAATTGTGCCACCAGAACTGCGCTGTTTACTTTTATCATTGGTAGTTAAGTCCGGGCTAATTACTTCCCAACTTTTCCCCCTATTATTAGATTTAAACACGACATTTCCTCCAACATATACTGTCTCTGAATCATGTGGAGATATCATAATTGGAGAATCCCAGTTAAATCTATATTTATGTTTTTCAATAGCATCCCCTGCGCTTCCAACAATTTTTGGGTAGGGATGAATGGTTTGTACATTTCCGTATCTACTATCTACCAGAAAAGGAACCCCACCTTGAAGGTTCGTATAAACAAAATGTTCCTCACCAGGAATAGGGACTGCAAAATACCCATCTCCGTAAGCAAGCCCTTTCCAGTGGCGTTTTAAAATTCCAGCTTCATAAAGAGAGTTACTAGGTCCTACCCAAGTCCCGTTGTCTTGAAGACCACCATAAATATTGTAAGGCTTTTTATTGTCTATTTCCATCTGATAAAATTGAGATAGCTCAATATTATTAATTATTTCCCAGCTATCTCCACCGTCAAATGAACGTTGAAAACCTCCATCACTTCCATTAAGGATATACTTTGAATTAGTTGGATCAATCCATAATGCTTGGTGATCACCATGCACTGTTTTTGCAATTTGCTCCCAACTATTACCACTATCTTTTGAACGACTTAATTTACCTGAAATTGAGAAAAGTACATTGGGTTGATTTGGATCAACCCTGACATCACTATAGTAGAAAGGTCGGAAATTTATATTAGGATCATCATTTACCATTTCCCAATTCTCGCCTCTATCCATAGATTTAAATGCAGTTCCACCGCCTTCAAATTCTGTCATTAAGTAAATAATATTTGGTTCACTCTGAGCAATATGGACTCCCGGTCGAGCCATATCCTTGACAGGAAGACCATTCATAATTTTTTCCCATGTTTGACCACCATCCATTGTCCTATATAGGGCTGTATTTCCCCCCCCATCATCAAATCTCCATGGCTTTCTTCTAAATGTCCACATTCCAGCATACATTACTCTAGGGTTATTTGTTTCCATAGCTATATCAGCACACCCAGTATTTTCGTCGATATATAAAATCTTGTTCCACGTCTTACCTCCATCAGTTGTTTTGAATACACCTCTTTCTTTATTAGGACCCCATTCTTTACCAAGTGCACACACACATGCAATATTAGGATCTTTTGGATCAACAACTATTCGCTTAATTCTTTCAGTATTTTTTAAACCGAGATGCATCCATGACATACCTCCATCAATAGACTTATAAACTCCCCAGCCATAGCCAACACTATTTCTTGGATCACCTTCACCAGTACCAACCCAGATAATATTATTGTCTGAAGGAGTAATAGTAAGTGCACCAATAGAATATGCTCTTTGGTTTTCAAAAATTGGGTCAAAACTCACCCCACCATTTGTTGTTTTGAATATACCTCCGTCGGCGCCACTAACATAGAAAGTGGATGGATCACCAGGAATCCCATCTATATCAGTTACTCTTCCACCCATGTTAGCAGGACCAATTGCTCTCCAACTGTAGCTTTCAAGCATTTTGGACATTGACGAATTTGTTTGAGCTTTTAAATTGTTGATTTCTGGAATCAAAAGAGATAAAGCTAAAGTAAAAAGGATTATTTTTTTTGTCATAATAGAGTAATAATTTAAAATTGGGATATATAAGTTATGAAATTTTATAAATATTTCAACGATAAGACGTTTTATTAATCAAGTTTTTAGATTAAACATGCTGCTATCAAAGGATTTAGAATCTAAAGTTTACATTTAAATAGTCACTTGAGTGACAAAAAAGATAGATTTATTTGTTGTTTATTAGTGGGTTGGACCAAAATCCAATTGTCAAAATAAATAGAAGTGGTAATAAGAGTATAGTCATGCTTAGTTTCAAACCTGCAAAATCCCCAAGGATTCCAATTATTAATGGGAATACTGCCCCACCAATAATCCCGGTAACTAAAATTCCTGAAAAAGCCCCATGATGTTTTGATGTAGAATTTAATGCAAGAGAAATTATTATAGACCACATCGTTGATATAAAAAACCCAATTAATGGAAATGAAATTAGAGATACTTTTAATGGTCCAAAAACCGCTGTTAAAAAAGAAATGATTGAAGCTGATGTAAAAAAAATTAATATTTTTCTACTATCAAATAGTTTCAACAAAAAAAGGCCAGAGATAGTGCCAAGAGTCATCAAACCCCAGAAATATGAAATAATTTTGGCACCCAAAATTTGAGGATCAATTGAATGATAAATTTCAAGAAACTTTGAAATCCAATTTGCAACACCTTGCTCCAAACCGACATATGAGAAAATTCCAAAAAAATAAAGGATCACAATAGGATTTTTAATTATCATCATGTATGTATTTAGTTTTTCTTTGTTTTCTTTAACTGGGTTCTTTTTCTCTGGGAAATTTGTAAATACTAATATTATACACATCAAAAAAGAAACTAAAGCAAAAATCCAATAAAGAGATACCCATCTAAGGTAGGGGGATGTAAATTTTTTAAAAAATAAAATAATGTAGTTTGAAGACTCGCTACCAGCAGATAAACTAATTATTAAAAAAGAGTAAATAAGTGGACTAATAAAAGAGGCAAGTCCAAAAAAAAGCTGACCTAAAACTGAATTGAATGCAAATTCTTTTTTTCCTCCAATATGTCTTAATAGTGGGTTAATGGATACTTGCAGCATAGCCATACCTGAACCAATCAGGAACAATGACAGAATATACAACAGATAGTTAGGGTTGATTGAAAAAGAAAGCGCCCCAAAAGCTGAAAGAAAAAAAGCCAAGATCATCACTTTTTTTTCACCTATATATTCAACTAAAAACCCAGAAGGTATAGACATAACACCGTACGCTAAAAAAAATGAGAAGGGTAGAAAGGCAGCCATCGATAAGCTTAAATTAAATGCATTAATTATATCTGGGACAAGGGGGCCAATGATGTTTGTTAAAAATGAAATAACAAAAAACACAAATAAAATTAAACCAACTAATAACCTACTTTTCAAATAAAAATCTTTATGAGATTTTTAAAACTACAAAATAAAATTTTCTAAATGACAACTTTATATTCAATATGAGAAAAGAAATTTTTATTAAACTTAAATTAAAAGACTAAACCAAGCCTTTAGTTATCTACTTGAAAGAGACCACCTTTTGCCTCCGGTACTTTTCTTTAAGTCAATACAAACTTTTCTACCTCCAGGTATGGGATCATAAGCTAAAACCCTTTCTCCTATGTATTCATTTAATCCGAAAGCATTTAAGGTTAGATCTCTAATTTGAATTAGAAAATTGTACACTTCTGACTCTTGACCTTTTGGAAAATCATCCTTAGTATTTGAAACAATATATTCAGGAGTTTTTTGCCATCTCTTTGTTTGTTGGTCACTTGCTTTTAGATATTTTTCTAGTTGACTGTTAAGATCATTTGAACTAATTTCGTTAGGATGATTTTTTTTCGTTTCAGTTAGGATCAATTCTATAAAAATATTTATATGTTTTGATAAATTTTTTTTATCATTTTGACTCATCACAATATCAATATATTTATCTAAAAACTCGGGTAATTTTAATTCAATTGCCCCAGGGATATCAGTTTTGGGTATTATAAGTTCCATTGTTTTTGATATAATTTGAAATTGATTTTTTGAAAAAAAAACCAGTGATTCATTCACGTTCGATTTACAACTATGAAGCATGCTTATAATTTGCGGACTAACAACTATTGCGGCACCTCCGAAACCAACTTTTTTCAATACATTTCTTCTATCCATTTTATAATGATTAAAGATTCATTTTTTTTAATTCCTTAACTGCATGATTTGCTGCTCTAGCCGTTAAAGCCATGTAAGTAAGGGAGGGGTTCTGACTTCCAGAGGATGTCATTGCTGAACCGTCAGTAACATAAACGTTTGGTACTGCATGTAATTGATTATGTTTATTTAGTAGAGAAGTTTTTGGGTCTCGCCCCATTCTTGCTGTACCCATTTCATGAATTGCAAGCCCCATTCCATATCCATAATCGAATTCTCGCACATTTCGAAAACCAGACGATTC
Source organism: Flavobacteriales bacterium (assembly GCA_042090925.1). Taxonomy (GTDB): domain Bacteria; phylum Bacteroidota; class Bacteroidia; order Flavobacteriales; family Flavobacteriaceae; genus TMED96. The sequence continues at coordinate 15,657 of JBELIL010000014.1, forward strand.
CAACATTTCGACTGCCTGCTGCCTAATATCCTTTCTCATTGCCTTTTCATTTTCCTTAATTTCAGCATCAAAAGTTATTGTAGGTAGACCCCACATATCTTTTTTATTGTAATCTAAATACATCCTGTTATCATGATATGGAAGAATTTCTCCATACCCTTGTATACTCATTGCCCAATCCCCAGGGGTTAAAAAGGCATCTTTTAAATCTTTTCCGTAACCAGTTTTTTTGATCAATTCTCTATGATCGCCTCTCCAAGCCGCACCCTGAAAACCGTAACCTCTTAAAAAATCTTTATGATTAGTGGATCCACCTAAATTTCTAAATCTTGGTATATAAATGGCATTAGGACTTCTACCTTTGGTGTATTTATCTTTAAAACCATCATATACTCCATCTGCACCAGTTAGAAAAGTATGATCCATTAAGTTATGCCCTAATTCTCCTGAGTCATTCCCCATTCCGTTTGGGAACCTACCTGATTTAGACTGCATTAAAATGGAAGTAGTAGGTGCCGTAGAAGCACACAAAAAAATAACTTTTGCTTTGTATTCAATTTCATCTTTAGTCTCTGAATCTATTACCCTAACTCCAGTAGCTCTGTTTCTATTTTCGTCGTAAATCACCTCATAGACAATAGAATTAGGTCTTAACGTCATATTACCTGTTTTTTCTGCTGCAGGAAGGGTAGAGGAGTTGCTGCTGAATGGTGCTCCATATGGACATCCTCTCATACATCGATTTCTATATTGACATTGGACTCTATTCAGACCGGGTTTTGTCCCTTCTGTAATAATTGCTATTCTACCAACGGTCACAAGGCGATCTGAATAATTTTTTTTAATTGATTTTTTGAATTCTTTTTCAAGACAGTTCATATCCATTGGTTTAAGGAATTCTCCGTCAGGGAGTTGAGGTAAACCTAATTTTTCCCCACTCACGCCTATGTATTTTTCTACGTAACTGTACCATGGAGCCAGGTCTTTGTATCTTATAGGCCAGTCTACCCCTATCCCTTCTTTTGCATTTGCATTAAAATCAATATCACTTAGTCTCCAGCTTAATCTTCCCCATAATAGGGATCTACCCCCTACATGATATCCTCTAATCCAATCAAACCTTTTATCTTCATTATATGGATGCTCAAAGTCGTCCACTAAAAGGTGGGTGGTAGATTCGGTATTTATATACCCACTTCTACTTTGTTTAGGTTGTCGTTGTCTTATTTCCTCAGTTATAGTGTCTCCTCCTTTAAAGTCCCAGGGATCCTTATCAATATTTTTATAATCGGTTGGATGTACTAACATTGGACCTCTTTCTAAAACTAGTGTCTTAAGCCCATTTTCACACAACTCTTTTGCTGCCCATCCACCGCTAATTCCAGTCCCCACAACTATTGCATCGTAGTTATTCATGTATCTTATTTAAAATAGTATTAACTTTAAAGTTTTCAAAATAAAAACGGATTTTGTATTAATAAATGCATTTAGAATTATCTTCTTTAATAAAGTAGTTTTTATAATTTTTTGCATCACGGTCCATACACCCGCATAAGTCTAAAAGACGAATATCTCTAAAATCAACAGGGTGGCTTTCCGCTTGCAGAGCAATGTATCCAGACTTTAAAACCTCACCTTCTTTAGACAACCAATATTCTTTATTTTCAACTCCATTTGAAGTCCAATCAATATCTCCTAATTCACGATTTGTAAATCCTCCTCCAATTTGTGGTTTATTATAAACTAAGACAGTGTCATTCTCAATTATATGAGTTATGGTATCTCCTCCATATACAATTATTTCACCACTTACCCACTGGTCACCATCGTATGTTTTAGAATTTGAAAATATACAATGATTGTAATTTATTTTTTTGTCCATAATCACAGCAGTTCCAGGTGTACATAAATTACCAGTTGGCCTCTTACCTTTTGATAACCCACCAAGTAACTGAACCTCAATAGAAACTGGGAAAAATTGACTAAAATCATTACTTTCTGGAGATTGGGAATGAATCATAATTCCACTATTTCTTTTTGCCCATCCGGCACCTCCTTTTGTTTGATTTCCAGTAAATCTATAGTCAAACTTTAACTTATAATACGAATAAGGTTTTTTATAATATATCTGGGCATAGTTGTCATCAAAATTATCATAGTTGTCGAAAACCACTTTTAAGACACTATCTTTAACCCTGAAAGTATTTTTGTGGTTTATACCTAAATTTTGGTTTGCAAATTTGATTTTCCAATCTTTTAAATCTTTACCATTAAATAAGATTTCCCAGTTTTCGATGTTTGAATTAGTAGCATTATTACAGCTAGAAATTAGCATTAAACAACAAGTGAATTTTAAAACTCTACTCATAAACGTTTAGTTTCCTGTAAATTTAAATGATTTGGAATTAACCAAAAAAAGTAAAACCAGCAATCTCTTTTAAATTTCAACTAAATGATATGAAAATTTAATCTATATTATTAATAATTAAATTAAACCAATGAAAAAAATTAAAAACTACACAATTATAATTTCTTTAATCCTGTCAACTAATATTAACGCACAATCTGCAAAAATTGATTTATATCCTGAGGGCATAGACTGTTTAAATGCTTTAAAGCAAAAAATTGATTACGATGAGTCGGGAAGAATTTTTAGAAAAGTAGCTAATCCCCAAATATGGTATTACCCCTCTTCAAAATCAAACAATGTAAAAGATAAAACAGCTGTTTTGATAATTCCTGGTGGTGGATATGAAGCACTTTGGATTGACAAAGAAGGAGTAGATGTGGCAAAATGGTTAAATGAACTAGGAATCTCTGCCTTTGTTTTAAAGCACAGAATTCCTTACTGGGAAGGAAAGGATTGTAGGAGTGATGTGGCCCTTGCAGATGCACAAAGAGCAATGCGTGTCATTCGAAAAAACTCAAAAAAATGGATAATTAATCCGGAAAAAATTGGGGTTTTAGGGTTTTCTGCTGGAGGACATCTAGCCTCTTCGCTTTCCACTCATCATGATCAAGGACTTAAAAAATCTAATTTAGAAATAGAAAAATTCGGTTCTAGACCAGACTTTTCAATCTTGATATATCCTGTTGTAACAATGAAATACCCATATGTTCACATGGGATCTAGAAAAAGTTTGATAGGTGAATTACCATCAAACGAGATGGTGGAATATTTTTCAAATGAGCTGCAAGTTAAAGCTGACACTCCACCTGCTATTTTAATTCACTCAGATGACGACTTAGGAGTTTTAGTTGAGAATAGTGTGAATTACTATTTAGCTCTTAGAAAATATAAAATTCCGGCAGCACTACACGTATGGGAAGACGGTGGACATGGATATGGATTAGCTAAAAGTCAAGGTTCTGTAAAGGACTGGCCTTATATATGCGAGAATTGGATGATTCAAAGAAAACTAATTAATTAAATATTAATTTTTCCGTATCCATTTTTGAGTTCTTCCAAGAAGAGAAAATCCAATATAGCCTCTAACCTTTAGTGTATTGGTGTCTTCAAATGTAATATAACAGCTATAGGTCTTTCCAGACTTAGGGTCAAGAATGGTTCCCTCTTCCCATGATTTGCTATTAAACTTTAAACCTTCTACAATAGTCATACCCTCTATTGGAAGGTTTTTATTTTTTCCTTTACAATTAACACATAGTTTACCCTTATCTTCTTCGAGAAGCAAATGAAGAATCTTACCATACAACTTATCTTCATTTCTGTAAAGAAGAATTTCGGATTTTTTTTTACCGGTTTCATCGTCCTGGGTTATCCAAACCCCTTCAATTTGACTTATTTGATATGAGTTAATTAAAAAGTATGAGAAAAGAAAAATTTTAAACCACATGGATTATATTTTTAAATTTTTAAAGAAATGTTTTGGTACCACGTTTCGTGAGCTTCACCAGATTGAGCTTGTAAACAAATGCACCCCTTATCTTTAACTTTTTCCTTTTCTATAAACTCAGCCGTAATTTCTCCATTAACTTTAATTAGAATAAGAGAGTCAATAGCTCTAATATGGATATTATTCCAATTGTAAGGATCGACAATTTTATCAACAAGATCTTTATTAGCAACTTTATAAATAACAACCGGGAAAATATCTGGATTTGGATATCTCGAAATTTCAGGTCTATTCTCATCAACTAAGCTACCCCATAATGGATAAAGTATGTTTAAGTTTTTTGGTGTAAAATCCGAAAATTGAGATATGAGTTTAGGATTAATGTATCCTACGTCTGCTTGGTAACCCATTACCTCTGTTGAGTTAATTACTCGGTCAGCTCTAAAACTTATACCTCCACTTGTATTCAGCGAATTAGATTTTATTTTTACATCAACTTTTAAATCAAAATTTTTAAATCTTTTATCTGTACACAGATAATAGCTCTTAAACAAAGTGTCTCGTAAATTTCCAGCAACTATTGCGTTTTTCTCAATTCTAAAAAACTCCGTTGGACCCTCCCATCCGTTGAATGAATTTCCATCAAATAAATTAATTCCCTTTGGATTTGAGCATGAAACCATGAGCATTACAATGGAAATTAAATTGAAAACAGTTGTAAATTTAACCATATACTAAAGTTAGGGATTATTAATTTTATAATTATTAGAATTATTGCAACGGTCAAATTAAACTGAATTATAAAATAATGGAGCTTAATAAACTTTTAAAAGCAATAAATAAATTAACTCCTGAAACAAAACTGATATGGGGAAAAATGAATGCAACTCAAATGATTTGGCATTGCAAAAAATTCATAATTTTTTATCAAAATAAAAATCTATTCTCCAAGTTTATTAATTAAATTTTGGGATACATACATATGTTTTTTCTAAGGCATATCATAAAATGGGATTACGATAAATACCCAAAAAATACACCAACACTAAAATTTTTTTATCCAGCAAGAGCAAAAGACGTTGATTTTGAAAGAGAAAGAAGGGAAGTGATTCAAAGGTTAAAAATGGTAAACAATTACAATCAAAAATTTATTATTAACTCCATATATGGAAAATTAACTAAAGAAACATACAAAGAGGTTGAAGGGGAAACACCTCTTTTCATTTAAAACAGTTTGGTGTACTCTAATCATTTTTAAGTTCATATTCAATTACTTTTCCTTTAACCCCTATAGACCAATGTATTTGAATTAATTTCCAATCACCACTTATTTTTTTGATTACTCCACTATTTCTAATGTTCTTTATTTCATACTTAACTCCTGAGCTTGACTCTGTGGTTGGGGTTCTGTAACTAAAATCAATGATTTGATTGTATGAAGCCATTCTTCCATCATCGCTCATGGTTATATTTAAATTTCTTGTTACAAATTTGGGATTTTCAATAGCATCAATTTGGCCTAACAGAGAGGGTTTGATTTTATTCCACCCAAAAAAATATTCTTTTTCATCAGTTCCTATTAAAACTGCATCTTTGTAAAATTTTCTTTCAGCTTCATCAATACTTCCTATACTAAAAAAATCGTATTGATCATTAATGAAAAGTTTGACTTCATCAGTTGCTTTTTCTATTAAATCTGTTTTTAATGATTTTTCTCCAGGCACATGATTGCATGAATAAAGGAATAGAGTGATTGCCTTAATCAAGAAAATTTTTTTCAGCATATGAAGAATGATTTAATTATTAATATAGATATTGTTTTAAATTAAAAATTTTAAAATTGAAATAGAATAAAAACAAACTAAAAAACTTATAATAAAAAATATTAAAATGAAATTAATAAAAGAATTTAAGGAGTTTGCAGTTAAGGGCAATATGATAGAAATGGCAATAGGAATTATAATTGGAGCCTCGTTTAATAAGGTTATAAACGTGCTCGTTAAAAATATTTTTTTACCTCCTTTATCGCTTCTTTCAGATGGAATAACATTAGATAAAAAAAAATTAATAATTAGATCTGAAAAAATAAATGAATCTGAAGTTGCTATTGAATATGGTCTTTTTCTAGAAACCTTAATTGATTTTTTTGCTATTGGAATAACCGTTTTTATTGTCGTTAAATTTTTCAATAATTTGAAAAATAAAGCTCATGATTTAAGCGATAATGAGATAAAAACACCTGCGGATATACAGTTACTTGGAGAAATAAAAGATATTTTGAAAAATCAATATCAGAAATGAATAAAACCAAAGATTAAATTAATATTATGTATAACTTCAAATTACTTCTTGTAATATCCTCTGGTATATCTTTTTTATTTTTTGGGGTGTCGTGTTTTTATTCGATTTATTTTAAAAATGAATTTGTTCGCTATGGCATCCCTAATTTTAGAAAAGCAACTGGATTTTTCCAGTTTTTGGGAGGTGCTTCTTTACTGATTGGGATATATGTAGATGAACTAATAATAATTTCTTCTCTTGGATTAACAATTTTGATGTTTATGGGTGTCGGCGTTAGATTAAAAATAAAAGATAGCTTATTTAAAACTATGCCTGCAATTTTTTATGCAATTGTAAATGCTTTAATCTTTTATTTATCTATTTAAAAAAACCCCCTTTTAGGGGTTTTTTTAGTAATAAAAGATAGATTTAGTTAGTAGAATACATAAGCGTTAGCTCGTTTCCAGCTGAGCTTTCTCTATAATCATCCATCATACTTCTCATTTTTCTAGACATGTAATCTTCATCTTCCATAAAAGGCTTTCCATTATCAACTGGAATGTTCCAAACCAAATGAGTAGGGTTTTTATAAGCAGAATCGTTTCTGTTTACAATTTTAGTTAATCCCCACCATCTAAAATTATTTCTAAGAATTTCTCTTTCGAACATAGGTTTCCAGACCTCTGATTCATACTGTTCATAGTCGTCAAGTTTTTGAGTCATGGCAGCATAAGACATTTTATCACCTTTCTCTAAATCTCCTCCAACAAAAGGAGTTGCATCAACAACTTGAAGCTGATATTGTCTAACTTCTTTTTTAATCATATCGCCTTTTTTTACGATATTATCAATTGTTCTTGAGGACATTTTTCCCTTTAAGCCAGCTTTCATTATAGAGGTGGCTTTATTCATATTCCAATTTTTCATCATATTATCTCTTTGATTTTTGGAAGTAAATTGATTAAAGATGACATAATGTGCGGCTCCGTCACCGTCATCATCTTTCGGGGTTCTTTTCCACACAGACCATCCTAATTTTTCACCTAAATCGACGGATTTTTGATGATAAACTTCCCATACTTTTTCCAATTTAATGTAGTCAGAATCAGTCCCTTCGTTAAGAACTACAAACTCAGCGACAACATATTGTGCTAATGTTATCGCAGGAGCTAAAAGAAATAAAAAAAATAGTTTTTTCATAATATATAGTTTATGGTTAATAAATCACAAGATATGAATTAAATACAGCAATACTAATTATGGCGTTAATATAGATTTTGTTCAATTCTCATAATCGTGAATGAATTTGATGTAAGGACTGCTTGCCATTAAGTTAGGGTTCGTTCCTTCTATTCCCTCTGGAATTCCCCTGTTATGTTTTTTGTAATAAGTCACCCAACTAGCCATTGGTTTCCCTGTACTGTCATTAAATGTCATTGGGTGAGTGAGAAAAGGAATAGAATCCTTTGGTAAATCTTGAGTAGAAAACATTTTATAAATTAATTCGGAACAATAATAAGAATCATCATCCCATAAAAATATCTCATCATAAGGTTTATTAATCCTTTTGATTCCATACTCTATTGCATTCGTAATGTAGGGTTGGTAATAACTATTTAATCTCGCGACAGTAGTCTGCGATTTATTGTATTTGTTTTTATTTCTGTTCAAAAACTTTTTTATCGGAGTTTGGCAAACTCCTACTTTGGGAATCGCCTCCAAAACAAACCATTGTCCATTTTTTTGTGTTGCTATCCCCACATGTGAATAGTTTTTTGAAAATGGAGTTGCAGTTACGTCTTTAATCGCATTATCTATTTCGCCTGTCCCACTATTTTGAAACAATAAATCTCCCTCTTTTAATTTAAAATTTTCTTCTACTTTACAGTTAGAGCATGATAAAAAAAGAAACACAAAAAAAGATAAAATGATTTTTGAAAACTTGATAATAATTCTTTTTAATTAAGTCCAAAATACATAAAATCACACCAAACTAAAAAAATGTTTTAAAAAGTATCTGAATATTGGATTAGTTAAAATAATTTGGTTTTTCAGAATTTCCATGTCAAATAAATCTAGGAGTTTATTTCTAGTTTAGTATAT
>JBELIL010000113.1:0-4325 GCA_042090925.1 Flavobacteriales bacterium
TGAATAAATTTTTATAAAATGGACTACTAGGGTCGCCCGACTGCCCAGGAGAATTGGTCCCTACGGCCTTATCCCAATCTCCAGTATTAGTTATTATTCTAAAGGTGGCTCCACTAGATTGATTTAAATTGTTACCTGTAGAATTAGGCGTGTATCCATTCCCTCCTCTAGGAAGAGGTCCAAGATTTAAACTGTCAGAATAATTGCTGTTAGAAACTAAACCTAAAGCATGACTGAGGGTAATATGTTTTAAGTCTTTTTGCCCATATTCCCAATTCAAAGTTTCATTTCCAGCCATATTTTTTAAATCCATTACGGCTTCTTCAAATGTTTTTTTAATAAATTTATTTCTTGCCTTAATAGGGGTTTTACCAAAGAAAACTTCGGTGGGATTGTCGAGGATATCAATTATTCTTTTAAGTTGAATGCTCCTCAAATATGGTCTGACTTTTTTTGGAACAAAAGTATTTGTAGCTTCTTCTTTAATTTTATTTTCCCAAAATACATAAATAGATGCTTCTATGGAGTTAGGAGTTAGTCTATGATCCCAATTTTTTAATGTATTTCTAAATTCTCTTTGCTCCATATCTAAATCAATATTATCTAAATATGGAATTAGTTTTTTAGCTGGTAGTGATGTAACATCTACCTGCAGATCTATCATATCTTTCATTGTTAGAGAATCATTTTCGGACAAAACTTGATTTATTCTGTCACCCCTGTAAGGATCAGACCAAGAAAATCCGATTGCATTCCATTTTTTGTAATCGCTTGGAATTACATTTTGATTTGCAGTTGCAAAAAATCCATTAGCTGGATTTTTTATGTGTGGCTTCTCAATGATAGGCAAATATCCGTCCCATTCATAACTCCCATCTCCAGGAACAGGTACTAATCCACTAAAGTTTCTTCTTATTGGGGCAATCCCTACTGATTGCCAACCTATATTACCATTTTTATCTGCCCATATCATGTTTTCCCCTGGGATATTACTATAATTACAAGCTTCTCTAAATTCCTCCCATGTTTTCGCTTGATCCATTCTTAGTGAGGCCAGATATGGAGATCCTCCTATTTCAAGCCATGCACATCGAACCCCAAATGCAACAGATTTTTCTTCATTTATATATGTAACTGGGCCATGAATTGAATAATTCAATTTAATTTTTTTTGGACTTTCTCCTTTTACAGGAATCTCCTCTTCAATAACTTTAAATTTTAACCACTCCCCTTTGTGCCAATATTTAGAAGGATCTTTAGGGTTTAATTTGTATTGATATAGATCCTCACCGTCTGTTCTAAAAACTGTGAGCCCCCATGCTCCATAAGGGTTGTGACCAATTGAAATTCCTGGTATTTCAGGTTCTCCACCGCCTATCACATTCCATCCAGGTGCGACTAAATGAGCCATATATCTTAGTGAAGGTACGGCGACTTTTCTATGAGGATCGTTTGCCATGTAAGTGTTCCCATCTTTGGTTTTCGAGCCATCAACAACCCAATTGTTACTTCCTATTTGTAACGAATCTTCAGCTTTTAAATTTAAATCAGTTAAGATCTCTAATGATTCTTTATTCTGATATTTTTTAACGAGATCTTCTTTTCTAAACTTTACTTCTTTTCTAAAATCAAAATAGGGCTTCAAGATGTTTTCAAATAATAATTCTTTATCTATTTTTTCATCTAACTCAACAATAGGCTCTTTAGGGTGAAACCATAAAAGTTCCTTTACTTTTTTTTCGCCAAGAATTGCAACTGCTCTGCCAATTTGAAGCTCCTGTCCAATATTCCCTAATAATCCTTGATGTCTAGATATTACAACCTCTGGAGTCCACTTTTGAGGTTTTATCCCCAACATTTTAAATGGTAACGGAAGCTTTTTGGGATTTTTTAAAATTTCGTCAATATATGCATTAACACCACTTACAAAAGACTCAATGATTTGTTTACCTTCCGGGTGATAATGATTTAATTCATCATCTATGTTCCCTCTAAACTTAAATAATCTAACCCCAATGTCTCTGTCAAGTTCTCTAGATCCTAAGATTTCTGATAAATTCCCCTCTGCTTGCCTTCTCCATATTTCAAATTGAAACAAACGATCTTTCGCTGCGGCAAAACCTTGAGCAAAAAATAAATCATTTTGATTCTCCGCGTAAATATGATTAATCCCCCAATTATCCCTGAAAATTTCTATTTTTTTATCGATGCCATTGACATATTTTTTACTAGTTGAAAAATTATTTTTATTGTCAGAACAATTAAAAAAAATAAACACAAAAATTATAAATGAATATCTACACATAATTATTAAATATATGACTAAATTGGATAAAAGATGATTTTTTTATATAACAAAACGAAACATGAAATTGTTTAATTTTATTATAATCAATAAGTTAAAAAAAAATAAAGCGGTATTAAAAATTATTTTTTTTTTAGGTTTTATTTTTAAATGTACTTCTCAAACATTTGAAAGTAGTGGTAATTTTTTGTCAAGTGATCGCATGGTGCTTGGAAGCTTAAAACTAAAAACAGCTTCTTTAGATTTAGGAGATGTTGATGGTGACGGAGATGTAGATATTGTTGTAGCAAATGGGAGGCACTGGCCCGCACAGAACCAAATTTTCTTTAACAATGGTAAAGGTGTTTTTACCGTTTCAAAGAATTTAGGCACGTTGAATAGCACGAGTTATTCAACAGAATTAGGCGATTTCGATAACGATGGTGACTTAGATATTGCTGTTGGAAACGATAGAGCTCCAAATAATATTTTTGAAAACGATGGCAATGGGAATTTTAAATTTAAAGGTAATTTTGGAAGCATGAATTCACCAACTAGAAATATAATTTTATCTGATATTGATCAAGATAACGATTTAGATATTCTTATAACAAATAGACGTTCTGTAAATGAAATATGTTTAAATAATGGATACGGTAATTTCGATAAAGTTTTATTTTTTGGCACAAAATTAGACTCAACAATTGACGTTGAAGCAGTTGATATAGATTTTGATGACGATATTGATTTAATTTTAGCAAATAGGGATAGCCAAAAAAACTTCATCTATTTAAACGATGGTAAATTAAATTTTAATAAAAAAATTGCATTTGGTGCTGAAGACGAAAACACTAGAGCAGTTGAAGTTGTTGATATTAATAGTGATGGTTTTTATGACATTATCTGTGCTAATATAAATGCACCAAATACAATATTTTACGGCAATAAAAATCTAAACTATAAAACATCCATTCACTTTGATAAGGAAAATGATATGTCTTACTCTCTTGATGTAGGAGATTTTGACAATGATGGAGACCCTGACATAGTAGTTGCAAATTCAAAAAGCCCTAATTCTGTATTTTTTAATCTCGGTCCAATAGGATGGAAAAAAGAATTAATTAAAAAAGAAAATTTTAACACCTATGATATTAAAGCCTTTGACATAAATGGAGACTCCTTTCTGGATATAATTGAGAGTAATTCAGATGAATTGAATTACTATTATATTAATAATAACTAACGTTGATGAAAAAACTAATTTTATTTTTTTTTATAGGTTTTAATTTTAGTCTTTTTTCACAAAATTTAAAAGGACCTCTAGAATTTAAATATTTTGGAACTGCTGGTTTTGAAATTAGTGACGGGGAAACAACAATCTTAATTGATCCTTATATTTCTAGAATAAAACTAGGTGAGTCCTCAATTAAACTTCCTTCAGGTAACAAAACTTCTGATACAAACATTAAAGACAAAAGAAGAAGTTTTAAAAGAACGGATATTTTTGAGTCAGATACTACATTAATTAAAAAAATTATTCAAAAAGCAGATTTTATTTTTGTTCATCATTCTCATTTTGACCATCTCGCGGATGTACCCTTTATTGCAAGATTGACAGGTGCTAAAATTATTGGAACAGAAACAACGGTTTCCATATTGGAGGCTTACGGGATCAAAAAAGATAAACTTTACACTGTGAAAGGAGGAGAGGATTATCAATTTGACGGATTCTCTGTCCGCGTAATACCCGGGATACACTCTGCATTAGCCGATAAACATTACTTTAGTTCGGAAACTTACAAAAGCGGGGACGTTGTTGCACCCTTGAGGATAAATCAATTTATTGAAGGAGGGTCATTAATGTTTATGCTAAGGATAAATAATCAAAAAGTCTTAACTATGGGATCTATGAACTTTATCGAAAGTGAAATTGAGGATCTTAACCCAGATATATTGCTAGCTGGAGTTAATCTTTCCAGATTTAATATGTATAAATATGATGAAAGATTGTTAACCGTGACTGGTTTTCCAAGGGTAGTTA
>JBELIL010000015.1:0-23399 GCA_042090925.1 Flavobacteriales bacterium
TGGATTCAACAGATGGTTTAAGTAGAGGAGAAGAAGTCTTAGCTACTGGAAACCCGATCCAAATGCCAGTTGGTGAAGATGTTTACGGGAGATTATTCAATGTCATTGGTGATCCTATTGATGGTTTAGGAAGTCTGCCTAAATCTGGTAAGAATGGATTGCCTATTCACAGAAAAGCACCAAGTTTTGATCAGCTTTCTACATCAACTGAAGTTCTTTTCACAGGTATTAAAGTTATTGATTTAATTGAACCTTACGCAAAAGGAGGTAAAATTGGTTTATTTGGGGGAGCTGGGGTTGGAAAAACTGTTTTGATCCAAGAACTAATAAATAATATAGCTAAAGGTCATGGAGGTCTATCTGTATTTGCCGGAGTCGGTGAAAGGACAAGAGAGGGTAACGACCTATTGAGGGAAATGTTAGAATCTGGAATAATTGACTACGGAAAAGAGTTTATGAAGTCAATGGAAAATGGAGGATGGGATTTGTCTAAAATAGATAAAGAGGCTATGAAAAAATCAAAAGCTAGCTTTGTTTTTGGTCAAATGAATGAGCCTCCTGGTGCTAGAGCAAGAGTAGCTCTTTCAGGTTTGACGATGGCTGAATATTTTCGTGATGGAGCGGGAGACGGAAAGGGAAAGGATGTTCTATTTTTTGTTGATAATATTTTTAGATTTACCCAAGCAGGTTCCGAAGTTTCTGCTTTACTAGGTAGAATGCCATCAGCAGTGGGTTATCAACCAACTTTAGCAACTGAAATGGGTGCTATGCAGGAAAGAATCACTTCAACTAAAACTGGATCGATAACTTCAGTTCAGGCTGTTTATGTTCCAGCTGACGACCTAACAGATCCAGCTCCAGCAACTACTTTTGCTCATTTAGATGCTACTACAGTTCTTTCAAGGAAAATTGCTGAATTGGGAATATACCCTGCAGTTGACCCGTTAGATTCAACCTCTAGAATTTTGACACCCGAAATTCTTGGAGATGATCATTACAATTGTGCCCAAAGGGTAAAGGAATTATTACAAAGATACAAAGAGCTTCAAGACATTATAGCAATTTTGGGAATGGAAGAATTATCTGAGGAGGACAAATTAGCAGTTTCAAGGGCTAGAAGGGTACAAAGATTTTTGTCTCAGCCCTTTCATGTAGCCGAACAATTTACTGGGATTCCTGGAGTTTTGGTTGATATTAAAGAAACGATCAAAGGCTTCAACATGATTATGGACGGTGAACTAGACCATATACCAGAAGCGGCCTTTAATTTAAAAGGATCTATCGAAGAGGCCATTGAAGCTGGAGAAAAAATGTTAGCAAAAGAATAACATGCTAATTGAGATTTTTTCAATCGATTGTAAAATACTATCAGGAGAAATTGTTTCGGCGATTTTTCCTGGTTCTGACGGTTCTTTTCAGATTTTGAAAGAACATGCCCCTATTGTTTCTACACTAAAAAAAGGACAGATTATAATAGAAGGAGAAGTTTCTGTCGAGGAAAATACCCCCTTAGGTCTTTACGAAATAAAAAAAGATGATAAAAAAACTTCACTACAAATTAAATCTGGATTAATCGAAATGAAAAAAAACTTGATAAAAGTTTTAATACATTAAATTTTATTTTTTATAATTTCTGACAAAAATTCGTTAATCAGGTCAAATTCCCAACCTTTACTTTGGAATGTTCTAAAAAACCTTCTTTTTCTTGTGATTAAGTCTAGTTGAGATGAATCTATCCAATGCTTCTGTGCTATTTTGTTAAAAGTTGATAAGTAGTCATCTTCTGGTATTTTTTTTAAGGCTTCATCAATTATATTTTTCTCTATGGACTTGAACTTTAGGTTATATCTAATTTTAACCTTTCCCCAATTATTATTTCTAAACTTACCAACTGCGTATTCATTGGAAAACCGCTTGTTGTTAAAAAACTCTTTTTCAGAAAGTTCATGAATTATTAATCCTTTCATTTTATCGGAGACTTCTAATCTATTTAATTTATTTTCTAATTCAGACTTGCATCTTTCCTGATATTTACAATATCTTTTAACCCTATTTAATATTTCATTATAATTTCCTTTCATTTTACAAATAAAAAAAATGCGATGCCAATCGCGGCATCGCATTTATTTCAAATTCTTAAAGATCTGTTTTTTTCATCTCTAAATTTATATTGCAAGTACTGATAGGCATCTCTAGGGATTATATTAATTTTTCTTTTAAATTTAATCCACCATTTGAGTTTTATTGATGCAATACCTTGAGTTAAATATGCCGCAATAAAAGGATGAACATGTAAGTAAATACTTTTCTTTTTATACTTCGGATAATTTAATATGGCATTTAAGTCAGATTTTATTTTATCTATCACAACTATTGGAGCTTCTACTTCATTACTTTGATTTGGATTAGGTTCTAAAGTTTTTATCTTTAGCTCTGGCCTAACCCTCTGCCTAGTTATTTGAATAAGTCCAAACTTAGATGGAGGAAGAATTTTGTGTTTGGTTCTGTCTTTACTCATTTCCTCTTTCAAGTGATTGAAAAGTTTTTTTCTATTTTCACTAGATGATAAATCAATAAAATCAATGACAATTATTCCACCCATATCTCTTAGTTTTAGTTGTCTAGCAATCTCAGTGGCAGATATCATATTAACTTCAAAAGCAGTATCTTCTTGACTTTTCTCTTTATTAGATCTATTGCCACTATTTACATCAATGACATGTAATGCTTCAGTATGTTCTATTACAAGATAAGCTCCTTTTTTCATAGAAACAGTTTTTCCAAAGGAAGTCTTAATCTGTCTTTCAATTCCAAACTTCTCAAAAATAGGTACTGAATCTTTGTAAAAATTCAGTATTTCATTCTTTTTTGGAGCAATAGAGTCTAAATATTCTTTTAGTTCTTGCAAAAGAATTTCATCATCTACATAAATTCCTTTAAAAGAATCATCAAAAATATCTCTTAATATAGATGAAGTTCTATTAATTTCACTTAAAACCTTGGAAGGGCACTTGTTGATATTTCTAATGCTTTTACAAAGTTTTTCCCATCTATTTACGAGATTCTGCAAGTCAGAATCTAATTCAGCAACCTTTTTCTGTTTAGCAACTGTTCTAACAATAACACCAAAGTTTTTAGGTTTAATACTATTTACCAATCTTTTAAGACGAGTCCTTTCCTCTTTACTTTCAATTTTTTGAGATATAGAAACTCTATCTGAGAATGGAATTAAAACCATATATCTTCCAGCTAAAGAAATCTCGCAGGATATTCTAGGCCCTTTAGTAGAAATGGGTTCTTTAATCACTTGAACTAAAATAAATTGGTTAGGTTTAAGTAAATCTGTAACCTTACCATTCTTTTCTATGTCTTTTTCTTTCTCAAAGTTATTAAGCGTATAATTATTTATTTTACCAGAATTTATAACTCTAAGATATTTTAGAAGAGATAGAAGTTGAGGTCCTAAGTCGTGATAATGAAGAAATCCATTTTTTTCGTGACCAATATTTACAAAAGCTGCATTTAATCCTGAGATCGGTTTTTTTACTCTAGCAAAGAATATGTCACCGACAGAAAATTTATTATCATCAGTTTCTTTACTAAGTTCGATTAGTTTGCCATCACTCAATAGGGCAAAATCAACAGCCGAAGAATTTGATCGTATTATCAATTCTTTATTCACATCGATTATTTTTTATGACGTATAAACGTCGATTAAACAAATTTTTATTTCACGGATTTGGCTACAATTGCCAAATTTTCAAAGATCAGTCAGGTTTTAAGTGTTTCTAGCACTATTTCTTTTTATGTCGATTAGCTCTTCTTCTTTTTTTTCTTTTGTGAGTTGCTACCTTGTGTCTCTTTCTTTTTTTACCACTTGGCATATTTAAATTTCTATAAAGTTACTTTAGATTTTACAGCATTTACAAACGTTTTTGAAGGTTTAAATGCAGGAATATTATGCTCTGGAATAATTACAGCAGTGTTTTTTGAAATATTTCTGCCAGTTTTCTTTGCACGTTTTTTAATAATGAAACTACCAAAACCTCTTAAATAAACATTGTTACCACTCTCGAGCGAATCTTTTATTTCACCCATAAATTTTTCAATTGTAATTTGAACATCGCTTTTATCAATTCCTAATTTATTTGAAATATTAGAAACAATTTCTGCTTTTGTCATTTTAATAGAATTTATGGTTTAATTGATTTCTGTTGGCAAATATAAAAATAATAATCACAATGAGTGATTTTGTATAAACATTATTATTTGTTATAATAGAGTATATTTCAAAATGAAATTTTCTTCAAAATTATTCCACTGGTACCAAAAAAATAAAAGGGACTTACCATGGAGAAAAACAAAAGATCCTTACAAGATTTGGATATCAGAAGTGATTCTTCAACAAACGAGAGTAAACCAAGGCCTTCCCTATTACACAAAATTCATAAAAAAGTATTCTTGCTTGAATAAATTATCTTTAGCAAGTGAGGAAGAAGTTTTATTATTATGGCAAGGATTAGGATATTATAAAAGAGCAATTAATCTTTTAGAATCAGCTAAAATAATTGTAAAAAAAAATAATGGTGTGTTTCCCAACACTTTTGATGAAATTTTAAAAATAAAAGGAGTTGGAGATTATACTGCAAGTGCTATTTCATCTATATGTTATAGTGAAAAAGAAGCTGTTGTAGATGGAAACGTGTTTAGGTTTATATCTAGGTTATTTGGAATCAAGAGGAATATAAAGTTAAAGTCAACATTTATTTTCTTTAAGGAAAAACTAAAATCTTTGATTGAAAATGTAAACCCAGGAGATTTTAATCAGGCTTTAATGGAGTTCGGAGCTCTACAATGTTTGCCAATTAACCCGCTTTGTGATTCATGTATATTTAAATTAGAGTGCAAGGCATACATTATGAGAGATATTAAATCTTATCCTCTAAAAAAAATAAAGGTCATTAAAAAAAAAAGATATTTTAATTACATCGTTATCTCAACTAATAAAAAAATAATTTTTAAAAAAAGAAGAGGTGATGATATTTGGAAAAATCTTTATGAGTTCCCTTTAATTGAAGGCAATCATTCAAAGTTGGAACAATTAGCTAATAAAAAGAAATTCATTATTCTGACAAAGAAATTAAAAACCCCCTTAAAATTCATAAAACTTGTCACGGCAAAACACCTACTAAGCCACCAAATATTAAATATTAAATTTTGGCTTTTTTTTTCGGAGGAATCTTTCAAAAACTTAGTTTCTGTAGAGGAAATAATAAATTTTCCTAAACCGGTGGTGATTTCAGACTTTATAAATAAACATTTAAAGTCATAATAGTATTTTCTTATATTTGATTTAAATTAAATATATGAGTGGTTCCTTAAATAAAGTCATGTTAATTGGAAATCTTGGAGATGATGTGAAAATTCATCATTTTGAAGGTGGAGGTTCTATTGGTCGATTCCCTTTGGCAACAAATGAATCTTATACAAAAAAGGATACAGGGGAAAAAGTTACAGAAACCGAATGGCACAATATAGTTGTGAGAAATAAAGTCGCTGAAATTTGTTTAAAGTATCTTAGTAAAGGAGACAGAATTTACATAGAGGGTAAAATTAAAACCAGAAAATGGAAAGCTGAGGATGGGAACGACAGATATACTTCTGAGATTAATGTTGATCAGTTCACATTTTTGACAACCAAAAAGATTTCAGAATCTCAAAATACTTTAAATGATGACTCTAATCCAGAAAATCAAGATTTGCCTTTCTAATTCAATTAATAACATATAGTAATAAGTTTGCTAACCCCAATTATATTAGTTCAGTCGGTCACATTGTTTTTTTTATTGTTTTGTTCTGCCATTATTTCAGGGGCTGAAGTAGCCTTTTTCTCAATCTCTGCAACTAAGTTAGATTCAATACAAGATAATTACCCTAAAGAAAAAGGGCTGATTGAAAAATTACTTAAAAGACCCAAAAGGTTATTAGCAACAATCCTTGTTGCTAATAACTTCATAAATATTGCTTTGGTCCTTTTGTTTTCAAATATTAGCCAATTATATTTAGCTAAAATCGATAACGACCTTTTAAGTTTACTTATAGAGGTAGTAATAATTTCTTTTATTATATTAATTTTTGGAGAAATTTTACCTAAAATATTTGCTAACAGGAATAATCTTGTATTCGCTAGATTTACAGCACCGTTAATTTATAGATTAGACAAGTTTCTGTTATTTATTTTCACTATACCTATGAGCAAAACAACAAACTTCATTGAAAAAAGATTTGGCCAAAAAGGGGGAAATTTTTCAGTTGATGAATTATCAAAAGCTTTGGAACTAACAAAACAGAATGATACAACCGAAGAAGAAGAAAAAATTTTAAGAGGCATAGTAAACTTTGGTAATATTGAAATTAGTCAAGTAATGTGTCCAAGAGTGGATATTTTTGCATTATCATCAAACCTATCCCTAGATAAAGTCATACCAAAATTAATTGAAAATGGATTTTCTCGGATCCCTGTATTTGAAAATCAACTTGATAACATAATTGGAATTTTATATGTCAAAGATCTCCTTCCAAATATAAAAAACAAAAATTTTAATTGGATTTCAATTTTAAGACCTACATATTTTGTTCCAGAAAACAAAAAATTAGATGATTTACTAAAGGAATTTAAATTAAAAAAAATTCATATTGCTATGGTTGTTGATGAGTATGGAGGAACTTCTGGCTTAGTAACATTAGAAGATTTAATTGAAGAAATTGTTGGTGATATATCTGACGAATTTGACTATGAAAATTTAGAGTATTCAAAAATTGATAATAATATATATTTGTTCGATGCAAAAATTAGTCTAAATGATTTCTATAGAATATCAAAAATTTCATCCATTGACGATTTTGAAAAAAGAAGAGGTGAAGCTGAAACTTTAGGAGGTTTCTTAACTGAAATTTCTCAAAGATTGCCCAGGATAAGAGAAAAAATATCATTTGATAAAATGCAATTTACAATCGAATCTGTTGATAAAAAAAGAATCAAAAGGGTTAAGGTAAAAATTTCATGAAAAAGTTTACGGTTCAAATTATTTTATTTGCTTTAATTATTTCTTGTGTAGGAAAGCCAATTAAGCCAAAGCCAAAATCAATGTTAAATTTGAAATACCCTCTTCCAACTTACATTGTAAGAAAATCAAAGTGCCAATATTCTCTAATGATTAATAGGTATAGCAATTTTATTTCATCCGATGAATGTCGTGATAAAATCACATATCCAAACTTAAAAGGCACAATATACCTAACATACAAAAGAATTAATAATAATTTTGACTCACTATTGTCAGATGCATATAGCATGCCATTAAAGCATGTGAGGAAAGCAGTTGGAATACCTGAAAAAGTGTTTATCAACAGAAGAAATAAAACTTATGGGTCTATATTTAAGATAGTTGGCAATGCCGCTTCTCAAGTTCAGTTTTTTTTAACAGATAGTTTAAATCATTTTATTTTTGGGGCTTTATATTTTTACAAAAGACCCAATTATGATTCGATAATGCCAGCTGTAAATTATATAGGGGACGACATATCAAAACTAATGGAGTCTATAAAGTGGACTAATTAAATTTTAATTAAATATTAAAACTACTTACTTGAGATTTTTTGTTAATCTTTTTCCTTTGTGGGTAATTATTTTTTCTTTTTCAGCTTTGTTAAGGCCAGAATTTTTTACCTGGTTCAGTGGTAATTTAATTACCCTTGGATTGGGAATCATTATGCTTGGAATGGGCTTAACTCTTAAAATTACCGATTTTAAAATCTTGTTTCAAAATCCACGATGGACAATTATTGGAGTATTAACTCAATTTTCAATCATGCCTTTTTTGGGGTGGGCAATCTCCAAAATTTTACAGTTACCCGATTTTTTTGCTGTTGGATTGATTTTGGTTTCGTGTTGCCCAGGAGGTACTGCATCAAATGTAATAGCATACCTATCTAATTTGAATGTAGCCTTTTCAGTTACTATGACTTTTATTTCAACTCTTATAGGAGTTGTTTTAACTCCTATTTTAATCACCAACATATCTGGAGAACTTATAAATGTTGATTTAAATGGTCTGTTGCTAAGTGCCACAAAAGTTGTTTTGTTACCTGTTTTTATTGGGTTGATTGTGAGTAAATATTTTCGAACATTTACAAAAAAAATCATAGTTTATTCTCCATCAGTTGCAGTTATATTTATAGTACTAATTGTTGCAAGTATAATAGGCGAGGGGAAAGAAATTATTTTGCAATCAGGAATAAATCTTTTAATTTCAATTATGATTTTGCATCTCTTGGGTTTTATAATTGGCTACATAATAAGTTTTATTTTTTTAAGAGATAAAAAGTTATCCAAAACAATCTGTATTGAAATTGGCATGCAAAACTCAGGATTAGGTGTCGTTTTAGCAAAAGAGAATTATGTTAACCCTTCAACAGCAATTCCTTCGGCTATTTCAAGTTTGGTTCATTCTATATATGGAAGTATATTTGTTGCAATCTTCAAGGAAGATAAAAAATAGGATTAATGTCATTTAATAAGGTTGTAATTGTTGAAGCAAAAAGAACACCAATAGGGTCTTTTATGGGTTCATTATCTAGAATTCCTGCAACTTTAATTGGGGCTAAATCAATTGAGTCTACAATAAAATCTATTTCTCTAAAAACTAACTTAATCGACGAAGTTTATTTTGGCAATGTACTTCAGGCAGGAGTTGGACAAGCTCCAGCAAGACAATCCGCAATTTTTGCTGGGATTTCAAAAGATGTTCCATGTACTACTATTAATAAAGTATGTTCTTCTGGAATGAAAAGTATTTTTGTAGCTGCTCAATCTATAGCACTTGGCCAAAATAATGTTGTTGTTGCAGGAGGAATGGAAAACATGAGCATGTCTCCTCATTATTTAAACATAAGAAAGGGGGTAAAATTTGGAGAGAAAAGATTAAACGACGTTATGGAAGTTGATGGATTAATGGATCCCTTTCATAATAAATTAATGGGTGTATATGCTGAGGCAACTGCAAAAAAATATAAAATATCAAGAGATGAACAAGACATGTACTGCAAAGAGTCTTATTTGAAAAGTCAAAATGCTTGGGAGAAGGGATTTTTTAACAACGAAATTTGCGAAATAAAAATTAAGGATTCAAAAGGGGAAGAAATTAAGCTGAAGAAAGATGAGGAATGCTTTAATGTAAATTTTGATAAAATAAAAAATTTGAAATCACCTTTTTTAAAAGGTGGGACTGTCACAGCGGCTAATGCTTCAACAATAAATGACGGTTCGGCAGCATTAATTTTAATGTCAGAAAAAAAAGCCAAAGAACTTAATTTAAAACCTCTAGCTGAAATTATTTCCTACGCAGACGCTGCTAATGATTCTAAGTGGTTCACTACAGCGCCTTCTAAAGTTTTGCCCATTGCGTTAAAAAGAGCCAATTTAAATTTATCTCAAATAGATCTTTTTGAATTCAATGAGGCTTTTTCTGTTGTTGCTTTGGCAAATTTGAAAATCTTGAGAATAAACTCCGATATTGTAAATGTCAATGGTGGAGCTGTATCATTAGGTCATCCCTTGGGGTGTTCTGGGGCAAGAATTGTTGTTACTCTTATTCATGCATTAATTCAAAGAAAATTAAAGAGGGGTGCAGCAATAATTTGTAACGGAGGCGGAGGAGCTTCCGCAATTATAATTGAAAATAAAAAAAATGAAGATTAAATATTTTTTTGCCTTAACAATACTAGCTCAATTTTCTTTTACTCAAGAGTTAGACTTTAATGATTTTGTAAAAAAACACGAATTAAAAGTAAAATCTGACATTGCATTTAAATCGTTAAAAAATGAAACAGATCAATTAGACTTAAGTTTTGAATCTCAGCAATGGCCAGTTGAAATATTAAAGTATGTGATCAAAGAACTTAGAGAAAACCCTATTATTTCTTCAAAAATAACTATACAATTTATGATTGAACATTCTAATAAGTCAAAAAAAATTAGAATACCAGTTCCTATAAAAGAAAAATATATTGATGCATTTAAAACCGAAGTTGGGTTTAAGGATAATTATATAGAATTCCTTTCTGACACATATGAATTTATAATGGAGAGATTATGATTGACAATACTCTTCCCCGGGCATGAACTTATTGTAAATATCCATATTAACTTCTCCACTACTTCTATTGTCCGGGACATAGTATATGGTTTGATTAATTCCTGTTCCACCAAATTGACTAAAGTCATCGGAATCAAATATAAAGTAGTAACGATTTTCTATAATTGCTTTGTCAATTATTATACCACACATTTCATCTTTTTTACATGAAATTAATGAAATGGTATATACCGAAATGATTATTATGTAGTGATTAATACTATTCATTTTTAATTTTAATTGTTTTGAACAAGTAATTCATTTCAGAGGCAATTGATTCAGAAGTTTTTTTGTACTCATTTTTTTCATTTTTTGACTTATCGTATTTTTTTGGATCTTCGTATGGAAGAGAAAATTTAATTTCTGACCCCTCAACCACAGGACAATTATTTTCTGCATCACTGCAAGTCATAATTGCAGCGAATTCATTCTTTGGATTTTCAAAATTGTAATAAAATTTTGAGAAATAATTACCAAGATTCTGATTTTTAAACTTTATGGAATAAATGGGGTTGTTACACTCTTTAAAACTAATGTTGAAACCATAGTCACTTATGTTATTCAACACACTTTTATGTACTTCTGTTTCAACAGTACCTCCAGAATAAACTTCACATTTAATATTGTAATAGTTAGAAAAAAAACTTGCCCAAAATTGACACAATTGACTTCTTCTTGAATTATGGGTACATATAAAATTTAGCTTCGGAATTTTATTTTCAGAAGTTTTTTTATAAATATAATTTACAATTTCGTTTATCAAAAAAACTCTTTTATTAGAGACTTCTATATTAAAAATCACTTCAATTATTTTTATATCGGTTAGCAATTTAGAATAGTTTTTAAATTAAAACAATTACTGTTACAATGATATGTTAATTAAAAATATTGTAGATTATCTAAACTTTAATATTCCATAAATAATTTTAAAAATGAAACAAATAGCTGTTGTAGGAGCAGGAACAATGGGTTTAGGAATTGCTCACATTATGTCTCAATATGGGCTAAAGGTAAGTCTAATTGATTTGAATGAAAAAATATTAACTGAATCAAAAAAAATAATTTCTATAAATATTGATAGGCAAATAAGAAAAGGAGTCATTAATGAGAAACAAAAAAAAACTATATTATCAAACATAGTATTTACGAAAGAATTTAATAAATCTATTAAAAATGTAGAATTAATTGTTGAAGCCGTCCCTGAAAACTTTAAACTGAAAAAGAAGTTAATTAAAGATTTAGATACGATGTGTAGAAGTGACGTTATAATTTCATCCAATACATCCTCATTATCTATATCAAGTCTAGCACATAAAACTCGTTATTCAGAGAGGATTATAGGTATGCATTTTATGAATCCAGTACCAATAATGCCTTTAGTTGAAATAGTTGTTGGAAACAGGACAAGTGAAAAAACTATTGAATTAATTAAAGCTTTAACTAAAAAAATAAACAAAACTCCATTAGTGGTTAAGGATTCTCCTGGTTTTGTTTCAAATAGAATTTTACTTCCAATGATAAATGAAGCAATTGAAACCTTATCACAAGGTGTTGCAGATGTTTATAGTATTGATCAAATAATAAAATTAGGAATGGGCCATCCCATGGGCCCTCTAAGACTAGCGGACTTAATAGGGTTGGATGTCTGTTTATCAGTTTTGAAAGTCTTAGAAAATGGTTTTGGTGAGAAAAAATACTCACCAAATCAATTACTTATAAAAATGGTTGAAGAAGGAAATTTGGGATACAAGACTAAAAGGGGTTTTTATGGATACGATAAAGACGTAAAAAATCCCTATCCAATCAAATTTATCATATAATTGATTAAAAAATTTTATTATGCAGGAATAATACTTAATTTTAAATTTTAATAAAAATACTTTAAAGAAATATGAAGATTTTGGTATGTATTAGTAGTGTACCCGACACAACATCAAAAATAAATTTTACTGAAAATGAAACTGAATTTGATAAATCAGGCGTACAATACATCATAAATCCTAATGATGAATTTGGTTTAACTAGAGCAATTTGGTTAAAAGAAAAGGAAAGTTGTGAAGTACATGTAATTTCTGTTGGTGGTGTTGATACTGATCCTATACTTAGAAAAGCTCTTGCTATTGGTGCTGACCAAGCTTTTAGAATTGATACAAATCCAATGGATGCCAATCAAGTTGCAAGAGAAATTTCTGATTTTGTGAATAACAAAGAATATCATCTAATAATTGCTGGTAGAGAATCGATCGATTATAATGGAGGAATGGTACCTGGTATGATCGCTACTTTAATAAATGCTAATTATGTTAGTAATTGCGTGAGTTTAGAAGTAAGTCAATCGAATTTCAAGGCAACTAGAGAAACAGATGGAGGTAAAGAAGAAATATCAGGAACTCTACCCCTAGTAATTGGTGGCCAAAAAGGACTTGTTGAAGAAAGTGATTTGATAATTCCAAATATGAGAGGTATTATGATGTCCAGAAAAAAACCCTTGACGATTATCGAAGCTAAATTTAAAAAATTTCAAACAAAAACAGTGAAATATGAAAAGCTTCCACCAAAAGGTGAAGTAAAACTTGTAAATCCAGAAAACATAAATGATCTGATTGATCTATTGCATAATGAAGCAAAAGTGATTTAGTATGGCGATTGTAGTTTATCTTGAAACTGAAAATGGTAATTTCAAAAAAAGTGCTCTGGAGGCATCTTCATATGGCAGAAAATTAGCCGATGAAATAAATACTAGTTTATATGGTATTGCATTTAATTCTAAAGATTCTATCACAATAAAAAAATATGGAGTTGAAAAACTAATCAACATTAAAACAGATCATGTATTTGATGCAAAAATCTATGCTGATTTATTGTGTAAAAATTTTAAAGACCTTGAAGGAACAATTTTTATAACGGGATCTAGTGCTGACTCACGTTATATTTTTCCTATAGTATCAATTTCTTTGGATGCAAGTTATGCTACCAATGTTATTGAATTTCCTTCTAGTATTTCTCCATTAGTTATAAAAAGAAGCGCATTTACAAACAAGGGATTTGTATTTACAGAACTTACTACAACTTATAAAATTATTGGGATTTTAAATAATTCATTCGGAATTTTTGAAAGTGAAAGAAAACTTGAAGTAAAAGATTATATTCCTGAAAGCCTAGGTTCAAACGTACAAGTTGAATCTATTACAGAGAATGAAGAAAAAATTTCTATAGCTGATGCTGAAATTGTGGTTTCAGGCGGTAGGGGTTTAAAAGGTCCAGAAAACTGGAGTTTACTTGAAGATTTAGCAAAAATACTTGGTGCTGCTACGGCTTGCTCAAAACCAGTTTCCGATATGGGCTGGAGACCACACAGCGAGCACGTAGGTCAAACAGGTAAACCGGTAGCATCTAATTTATATATTGCGATTGGGGTATCTGGTGCAATTCAACACCTTGCTGGAATAAATGCTTCAAAATGCAAGGTTGTTATTAATAATGATCCTGAAGCGCCTTTCTTTAAAGCAGCTGATTATGGAGTTGTTGGTGACGCCTTTGAGGTAGTCCCAAAATTAATTGATGAATTAAAAAAATTTAAATCTAGATAAAAATTAATTAGAATTCTCCATTCTAAAAACTATAAAACATTTATTAAAAATTTAAATATTATATATTTGCAAGTAACCAATTGCAATCAATGAAAAAAATAATTTTATCATTTTCATTTGGCATACTTTTTTTTGCAACACTTGCTGGTCAGAAAACCGTCACGGGTGTTGTTGTTGACGAAATTGGTATTCCATTACCAGGGGCTTCAGTCGTTGAAGTAGGAACTACTAACGGGATAAGTACAGATTTTGATGGAAATTACACAATTGACGTAGGTGAAAATTCTAGCTTAGAATTTAGTTTTATTGGCTATGGCTCTACTGTAATTTTGGTAGGGGAACAAGATAAGATAGATGTGACACTTAATCCTTCCAATGAGTTAGCAGAAGTAGTGGTCGTTGGATATGGATCTCAAAAAAAAGTAACTTTAACTGACAACGTTGCAAGAGTAACATCGGAGGATTTAAGCGATATCCCGACTCCAAACTTGTTTAATGCAATCACAGGAAGAGTAGCGGGTGTACAAATTAATCAGACCAACGGGAAAGTCGAGGCCGGGTTAAATTTTCGAATTAGAGGACAATCCAGTATAAGTGCAGGTTCAGACCCTTTATACGTTTTGGATGGTGTGCCTTTAATAAATGATAATGAGTCAAGTAACGGAGCTCCATCTAATCCGCTAATTACTTTAAATCCGTCTGAAATCGAATCTATTGACATTCTCAAAGATGCATCTGCCGCTTCAATTTATGGATCAAGAGGTGCAAATGGTGTAGTAATCATAACAACAAAAAAAGGAAGGCCTGGAGAAGCAAGCTTTAATGTTAACTTCTCAAATGGATTTAGCTCTCCAGCAAAAACAAGAGATTGGATGAACGCAGATGATTATATAGAAATTTTGACAGAGGCAGCCGAAAACGGTCTTGCATACGGGGGTTGGCCAGGTAATGGAGCTGCCTATGTAGAAGCAAGATTTGATAGGTATTCTGATTACACATGGCAAGAAGGTGCCTATGATACGGATTGGGAAAAAATTGCTTTAGTAGATGGGTATACTAGAGACGCAGATATTTCAATGTCTGGAGGAAGTGAAAAAACAAATTATTACTTTTCTGTATCCTACAATGATACAAAGGGAATTGTCAGAGGTAACGAATTAACAAAAATTAATGCCAGAACTAATGTAAGTCATAGTTTTTCTAACAAATTTTCGCTATCTATGAATTTAGGTTTTAATAGGTCAAAAATAGATAGAATAGCGAATGATAATGCTTTTGTAACCCCGCTTCAAGCTATCGCTCAGGCACCAATTTCTCCAGCTTTTCTTGATGGGGAACCTTTTTCAAACACCGTTTATGCAAATTTTTTACTCGAAGATAAATATGGTTTTTTCACAACTATTATTAGAAGAGCAACAGGAAAAATTTCAGGAGATTACAAAATTATTCCTAACCTAAAATTTACTTCAAGTTTTGCATTTGATTCCTATGCTCAAACTGAAGATCAGTTTAGAGGAAGTAAAACACCTTTTCAGTCTACCAACGGTGAAGGAACAGCTACCAATGTTCAAACGGAAAATTATATTTTTTCAAATTATCTCACCTATGATAAAGATTTCGGAGAAGACCATGTTTTAAATGCTATTTTAGGTACTGAATACAACGAGAGTAACAGGCGTTTTACAAGTGTTCAAGGAGAACAATTCCCAACGGATGATTTTCAAACTTTATCGAGTGCAGCAGAAATCACCTCAGGAAGTGGAAATACTTCTGCATACAGTTTTGTTTCATACTTTTCAAGATTGACATATTCTTTTAAAAATAAATATTTACTTAAGTTGGGACTACGTTATGATGGTTCATCTCGATTTGGAAAAAATGCTCAATATGGTACATTTCCATCATTCTCCGCTGGATGGATTCTTTCGGATGAAGAATTTCTTTTAGATAATGAACTTATAAATTTTTTGAAATTTAGAGCTAGCTGGGGGCAAGTTGGGAATGCTGAAATAGGTAACTTTGCGTCGAGAGGTTTATTTGGAGGAGTATCATATAATCAAAGGCCTGGAATTGCTCCAATTCAAGCTGAAAACGCACAACTTTCTTGGGAAAGTTCATCACAATCAGATATTTCGCTGCAATTTGGAATTATGGAAAATAAAATTTCGGGAGAAATAACTTATTATAATAAGGATACCGACAATCTTCTTTTTGATCAGCCTCTTCCGCTTTCCTCTGGAGCTTCAAGTATAACAAAAAATATTGGTAGACTTAAGAACTCAGGTTTTGAATTCTTATTGGATACTAAAAATATTACAAAGGAAGATTTTAATTGGAAAACAAGTTTCAATATGGGGATTAATACTAGTGAGGTAGTCACCTTACCAGGAGGTAATGATGTTATAAATTCTAGAAATATTCTTAGGGAAGGAGAAGCACTGTATTCTTTTTATTTACCTGAGTACGCAGGTGTTGACTCTCAAAATGGAGATGCTCTTTACTATTTAAACACCGAGGAAAATGGAACACTAAATAAATCTACTACTAACGAATACGCAGATGCTGAAAGGATAGTAGCTGGAAACCCACTACCTGAATTTATTTTTGGTTTCACAAACACTTTAAACTACAAAGATTTTGATTTCACTTTAATTTTCCAAGGAGAGTTCGGAGCTAGTATTTACAATTCTGCTGGAAGATTTCAATCAGCAAACGGAGATTGGTTCGATAATCAGACCAAAGACCAGCTCAATAGATGGCAAACCCCTGGAGACGAGACAGACATACCTCAGGCAAGATTAGGATGGTCAAATGGGACTGGTCATTCAACAAGATATATTGAAGATGGAGATTTTATTCGATTACGTAATTTAACTGTGGGATACAATTTTCCAGAAAAAATTAATGAAAGATTAAAATTAAAAAATGGCAGGGTCTATTTGTCAGGATTTAATCTTTTAACTTTTACTAATTATTCTGGATATGATCCAGAATCTAGAACAGATGCTGGCGGAATCGGACAAGTATTTTATTCAGCCCCTGCAGCTAGGACAATATCAATTGGTTTAAACTTGGGTTTTTAATTTAATTATGAGAAAAATAAAAGAAACTTTAAAAATAATTATTTGTTTGACCTTATTTTCCTGCGATCAAAAGTTGGATATTGAACCTGCACAAAGTATATCAGTAAACAAAGCGCTTTCGGAAGAAAACACCATAAAAAATATATTAATTGGCACTTATGAAGAAGCTGGCCAAAGTGCTTCAT
The DNA here is from genome assembly GCA_042090925.1 of Flavobacteriales bacterium. GTDB lineage: Bacteria > Bacteroidota > Bacteroidia > Flavobacteriales > Flavobacteriaceae > TMED96. Next base: position 17,055 of record JBELIL010000015.1, read on the forward strand.
ATGGAGGGCGAAATCATGTTATATCTGACTTGCTTGGTGCATCTGGTCAGATTTCATGGGAGGGAACATTTTTAGAGCCAAGACAAATTTTCACAAAAAATATTTTAGTTGATAATTCATTTGTTGAAGGATTATGGCAAAATTCATATGAAGTTATAAATCAGGCGAATTTAGTTGTAGATAACATAACTGTTATAAATCAAACAAATGAAAGTAATAGAGTCGAAGGTGAAGCAAAATTTCTAAGAGCTCTTGCTTATTTTGATCTTGTAAGACATTTTGGGGGTGTCCCTTTGCGAACAGAGGGGATTGTTGATTACAGCTCCGATCTTAATATACAAAGAAGTACTGAAGACGAAATCTATAATCAAATTATTTCAGATTTAAACGATTCATATAATCTATTACCTCCGTCAAATGATTTTTTTGCAGACAAATACTCAGCTAAAGCTTTACTTGCAAGAGTATATCTTCAACGTTTAGAGTATAACGAAGCATTGGATGCTGCTAACGATGTAATAATAAATAGTGGTCATGAGTTAGCTGACACTTTCGCTGGGGCATTTAACAACGACGTTGACGGAGTTGAAGATATTTTTGCATTTCAAGTTACTAGTCAGGGAGGAACAAACCAGTGTATTATATTTTATGCCTCTCAGTCAAATGGAGGAAGGCAGGGTGATATTACTTTGCAACCGGCTTATTTTGAATTATTTGGGAACGATTTAAATGATGTTAGATATTCTTTCAATTATATTAGTCCAGATAATGGAGGAACTCTTACTTCAAAATTCACAAATCAGTACGGTAATGTACCTGTTCTTAGAATGGCTGAAATGCATCTTATTAGAGCTGAATCAAATTTTAGGCTCTCCAGTTCTAAGGGTATGACACCACTGTCTGAGATAAATACTTTAAGAGCTAGATCTAATGCTAAACCATTAACAGAGCTTAATATTGATATTATTTTTAATGAAAGACAGCTTGAGCTTGCTTTTGAGGGTCATCTTATTCATGATCTTAAAAGACTTGACAAAAATGTTGGAAGTCTTCAATCCAGTGATCCAAAATTATTACTGCCCATTCCACAGAGTGAAATGGACAGTAATTCAGAAATAGAACAAAACCCAGGGTATTAAAAAACCCTCATTAGGAGGGTTTTAAATTATAAAAGTTTTATAATTGCGTGCTTAAATTTTCCATAAAAGTAAGCCTTTCGGTTGTTCTACTATACATCTCAAGAGCATTATTATATACTCTAGCGTCTTTTTGATATGCGTTCCATCCAAACATTTCATTGTATAAATCTTCGAGATTTTTATCTGTTCCTTCGAATTTTCCCATTTCTCCAAACTTATCAAAACCTCTACATATTATAAATTCACTAGTATTGCCACCTGAAAGAACTTTAAAGACCCCTCTAATTCCTGTGTGATTATATTTTTCTCTAACCATTTTCGTTCTTCGTAAGAAATTAAAAACATCTTGGTCCTGACCAGGTTTAATAAACCTTCTTAAAACATACACATGTTTGAAAGTAGTTTCAGGATTCCAGTTATGAGATACTCCAACTAATCTTCTCCAAACTTTCCATCCAGTTTGTTTCTCAACATACTGAGAAACATTGTCCCTCCAGTATTTTTGCTGCTTACCATTTGGATTTTGATTGTTCATAAAATCCCAGTCTTTATATCCAACAACTCTTTGATACTGACCTTGTTTTTCACCATCTCGGTACTGAAAAGTAAAAATAGCATCTTCAGCAGTTTTATTAAACATTTTAGTTTTTTTTGAAGCTGCTTGCTCAAATTTCTCAGACATTCCTTTTTTTATTTTTAAATCATAGGACATCCATATTTCCTGTGCTTGCATGTTTATAATAGATAAAACAAACAAACAAATTGACAAAATAGTTTTTTTCATTTTAAATTGATTTATAGTTAATATTGATTAAATTAAAAAAACAAATTGAATATTTTACCACCATACAATTTTTTATTTACCTTCAAGAAGAAATAATGGTCTCTAGATTTGAAAACTAAACCATCTTTTAAGGATATAGTTGAAGCAAAAAACAGAATTAGTAAGTTTATTGTTGACACACCAATTATTTCATCTTCAATATTAAATGATTGGTTAGGTCACAAAATATATTTCAAGGCAGATAGTTTTCAAAAAATTGGAGCATTTAAGTCTAGAGGAGCTAGTAATGCTATTTCCTTTCTAGTAGAGGAAGATGAAAAGCCAAAAAGAATAGTCGCAAATAGTTCTGGTAATCACGCTCAAGCTGTTGCGTGGGCTTCAAGCCAATTTGGAATACCATCAACTATTTTTATGCCTGATTATGCATCTAAAATTAAAATTCAAGCAACTAGATCGTATGGTGCGGAAGTTGTTCTTTCACCAACTAGGGACGAGTCTGATGACAAAGTACTAAATGCATCAAGAAATGAAGGTGTATGCTGGTTACCACCCTTTAATAATAAGCAAGTAATAGCTGGACAAGGCACTGCAACTCTTGAAGCATTAAGGAAATTAAAGTCAATCGACGCTGTTTTTGCACCCTGTGGAGGAGGAGGACTTTTATCAGGTGCGTTAATTACGACAAGGAAAATGTGTCCGTCTGCGAAAGTAATTGGTGCAGAACCCCTAAATGCCAATGATGCTGTTCAGTCTGTTAGAATGAATTCTATTCAAAGATTAAAAGGAATACCCAATACAATAGCTGACGGAGCAATGACAATGGCGGTTGGCGACATCACTTTCGAATTTTTAAAAAAATTAGATGAATTCTATGAGGTTGAAGAAGAAAAAATTATCTACTGGACACAATGGCTTAATCACTTACTCAAAATTCAAATTGAACCAACGTGCGCAATGACAATGGACGCAGCTTTTAGATGGTTAAAAAAACAATCACAAAAAAAAGAAATTCTTATTATCATATCTGGCGGTAATGTAGATGATATAACAAGAATGAAAATTTGGAAACAAAACCACCTCAATATCACGCCTAATGACCTCTAAGTAAATATTTATGGTGAAACAGAATTAATTATTTTTTTGTTTTTTTCAAGCCTTTCATTTAATTCTTTTAATCTTATGTGAGCATCATTACCAACTTCTTGATCCGATCTAGATAACATGCTATACAAGTAGTTATATTGTGCGACAAGCATTGGCTGCATGTACGTCCCTTCTTTAGTTGTCATGTCCTCTTGAATTTTTAAGATTACATTTTGATCCCTTTTGCTTAATTTTTTTTCAGAAAGCATTTTTTTAATTTTATTTTCCAAATTTTTAGCTTCCGTGATCTTCTCAGTAACTTTTAGTTGAAACAATTCTAAATTTCTAAGATCCTGATCTGAAACAGATAATTTTGGATCCTTCTTTATAATAAATTCGGTCATTAACTTTTTCTCGCCCAAAGACAACACAGCCTTATATTTTCCTGGGCAAACAAGAGGTCCATTTTTAAAAGATTTATTCTCGTCTTTATCCCAAGATCCTCGGTGTCTCATGTTCCACCTAAATCTGTTTAAACCAGACTGATTTTTTAAGTTGGTTGTAGTTATGGATTCGTATTGACTCAATGCCATATTATAAGATGTGTCTGTTTTATCCTCAACCGATGAATTTGAAAACGAATTTATTAGATTATCGTCTTTATCATAAAATGAGATATTTATTTTTTCATATTTTTCACTGTCTAAATAATAATCTAAAACCACACCAGATTGAGGGTAGAAATTATTTGAATTCCTAGATGCTCTATATCTGTATCTAAAGGTTTCAGAAGGTTTAACTAGATAAGGTTTGTCAATTTCATAATCATGATGTAAAAAATTAATTCTATCTAAAATCCAAAATGATCTTCCCATAGTTGAAAGTACTATATCATTTCTGTGTACTTTCAGGTCAGTTATAGGAGTTATTGGTAGATTTTGTTGAAATGATTCCCAATTTTCTCCTCCGTTTCTTGAAATAAATATTCCAAATTCTGTCCCAGCGTATAATAACCCTTTTTTATTTGGATCTTCTCTTACCACTCTTACTGGGAAGTCAGAAGGAATACCGTTTGTTATTAATTTCCAAGTTTCTCCATAGTTGGTTGTTTTGTAGATATATGGAGACCAGTCACCAAGTTGATATCTTAAGATAGTCACAAATGCAACATTCTCTTCATGTTTTGAGGGCTCAACGGAATCTACTCTACCTCCCTTTTTTAAACTCTTTGGTGTAACATTTTTCCAGGTTTTACCACTATCTCTTGTAATATGAACGAGTCCATCATTGGATCCAACCCAAATCTGCCCTTTTTCAATAGCAGATTCTCTAATGGAATATATTGTGCTATAAAATTCCTCTCCAGTCACATCTCTTGTAATTGGTGAACCCGAAATCACTTGCTTACTTGGATCAAATTCAGTGAGATCAGGGGAAATTTTTTCCCACGTAATTCCTTGGTCTATAGTTCTGTGAACAAATTGAGAACCATGGTAAATTATCTTTTCATCATGAGGTGAAATGTGAATTGGCGAGACTCTTTGAAATCTATACTTAAGATCTTTTGGATTATGTCCATACATATTAGCAGCGCCTACATAAAATTGCTTTTCTTGACCTGTTTCTTTATTATAAACACCAAATTTTCCTTTGCAATTTGAATAAACTATATTGGGATTTATTGGATTTGGAACAGCAGGTCCTGTTTCGCATCCTCCTGTTTGCATGATCCAAGCATTAGGCCCTGCTTGCATTGGATAAGGAGGTAGACTCGGAACGGAAATAGTTGTGGAATTGTCCTGTTGACCACCGTAGAGCCAATACGGATATTGATTATCAACTTCAACCTGATAAATTTCTGCTGTAGGTTGATTAAATTGAGTTGTCCAGGTTCGTCCACCATTAAATGTAACATTAGCACCTCCATCATTAGATTGGATCCAAACATTCGTGTCATTGGGGTTAATCCAAATATCATGATTGTCACCATGTGGAGTTCTCATTATTTTCCATGTTTTACCTGCATCATTAGACATCATGAATCTATTTGCGTTGGAAAAAATTATATCTGCATTTTTTGGATCGGCCTCTAGATTACAATAATAGAAAGGTCTATTAACTAATTCTTTTCTGTAACTCATAGGAATAAAGCTTTTCCCTCTATCGTATGATACATAAACTCCACCTTTCCCATTGTTAGCCTCAATTAGAGCATAAACTCTGTCAGGGTCGGCAGCTGTGGTCGCAAGATCTATTTTACCAACTAGTCCTTTGGGAAGTCCTTTTTTTAACTTCTTCCAAGTTTTACCAGCATCTGTAGATTTGTAAATACCTCCTTCTTCTGATCCACTAATAATCGTCCAAGGTTTTCTCTCCCCCCTCCAGGAGGCTGCATATATTACATCTGGATTGTCGGGAGATAATTCAATATCAACAACACCAATTTCATTAGAAATAAATAGAATATTTTCCCATGTTTTTCCTCCATCTAAAGATTTATATAAACCTCTTTCTACATTTGGCTGAAAGGGTTGCCCAATAGCAGCAACATAAACTATATCTGCATTGTCAGGATGGGTTTCAACAGCTCCAATTTGCCCTACATTTTTAAGACCAATATTTGACCACGATTTACCATCGTCTATTGATTTGTATACCCCTTTTCCAACAATTACATTGGATCGAATCCCATCGGACCCAGTACCAACATAAATTATAGATGGATTTTTTTGATAAACTCTGATTGCTCCTATAGAAGGTGATTTAAAGAAACCATCACTTATATTATTCCAATTCAAACCAGCATCGGTTGATTTCCATAGACCTCCACCAGTTGTTCCCATGTAAAATGTAAATTGATTATCATTTACACCGCAAACTGAAGTTACCCTACCACCTCTAGTGGGGCCTACATTTCTATATTTTAGTTCCTTGAAGTCAGGAATGTATTTATCTTCACTTGAAGATCCTTGAGCTTGTAGATTAAGGTATGTAAAAGAAAACATTACAAAACTTATCTTTAAAAAATAGTTCATCATGATTTTAATCTGTTTAATATTATTTTTTCCAATTGACTTAAAGTTAAGGTTTTATATAAAAGTTAATAGGTAATTAAATAATTAATTCTTATTCAACTATAAACCTCTGAAGATGTATAGGAAAAATCACTTTTGTTTTGGGAGAGACTTCAGTTACTTTTTTTCGAAAAGGGACTAATTTATTTTTTATACTAACTTCTTGTGAAAAACTGTATGGCATTCTAAAATTATCCCAATGAGTAGGAATAACTACCCTTGGAAAACCAGTCACGGTTAACAATCTTTCATCATATTTATACAT
>JBELIL010000114.1:0-1667 GCA_042090925.1 Flavobacteriales bacterium
GTAATTGCTTCTGGCTATGCCCTGATTAATAAAAATAAACATTATAAAAATCCAGAGTATTATGTTTTTTTAGGATTTATGTATGTTATTCCTGAGAAAAGAGGAGAAGGAGTTAATAAGATGATTATTGATTACCTTTTAAATTGGGGTAAAGAAAAAGGATATTCTGAATTTCAATTAGATGTTTATACACCTAATATAAGTGCTATAAAGGCATATGAAAAAGCAGGATTTACTCCTGAAACTTTAACAATGAGAATTAATACTCGAGATTAATTCTTCTTAAGAATACAGGCTTATTTTAAATTTAGAGTAATATGAAAAAAAATAAAGAAATCAAACTAAAAATATCTGAACAAATGTTTGAGTTAATTAGTAAGTCTAGAGAGACAAATGGGGCACGAATTGGTTTTGGTTTAGCTCCATCAGAGAAGCAATTTTTAAATGGTGTAATATATTACTGGGTCAGAAAGAATGCTCCGGAATTATCAGATTTTGCTAAAAAAGTCCCTGAAGTCTTAGAGCATAAATCATTAAAAAATAGAAAGTAAATAAAGGCTTTCAATCTATAGAAGTTTTTTGGAAACTTGAGAAAGTATTTAATGTGTAACTTGATGTTTAAACTTGGTTTTATGAAAAAACTTATATCCTTAACAGAATTGATTTTTATCCTACTTATTGTTTTTAGTTGTTCACCAGTTAAAAAAAATAATCAAAAATCAAATGTCATTATAATTCAACCAATAGTTATTCAGTCAGATAATGGTGATGAACCAGCTCAAATGAAATTATCAGAACAATTAGTTAATAGAGCTTATTCTAAAGCTAATATTGATTTCCATTATTTGGAACCTACTTATTATAATAATACAAAAGCTAGAGATGGTGAAATTAACCTTGATAGTATTGTTAACCTTTCCAAAAGAGACCGAATTTTAAAAGGTCAAAACGATATAATTAATATGTTTTTTGTAAATGCTATTGATGGGAATCGTGGACCAACTGGAAGAGGCATGATGAATGGGAATATTGTTTTTATTGCCTTAGGAGATAAAAATAAAACAAAAATAGAAGACAATAAAAGTATGGAGGCTTTTGTAATTGCACATGAGGTAGGACATAATTTAGGCCTTAAACACGTCGTTGATGATATCAATATAATAGATTCACTTCCAAACATTCAAGGTGATGGAGAATTCAAGGATAGAATCGATCCGATAAATAGCCTTAACAGTTATCAGATTAAAGAAATATATAAAAGCCCACTTGTTCACTCAAGAATTAGTTTTCTTGGGAAGTCTCATGCTAGTGTTGCAATTTTAGATGAAACTTTTGAACCCTATTTTTCTAAGCTTCAACGGAAAGAAATTTCAACATTTGTGCAAGAAAAGACTCCAAAAAATATTGATTCAGCAAGAGCGTTTGCAAGAATGAAATTCTCTTCTGCAGTAATGGATTTTAGTTCTCAAGAAAAAGAAATTTTAACTTTTGTTGTAAAAAAAACAAATAGATGGTTATTAGAAAATGATATTAATTTAATGGCAAATCAACCATGGAGATTTATTAAGATTCAAAATTGGTTATGTGGAGGTTTCGCTCACACTCGGGGCACTTATATTATCTTGAGCCAAGCCTATCTCGATCGACTCTCAACTGATTGGAGTGAT
>JBELIL010000114.1:1767-4272 GCA_042090925.1 Flavobacteriales bacterium
TGGATTAGAACATTAATCACCAAAAATGTTGAAATACCTGAAATGGGTAAAGATTTTGTGGATGTAGCATTTGATATATTTAAGGATAAAGAAAATTATTCTTTAATTAAACTTAATAATACTATTTCATCTAGACCACTTTCTGAGCTTGATTTTTATACTAAGTCATTCCCTGTTAAAAGAGGACTTGACCACCCTAATGAAATATCAGCATATATGTTTTCTAACTTTTTTAAGGCTGGTTATAATTCGAAGTCACCTTTTTTAGAAAAACAAACCAATTCGAGTGATAATTATAATTTATTTCTAAATTGGATTAAAACAGATATGAAGTAGTCAAATAGTTTTCAAAAAGGGTGGACTAAAGAAAAAGGTTTCAACACGACATTAATCACGAACATTCCCATCAGTCCACCAAGGATTGAATCTGTTTTAAAATTACAAAACAAACCATCTGATTGGTAATTAGACAAAATTGTATTTACATATATCTTTATAGCTAAAAACTATATATTAGAGTTTATTCTACATTTAGCAATATGAGACACTTATTTTTTTTAAATTTTATTCTATTAATAACCTTAAATTCCTGCGAGGTTGATACCAAATTAAAAAGCCCAAATATTATTATTATTTATGCTGATGATCTAGGTTATGGTGACGTGAGCTCATATAAAATGGGAAAATTAAACACGCCAAATATTGATAAAATTGCAAATCAAGGTACTCGTTTCACTAGCGGTTATTCTAGTTCAGCTACATGTTCTCCGAGTAGATATGCACTTTTAACAGGTACTTACCCATGGCGAAATAAAAAAGCAAAAATTTTAACGGGTGCTAATCTAATTATTGATACTACAGAGATGACATTACCTAAAATGTTAAAAAATAAAGGGTATCAAACAGGAATAGTTGGTAAATGGCACTTGGGACTCGGGATTGATACAATTAATTATAATAAAAAAATAACCCCTGGACCAAATGAAGTTGGGTTTGATTATAGCTTTATCATGCCAGATACTCAAGATAGAGTTCCGACAGTTTATATTGAAAATGGCAATGTTATAAATTTAGATATTGAGGATCCCATATCAGTTAGTTTTAAAAAGAACTTCGATGGATTACCTACAGGAAAAGAAAACCCAGAGCTTCTATCTATGATGTGGGAACATGGTCACAATGGCTCAATTATAAATGGTATTCCAAGAATCGGATTTATGAAAGGTGGAGAAAAAGCTAAATGGGAGGACATAAATATGGCAGACGAATTTTTAAAACGAGCAAAAAACTATGTAAACAATATAAAGGAGGGTCCATTTTTTTTATTTTACACACTTCAACAGCCACATGTGCCTAGAACTCCTCATCCTAGATTCGAAGGTTTGTCTGGAATGGGACCTAGAGGAGATGCTATTATTGAGGCAGATTGGTGTATTGGTGAATTATTCTCCTATTTTGAAAAAAACGATTTATTGAAGAATTCAATAATAATTTTAACAAGTGATAATGGACCTGTTCTTAATGATGGTTATTACGATGATGCAATTGAAAAACTAGGAAATCATACTCCTTCTGGAAATTTAAGGGGTGGTAAATACAGTCTTTTTGAAGCTGGTACGCGAGTTCCATTTATAACATATTGGAAAGGAAAAATCAAACCGCAAGTATCAGATGAAATAGTTTCTCAAATTGATTTTTTAAATTCAATAGCATCATTAATTGGATCAAAAACACGTTCAAGAGATGGAAAAGAATTAGATGGTGTATTATTTAATAATTCAGGTAAAGGAAGAAACGATTTAATATTAGAGGCTCAAACCAAAACAGCTTTAAGAAGCAAAAATTGGATATTAATTCCTCCTTATCCCGGGCCTAAAAGGAACCCTAACACTAATATAGAATCAGGCAGATCTGATAATTTTCAGCTTTACAATTTAAATATTGATGTTTCCCAGCAAGATAATTTTGCAAAAAGTAATCCTGAAAAATTAGATGAAATGATTAAAATATATCAGGATATAATTGAAAATTAATAAATAACTAGAAGCTATTGTTGTTAAATTTTACTTAAACATCAACCCCTTATTATAATGTTTACAACATGAAACTAAATTTAAAAATTTGTATGATTTTTGTTTTTATAATGTTGTCTTTACAAGGTTATTCTCAAGATTCAATAAATCAGTTCGAAGCTCTTCGTTTAAAAAATGAATTAGGTTTTCAAAAGCCCTATCGAGTTTTAAAAACGACATTTAAAAGTTTAGAGGGATTTCAAACTTATTATCCTGGAACGAAAATAACTCTAGAAAAAATATTACGATACCACCTTTATACCGCAATTCACATTAATCAGAAAGAGAACAAATTATTTTCGATGGACTCAACCGAATTCCAATTAAAAAACATTACTTCAGAAGAAGAAATTACAAAGGAAACAGTTGCGCTTATCGGAAATATGTTTTTTGGTTCAGATGAAATAAAATCAATATCAATTAACAACTAATT
>JBELIL010000016.1:0-3651 GCA_042090925.1 Flavobacteriales bacterium
AATTGTCATCTTAGATGTTGAAAAGGACTTTAAAGTAAATTTAAAAAAAGAGGTTATTTTAAAGGGTAAAATTGACAGAATAGATAAATTTAATGGTAAGGTTAGAATTATAGATTATAAAACTGGATATATGGATCCTAAAAATTTAATATACACAAGTGATTCTGAATATTTTAAAGGAGATTACAAATTAAATAATCAATTTCAACTATTAATCTACTTGTTAGCTTTAAAAATTGAGGGAGAAAGTGTTGAAAATTTCCAAGCAGGTGTCATTTCATTGAAATCTCCTTTAAAAGGAATCATTCCTCTAAAAAATAAAGGTGAAAACTCACTGGATTTCAAAATTTTAGACGAAGTTCAGTGTTTTTTAAAGTCAGTTATTGCAGAAATATTTGACAAAAAAAAGTCTTTCGTATCTTTATAGTGTAATTTAATTATAGTAACTAAATGTCTGATAAGGAAAAAGGGGTAAAAAAAGAAAAATTAAATTGGTTTCTACGACTAATCACTCTAGGAGACCGATTTTCTTTACGTGATTTTTATGATAAGTTAAAAGAAGGTGCTGTTAATTTTGCAATAGTTTTTTTTGGAGTTCTTTTGTCCTTCGGAGTTGAGCAAAAGGGTATGAGAGATGATGAAAGGGATGATGGTATTGAAAATTTATACAAGTTGAGAGATGAAATAGAGGAAATGGTTGAATATACTCAAGTATATTCGGATGAACTTGACTGGGTAGTGGCGATGTTTACCAAACAATTTTTAAAATGGGAGAAAGACAACGATTCTGTATTTATAGATTGGTGGGATGATCCCGATGATAAGGAATACGGCGGCTTTCATTTTGCGCCCATGGCTCAATATGTCCAGAGAAATCCATTTAGCCCCCCCAGAACTACCTTTGAGGCAATAAAACTTGACGGAACATTTAGGCTTTTACCTGATATAGTTGGAAGAAGAATGACAGATGCATATGATGGACAAGATATAAATTACCTTATTGAAAATACTGGGAAAAACGGTATCGAACACAGGTATGTAAATCAATTTATTGACAGAGTTGCCTCAAAATGGGTTTATGACCTTCCTCCATTTGATCTTAATGATAACCGATTTTGGATTAAAAACAGAAAATATATTCAATCAGATAAATTTATAAGATACAATCTATTTAAACGTGTTGAAATGTGGGAACTTGAGGTAAAAGTACAGGTTGACTTATATAAAGAATTTCTTGATGGAAGTTATAGGATGCTTGACTCGGTGATTGCTGCTAGAGAAAGAGAATACAAACTTGTTTATTGGGTCATTAATCCTCAGACCTAAGTGTCAAATTAAATCTGAAACAATTTTGCCAGATATTATCGAGGGAGGTACACCCGGACCAGGTACAGTTAGTTGTCCAGTAAAATAAAGATTTTTAACTTTTTTACTTATCATTTTTGGTCTAAGAAATGCAGTTTGTTTCAAGGTGTTTGCAAGTCCGTAGGCATTTCCTTTATATGAGTTGTAGTCTTTTTCGAAATCTTTGACACAGAAAGATTCTTTGAATAAGACAAAGTCTTTTACAGATTGATTTGTGAGTTTTTCTAATCTGTTAATTAAAATTTTGAAATATTTTTCTCTTGTTTTTTCAGAGTCACTAATCCCTGGGGCTATTGGGATTAGAAAAAAACATGCTTCTTTACCAGCTGGTGCCATTGAAGGATCTGTTATTGATGGAAAATTACCGTAAAAAAGGGGATTAGATGGCCACTTTGGATTATCATATATTTCAGTTGCATGGAGGTCGAAATCAACATCAAAAAAAAGTGTGTGGTGAGATACTCTTTTTATTTTTTTATCAAGACCAACGAAAAACAGCAGACTAGATGGAGCAAATACTTTACTTTCCCAATAACTGTTATCATAAGATCTAAATTTTTCCTCTAAAAGGCTTTCGGTGTGGTGATAATCAGCACCACTAACTAGGACATCACAGTACTTTTTTTCACCATTGGAAACTATACCGCAAGCAGCGTTTCGATTTACAATAATTTTTTCTACACTTTGATTTGTTTTAAATGTAACCCCCATCTCCTCTGCTAATTTTTTCATTCCTTCAATTACACTGTACATTCCCTTTTTGGGATGCCATGTACCCAGACCAAAATCTGCATGATTCATGAAGTTATAGAAAGCAGGAGTTTTAGAAGGCTTTGCACCTAAAAAAAGGACAGGGAATTGTAAAATCTGCGAAAGTTTTTCATTTTTAAAGTCTTTTTCCACCTCTTTTTTTATGTTACTTAAAAAATATTTTAACCTTACAATAGTTTTACTATTGACTAATTCAAAGGGAGAAATTCCAGGTTTATATACCATATCTTTAACTGCAATTTCATAGTGTTTTTCAGCCTTTTTCATGAACCTTTTTAAAAGAATACTACTCCCAGGTTCGATTCTCTCAAATTCTGCACAGATTTTTTCTAATGAATCACCAATTTTTATAGAATCAAGTGTATTGAAATAAACCTCATAGGCTGGATTTAATTTTTCTAAATTATAATAATCACTTACTTTCTTACCAAAGTCTTTAAAATAACTTTCAAAAACATCGGGCATCCAGTACCAAGATGGACCAATATCAAAAGTGAATCCATGCTTTTTAAATTGTCTAGCTCTACCTCCAACGGTCGAATTTTTTTCAAAAACAGTAACGTTATATCCCTTTTTAGCAAGATAAGTTGACGCCGAAATAGAAGAAAATCCAGAACCAATTATAAATATTTTTTTCATAAAAAAACAAAAATCAAATTATTGATCCTCTTTTCTTTTAATTCTTTCTTTATAAATTTCTTCAACGAAAGATGCACTAATTACTCCTGTAGGTATTGCAACTACACCGATTCCAACAAGCGAAATTATAGTGGCAAAAATTTTACCTCCTACAGTTATAGGATATACATCTCCATAGCCGACAGTTGCAAGTGATATTGTTGCCCACCAAACTGACTCTGTAATACTTGAAAATTTTTCTGGTTGAGCTTCATTTTCTAGATAATATATTGCAGAGGACGAAAAAAGGATTGTAAGAGCAGATAAAAATAATGTGAACAATAACTGTTCTTTAACTGAAATAAGAGCTTTAGTGAAAAGCTTTAATGAATTACTGTCCCTTCCAAATTTAAAAATTCTTGTTAACCTAAAGAGTCTCAAAATCCTTAAAAATCTACCATCAAGGTTGATAAATTGATTTAAATAAAAAGGTAAAATTGAGATTAAATCAATTAAACCAAAAAAACTAAAAATATAGTTTACCGACCCTTTCATTCCTTTTTTAATAAAAGAGTAAGAAATTCTATATATGTACTCGAAAGAAAAAATAAGAATTGATAAAAGCTCAAAATAATAAAAGAAATTGCCGTATGCTTTTCTAATACTTTCGTGAGATTCAAAAATCATAGCTGCTACATTTAAAAAAATTAAAATGTATATAAACCTATCAATAAAAAGATGGATTCTTTTCACGGTTTATTTCTTAATCATGTCTCTAATGATGAAAAAACAAACTAAAATAGTTGTAAATAAAACAAAATATGCAACAAATCCTGGTGTCATAGAAGAATTTTATCAAAAATAATCAAATCTATTGAATATGTAAATAATATAGGG